>JALYXH010000033.1 GCA_030947185.1 Actinomycetota bacterium | reverse complement strand
GGGCGCGGGGGGCCCCGACGCGCCCGCCAGCGTCAATCCTAGCGACGTGAGTGAGGCGCAGCGACTGCACCCAGTCAGGAATGCCGAGACAGACGCCAGTGTCGGTCCGCGAGACACGGTTGCGTCGCCAGACCGGCAGAAAGGTACAAGCCTGCAAGACCTGCGAGCCGGCGTGAGAGCCCGACTTGCCGAAGCGGAGCGTGCTGAATCTGCCTTAGTTACGAACATCACCGCGTCGCCTGGGCAATCTCAGCTACACGATGCCATCTTGTGGGCGACTGACCAGCGCCTGGTAAGTCGGGAGGGGTCACGAGTGCGTGTTATTGAGGACGCCTCAATATATGCGCGCTTGACGGTCGAGTCTTCTGACCTTCGGGTTACTTTGGAGAGCCGAGCGGGTGGGCAAATCGCCGAAACAACGTGGAGGTCGTCGCAAACCGCTGCAGACATCATGCAGGAGATCGCGGACCTACTTCGAAAGGCGAGCCTTTATCCGGGTGAACATTTTGATCCGGGCCTTATGTTTGCTGGATTCTCGGACTTGCTTGGAACAGCCGTCGAATTGCGCAGGCGGTTTAGTCTCATCGAAGACCTAAGCGGGGCAATCGAGTTGTGCGCCCCGCAGTGGCTAGTCTGCGACTGGGGGATAGCTGGATATCCTGAAGACCGGCTCCAGCCGTACCCCATACCCGCGGAGCGCCTCGAAGAGGCTGATTGGTACCGACATATGGCTGAGAAGACTTGGCTTGATGAGCAGTCCTTTCGCTACGCCCTGGAAACAGCGCGAGCGCTCAAAGCAGCTGGCCGTATTCGCGGGTAACGGGTGACGCTGAGTAGCGCACGATCACCGCTGTTGTCCACAGCGCACAGGCGTCGGCAAGCACGGCCGTTCCGTCTCGTCCGCCGTGCTGTAGGAGCCAGCCTTCCTTATGTCATCGCTAATGGCCCCGCGGCGTATGTCCCAGCTAGTCGACGAGCAACTTCGCGCAGTACGTTGCGAGCGCTTGCATGCTTGCTTCCGCCCGGCTCGGCGAGTGTCACTCCTGACGCCAGCGGCACACCGAACTGAACCATTGCGAGTCGTTGACGCCAGTCGATGATTTCAGCCATCTCCTGGTCGCCTTGCGCTGCCACGTGCGCGACCGCCTCTGCATATCCCTGTGCCGCGCTCGCCACTCGTCCCTGGGCCAACTCCACAAGAGCCGCGGTGGCCCCGCCGTAGGGGAGCTTGCTCGGTCCGCCCGCGTCGCGGATCAGTCTCGCGGCTTCCGTGCCCCGGTGAGCAAGCGCCAGCGAGAAGGCGAGGTTGTTTGCCAGCGAAGGTTCTGGATTGGCGCGGTAGGCTCGGAGAGCAATCTCGCAGGCGCGCCCATAATCACCACCTGCCTCGCCGACTATGTAGGCCGCAAAACCCGCAGCGTAAGGGTCGGTGGGGGCAGCCTCCACCGCTTCGAGGACCAGTCCGATCGCCTGAGGTAGGTCGCTTTCAAGCACTGCTACCCGAGCGCGCTGAACAAGCACGCGCGCTGGTCCCAGCGCCGATCCCGCTTCCAAGATCAGACGCCGCAACTCGGGCACATCCTCAGGCTCGCCATAAAGCCCAGCCAGCATGGAAGCGACTTCGCCACTGTGCGGAACTAGTGCCACGCGCTTCCACAAGTACTGGCGGGTAGGCGCGAGTGCCCGCCGTCCGAGGCGGTGCTCAAGGAAGGCGATACTTGCCTCGAACTCAGCTCGTTTATCACCCGGCGCGGACCAGGCAAGCCGCGCGTGTGACTTCTTGAGATGCCGGAGAGCCGCCCGAGGATCCTCCGCGAGGTTGATGTGCGCCCAAGCGTGCCTTAGGGCAAGTTCAAGGTCGTTTGGGCGCAAGTCGGCCACCCGCGACAACTCGGCCAGGGCGTCCGCATGCCGGCCGAGCTGTCGGAGGTACACCGTCAGGTTGTACGCGGCAGTGACGTCGGTCGGTGCAATCGCTGTGGCTTCACGGGTGACTAATGCAGCCTTACGAACCGCTCCAACCCCATGAAGGGCGTAACCAAGATTGACAAGGACGTCGACACTACGGAGCCCCCTAGCCATGGCTGCTCGGAGAACCGAGATGGCTGCAGAAGGCTCCCTATCGACGAGCAGCCAGCCTCGCATAGCGTCAGCAAGGGCGCTGTCGACTGCCGCCAGTTCAAGTACGGCGCGGTCGGTCTGTTCGGCCTCGGTCAGTCTCCAGGCGCGCGCAAGCGCGGCCCCGGGCAGGGTGTCGCCCGCAAGCGCGGCATCGGTGTCCGGAGCACCATTCGTCGCGAGGATCAAGGCCGCTGCATGACGAGCGTGACGTGCGGCGGGGTCTTTCGACGCGACTTTGACGGCGGCACGTGCTGCCGAGCATGCAGCGTCCGTGTCTCCGACGGACTGGAACGCCTGGGCGAGCCGCGCCAGCGCAATCGCGGACCCAGGGTGTCGCTCAACAAGTGCTCGCGCTTGAGCGACCACACCGGGCTCATCGTCAGGATCTAGTCCCAATGCCTCCCGAAGCGGCGTGATCCGACTCAACACCGCTGGCTGCCTCGGCACCGCCACCGGCAGGGGAGCAATATCGCGATCATCACCAACTGCAATTGTCATGCGTGCACGTTCCTGCTCTGCTTGCGACGGGCAAGCGTTGCCGCCTGTACCTCGGCGCGATGAAGGCCAAGGCGGAGGATGTCGGTCTTGCGGAGAAGCCACTCCAAGCCATTGGACGACCGCATCGGACGACCACCAACGGTCCTCGGGAGACGTAGGGCCGGATCTGGTTCGGTGAGCTGACGGAGCAGCGCAGAGGCCTGCGGCCGGATCGCGGAAGGCACCGCCTGTTCGAATAGCTCCCAGGCGATCTCCATGCGCGCTCGTAGCTCAGGGGTTCTGGCCTTGTACTCCGCTCGACGACTCGCTTCGTCGAGACCTTGCATCGTCCGGTAGATGTGCATGGCATCGGGCAGAACAACCGAGGTCACGCCGTGCCCGACGGCCAACTCAAACAAGACGCTGCCAAGGTGATACAGGTCAACCGCGACCCAATACGCCGGGTCATCTACAGCTTGGAACCAAAGGCACTCGGGTGGGGCGAACCGGAGGTCACCACGACCGGCCACGTAGTCATTCGCAGAAAATCGAGCGGGCTGGTTTGTGCGCCGCGCACGCCCGAGGTCGGCGACCTTGGCCGTCGTGACCGTGCCGCCTGCATCAACGAAAAGTAGAATGTTGTCTGACTTAAGATCACGGCTCACCGTGCGGCGCAGGTGCATCTGGTGGACGCCTTTGACCACATCACGGAAGAGCTTTAGTCGCTCTGGCCACGCGACCTGATCCAGCATCACCAGCAAGTCCGCAAGCGATGCCTCGGCAAGCTCCAGTACCACGTAGGAAACAGCTATCGGGATGGCAATGGGCCCGGAGGGGCTGGTGGCCGTCATCACCTGTATGTGCTTGCCATGCCCCTTGATGTCCACTACGCGATCGCACGGGGCGAGAGCGCCGAGTAGTTCGATCTCGCCCTGCATCTCCTCCACAGCCTCTGGCGTGCTGTTCAGCTTCAACACCTTCACGGCTACCGGGTCACCGGTGCTGAGATCGACGCCATGCAGCACGATCGAAAAGTGGCCGCTGTTCTTGTAGCCGTCGATGCGCCAGCGACCGTCCAGAACCAGCCCTGTATAGAGATCGGCTTCACGAACCATATCGGCGTCGTAGTTCCGCTAGCGCCTCTGGATGCTCGCGCAGTATTTGAAGCACATCATCTGGCGGCTGCCAAGGAGCGAGTTCTGTGACCTCGACGCCGTAGTAAGCGGCAGCCCGTCGCACGACCTCGGGAGACCCACCCTTCTCCCCACGCTCCAGCCGCGACAGGTGTGACGGCGCGATGCCGAGATCAGCGGCCGCGGCCCGCAGGGAAGCCCCGTGCTGCTCACGCAACTGCCGAAGCAGACTCGCAGCCGCCTTTTCCTCGATCATCGCCTGAGTCTAGCCGCCCGTTGCCCAATGAGGCAACACTGCCGACGCACCCGTCCTATAACCGCCCGAACACGGCGTGCACCGTCCAAAGCGACGAGATCTACAACCTGACTCCGATCGCAGCGGCCTCCGCCACCGTCCGCACGGACCGCGACCGGCTTCACCGGGCCCTGCATGCCACCAGACCGAGGGCGAGGTGCCGGTACTAGATCGCCATGACCCTCGGCTCTCCCGACTAGGCAGCCCAGTAGCGTTCTCCGTCAAGAGTTAACCTGGGATCACCGGCGCTTTGCGGGTCTGCTGGTTTCTTCAAGATCTTCTGGGGGCAAACCTAGGGGCAGATGCCCCCAGAACATGATCCAAGCGTCGCTAACCTCATCGAACATTACCCCTCTGACCTGCGCTTTCGCGATTTCCGCAGGTCAGCCAAAGTGCCCAAGGCCGTTTCAAGTCCCGTCACACGCCAAGGCTGGACGCCTCCGCTTTAGGTCTCGATGGCCGTGACCGAGAGGAGGGTGGCGCCGAGGTCGCGCACCTTGGCGAGCAAGCCGTGCAGCTCGGCCTGGTCGGTCACGGGGCCGCGCAGGGTGGTGGTCCCGTCGTCGGCGTGGGTGAGGGTGAGGCCGCCGAACCAGGTCGACCAGTGCTGGTCGAGGTGCCCGCCGATGCGTAGTTCGTACTGCACGGTTGGGTGTGGTGCGGGTCGCGTAGTCATCGCGAACCAGCCGGGGCCAAGCGAGTGCGAGCCCTGTGTGCCCGCCTGGCGGCGGGGCGGCGGATGACCCACTCCGCGACGGCGAGGTTGATTGCCCAGCCGGCTCCCAGCATGAGGTCCGTGCGCACGACGCTGGAGCCGAAGAGGGCTTCCCCGAACCCCACGGTGAACGCCTGGGTGCCGGCGCCGAGTGCGAGGGCGTAGGCCCGGGTCATCCAGGCGCGGTGCCGGGCGATGTCGCGCCGCCGAATGGCGGTGAGCCCAAGGATGATGCAGGCGGCCATCCCCGACCCGAAGAGCAACCGGAACACGTAGAGGAGGTCACCGGTGCCTTCCTTAGTGGGGAACATCAGCGTCATCCACACGGCCGAGAGCGCGACCGCCAGACCGAGTGCCACCAGGAGACGTCCCGTCCGGCGATGCCACCCGGGGTGACGTCGGCGGATGCCGGCTGAGAACTGGAATGCGCCGAGGAGGGCGTAGCCGATGGCTGCCGTGACGTGTACGACGACGACGGCCGGTGAGGCCGTGAAGCGAGGGTCCGTCGGGATGAGCTCCGGCCCGCCGAGGATCTCGACGAGACGGGCGGTGCCGGCCAGGACGGGGATCGCGGCCAGCGCGACCAGGCCGGCCGGCACCCACCGGCCGGCGCGCGGGATCACTCGACACCGACTGCTGTAAGGAGCCGGGTGTCGAGAGCGGTCGGCTGTGTCGTGGTGTCGGTGCGCGCGGCGAGCCAGAGCGAGTAGCCGAGACCGATCAAGGCGATGCTGTTCGGGAGGGCCAGCAGCCGGTAGAAGGCGGCCGGCATCAACGTCAGCGCTGCAGTGACGACGCCACCGACGGCGAGGAGCGCGGCTGCCCAGCGGGTTAGGACGCGAGCCCGGAACAGCGCGATGCCGAAGACGAGGCCGCCAACCAGGAAGAGGGCTCCCTCGACCACCTTCACGGTCTGCAGTAGGCCGATGTCGCCGGTCGCATGGCCGGCATTGAAGACGGCAAGGACGTCGCTGACATAGGCGGGGTTGCTCTCGGCGATGGAGGGCAGCACGTACGCCGCGACGAAGGACGTGCTCAGGATGACGAGGTAGTTGGCGCCGAACAGCAGATACCCGACCAGGCCGAGCACGCCCATCTTCTGCACCTGATGCAGGTACATGCCGGTGATGCCGACCAAGGCCAGTGCGGCCATCAGCACCTTCAGGGAGTTGCGGACAGCCATCTCGGTCGTGGTGATGGAGGTGGCGTCGAGGTGCGGGTGGTTGATCTGGACGCCGATGAAGATCAACCCAGCGGCAACGGCGGCCGCGCCTGCCGACCGGGTGAGGGTGCTGTGTGTGATGGTCATGTCTGGCCCCTGTCCTGGTTGCTCCGTGACGATCGTCGCGGGCATGACTGGAACCTAGGAGTCGACAGGGTGACCTGGCGTCACCACATGATGTGACAGAGGTGGTGACACGAGCTCGGCCTTTTCAGCACCGCCTCCCGGCACTCTGGTGCCAAAGTGCGGCCGCGCGCCTCGCCTGGCAGCCCGACAGCCCACGACGACCCACGACGACCCACGACGACCCACGACTAGCTAGAGGAGCCCGCCTTCGCGAGCACGCTGCACGGCGGCTGCTCGCGTCTTGGCGTCGAGCTTGGTGAAGATGCGCTTGGTGTGGGTCCGCAGCGTGTTCAGGGTGACGTAGAGCTCACGGGCGATCTCTGGCCCGGTCAGCTCGCTGTCAAGGAGTCGGAGCACCTCGAGTTCACGCTGACTCAAGGGCTCCGTCAGGGACTGCTGAAGCGAGACGTCGCCGACCTGCATCCGCACTCGATCGAGCAGTCGACGGGCCCGCCCCCGCATCGCTTCGCCATGCTCGTTATGCAGGCCAGGCGCGGCATGCTTGCTGGTGGCGTTGGTGAGGCCGGCGGCTTGGCGGAGCAGAGCTGTCACCGGGAGGCCTTCGTCCAGGTACAGCCGCACGTAGCCCTCCGGCTCCGGCGCCTCCCCCCAGGCGCGGCTCAGTGCGGCCAATGCCCGCGGGAGGTCGCCGTGTGCGTGGTGGGCCAGCGCCTGCAGCACCTGGATCTCGAGCACGCTGCCATCCCGCCCGTCGGCGGACGCCGCGGCGAGCAGCCGGTCGAGCAGACCGAGCGCCGCAGCCGCCGGGGAAGCACTGCGCGCGGGGTCAGTGTGCTGGGCGGCCGCGTGCTGCTCGCCCCGGTGCTGGGCGAGGAGGAGCCGAACCAGGGTCAGGTGCTCGTACTCGCGCAGGTAGTCGGGGTTGTCATCAACGCTGACGGCTCGGTCGAGGGCCCATCTGGTCGCCGCATCCAGATCCCCGGCGGCGATCTGGACGCGCGTCTTCATCGCGGCGATGGGGCGTACGTCGGGGTAGAACCCGTGCCGGTACAACGCCTGCGCCTGGTCGAGCAGGCCGGTCGCGGTGTCGTAGCCGCCGCTGGCGGCGCGCAGTTGCGCCATGGCCACGAACCACCGGTGCCGGTTCTCGGTGATCGAGGCGTGCTCTCCGAGCAGTCGTGCCGTCTCGAGGTGGGCTTCGGCGCTCGCGAGGTCGTCCAGCTCCCGGTCGAGCTCGGCTAGCCCGACGTGCAGGTCGGTGGTGGCCCGCGGGTACGGCTCACCGCCGCCGGTGGCCGACTGGATGGCCCGCTCGTAGAGCCGGCGGGCCCGGGAGGGCCGACCCGAGGCGACGTGCAGGTCGGCGACCACGATTGTGCTGTCCAGCTCGTCGACCAGGTTCCCGGCGGCGTGCAGGCTGCGGACCGCCTCACCAAACGTAGACAGTGCCCCTCCCACGTCGCCGGCCGCCCAGGCGGCCAGACCGAGGAACCCGCTCCCGCCGCCGCGCACGAGATGGTCCTCCGGCCCGGCCAGGTCTAGCGCGCGTCTGGCATGGCGCACAGTGCCCGCGACGTCGCCGCGGGCTTGCGCCAGCGACGCCCGGAAAATCGAGATCGTCGCCGGCGCCGTGCGCAGGTCGTCGGTGTCTGCCCACCCCGCCGTTAGCCTCGCGTCGTGGGCACCCGCGGCCAGCGCCGCGTCGGCGTCGTTCAGCCGTGACTCGACCGCGTCGAGGTCACCGGACATCAACAGCGAGGACCCAGCCAGGATGCTGAGCACCGGGCTGCGACGTACGACGGACTCAGGCAACGACCGCGCCCAGGTCAGCATCAGCCGGTCTTGGCGAGCGCGGCGCAGCTCCGGCAGCGCCTCTTCCATCAGGTAGGCGGCACGAGCGAAGTCCTCGGCTGCGAGCGCATGCCGGACCGCGTCCTCGACCAAGCCGCGCGAGGCGAACCAGCCGCTGGCCCGGTCGTGCAGAGCCGGCACCAGTTCAGGATGTTCGGCGAGCAGGCGCACACGCAGGACGTCGACGAACAGGTGGTGGTAGCGGTACCAGACCCGCTGCGTATCGAGTGGGACGAGGAAGAGGTTGCTGCGCTCCAGGTCCTCCAACATGGTGGCGCCGTCGGCGCGGCCGGTGACGGCGTCGCACAAGGGTCCGGTGAGACGGTCGAGTACGGCGGTCTCGAGCAGGAAGTCACGCACGGTTGCCGGTTGCCGAGCAAGCACCTCGTCGGCGAGGTAGTCGATCACGAACCGGTTGCTGCCGGTGAACGCCTCGATGAAGGCAGCCACCTGCCCACGCTCCGAGATGCCGCGCAGGGAGAGCGCGGCCAGCTGCAGGCCAGCGATCCACCCCTCGGTCCGCTCTTCGAGCGCGTCCACGTCAGCCTGAGTGAGGTCTAGCCCCATCGCCTGGTTGAGGAACTCCCTCGCCTCAGCTGGGGTGAACCGAAGGTCGGCTGCGCGCACCTCAGTGAGCTGCCCTCGACTACGCAGGCGGGCCAGGGGCAGCGGAGGATCGCTGCGGGTCGCCAACACCAGGTGCAGACACTCGGGAAGGTGGTCAAGCAGGAAGGTCACTGCCTCGTGAATGTCGGATGCTCCGATGGCGTGATAGTCGTCGAGCACCAGGACCCATAGCCGCCCCGGCGCATCTTCACCGGCGCGGGTTACGCCATTGACGAGCGCGGCCAGGCCCATAGGGACCGAGGCGGTGTGCAGGGACTCGAGGATGCTCGAGTCCAGGTCCAGGGCAACGCGACGGAGAGCAGCCACTAGGTGGGTCAAGAAGCGGGTCAGGTCGTTGTCACCGTCGTCGAGGGACAGCCACCCCACCTGCGGGCATCCCTGGTGCTGATCGAGGTGGGTGAGCCAGTCGCTGAGCACGGTTGTCTTCCCGAACCCGGCTGGTGCGGACACGAGGGTCAGCCGGTGGGCGGCCTCGAGGGTGGTGTCGAGCTGCTCCGCAAGTCTGGGGCGGGCGACGAGTTGCGGGCGCAGGGCCGGCGCGAACAGCTTGGTCGCAAGGACCGGAGAAAACACCTATTGATCATAGAAGCAGGGGTCCACTCGATCCTGTGCGTCTCCCGGTGCTCGCCCGACCTGGCCGCAGTGAACACTGAGAACGGGATGCGCCGATGCATTGACCCACCCGCCTGAGCGCGACGGCAAATATGCAGCTTCGTTCTCAACCGAGGAGCTGGCCGGACGTCTCGCGTTGCGGCCGTCATTGCAAGGGTATGGGCGACAGCAAATGCGCCTGCTGGAGATGCTCTAACCGAAGCAGTCCTCTGAGGAGTGGGCCATGCCCGAGGATTTCGGTCTCAGGAGCACCCAAAATGTTGGGGTGCCGGCTGGTGGCGCTCCGGTGGATCGAGTCGGATGGGGCTTCATCTCGCTGTACTTGCTGGCTTACATGGGCACCATCCTGCTATTTCTCGCACCATTGCTGGTCAGCTTGTCGCTCAAGGTCAACTCGCTCGTAGGGATCCATCAAGCCCCCAAGAGCCTGTCGCTCATCGCTGGGACCGGCGCCCTGCTCGCCCTGTTCGCTAACCCGTTCTTCGGCAGGATGAGCGACCGCACTTCGTCTCAGTTCGGCATGCGGCGCCCCTGGATGGTCATTGGCCTGGTGGGCGGTTCCTTCGGAATCCTCGTGATCGCGCTCGCACCCAGCGTCCCGGTCGTTCTGGTCGGGTGGTGCATGGCCCAGCTGTCCTTCAACGGCCTTCTCGCCGCCCTCGTGGCGGTGCTGCCCGACCAGGTCCCGGTCGCCCAACGCGGCCAAGTTGCGGGGGTCCTCGGCGTCTGTCTGCCGATCGCGGCAGTCAGCGGAACGTTTGTCGTCCAGTTGTTCACCGGCAACGTGCTGGCCGTGTTCATGGCTCCCTGCGCCATTGGCGGGCTGTTCGTCCTGCTCTTTGCGGCCACGCTGAAAGATCGTCGGCTCGCTGCAGCGGACAAGCCGGCATGGTCCCTGCGCGAGCTTGCCAGCGCCTTCTACGTCAACCCGCGCAAGTACCCCGACTTCACCTGGGCCTTTGCCAGCCGCTTCATGTTCGTCCTTGCTTACTCCATTCTGACCACCTACCAGGCCTACTACCTGCTTGAGAAGATCGGCAGCGCCGAGGCGGATGTCCCACGGCGGATCTTTCTCGGCACCCTCGTTATGTCGGTCCTCGTTGTCGCCGCTTCCCTGTTCGGTGGCGGGCTCTCTGACCGGACGGGTCGTCGGAAGGTCTTCGTCTGCACGGCGTCGTTCGTGTTCGGCGTAGCGATGTTCGTGGTGGCTGTCGCCAGCAGCTTCGGTGTTTTCCTCGTGGGCATGGCCGTCGGCGGGCTCGGCTTCGGGCTGTACATGGCGGTCGACCTCGCCCTCGTCGCGGACGTGCTGCCGAACACGGACAGCGCCGCCAAGGATCTCGGCGTCATGAACATTGCCGGCGCTCTGCCCTATTCGATCGCTCCAGCGATCGCACCAGCCATCCTTGCGATGGGCAACGGAAGCTACGGAGTGCTGTACGCCGTAGCCGGAGCGTGTGCCGTCATCGGAGCCGGCGTCATCCTGCCCGTGAAGCGTGTCCGTTGAGCACGCACGGCCTTCCCGCAGGCCAAGTAGGTGGACTTGCTTTGAACGCCTTCGGGGGTGGCTTTCGGGGCCGGCGGGCATCCCTCGAAGCGCGCTCGCCTGCCGCGGATCGCGCCGTCGGCGGGCGGACTGGTTAGTTGATCCACTCAGCGAGGGAGATGGTCCCCGAGGGCGTGCGAGACGAGTTCGGCTTGAGCCCGCCGGCGCTTGCGGATCGGCAAGTTTCTTCAAGATCTTCTGGGGGCAAATCTGGGGGCAACTGCCCCCAGGGCCTCATCAAAGCGGTTCTAACCTCATCGAACATAACCCCTCTGACCTGCGCTTTTACGATTTCCGCAGGTCAGCGAAAGTGCTCCAGGCCGTTTCAAGTCCCGTCACTCACCCTAAGGTGGTAGACCTCTGACCTGCGGAGCCTCAGCTAGCTTTTAGGCGCGGCTGCCGGATCGTGCCCCGGAGCTGCTGCACAGTGCCGCCACGCTCCGAGGCGGTCTCGGGCGCAGCGTCGGCTGTCGCCTTGAGGAAGCGATTCGGGAGCGAGAGCTTCCAGAGCGTTCGCAGCGTCTGCATGTACTGGTGGGTGAACGACCCGGTCGTGTAGGGCAGGTCGTACTTCGCGCACAGCGTCCGGATGCGCTCACTCATATCGGCGTAGCGGTTGCTCGGCAGGTCGGGGAACAGGTGGTGCTCGATTTGGTAGCAGAGGTTTCCCGACATGAAGGCCATCAGCTTGCCGGCCTTGAAGTTGGCGGAGCCGAGCATCTGCCGCAGGTACCACTCGTGCGGCGTCTCGTTCTCGAACTCCTCGACGGTGAACTTCTCCGCGCCGTCCGGGAAGTGCCCGCAGAAGATGACCGTGTACGACCAGAGGTTGCGCATCAGGTTGGCCGTCGCGTTCGCGGTCAGCGTCGACACGAACTGCGGGCCGCTCAGCAGCGGGAACAGCAGGTAGTCCTTGCCCAGCTGCCGACCCACCTTCCGGCCGATCTGCTTGAGCTGCCGAATCGTCATACGCGGGTCTTTGCGGCCCTTGCGGATCTCGGCGATGTTCAGGTCGTGCAGCGCTACGGCGTACTGGAAGAACGTGGCGAGCAGCGCGTTGGTCAGCGGCTGCGCGAGGTACATCGGTTGCCACTTCTGGTCACGCGTGACGCGAAGGATGCCGTAGCCGACGTCGTCGTCCTTGCCGACGACGTTGGTGTACTTGTGGTGCACGAAGTTGTGGCTGTGCTTCCACTGCTCGCTCGGGCAGGCGGTGTCCCACTCCCATGCGCTGGAGTGGACCTCCGGGTCGTTCATCCAGTCCCACTGCCCGTGGATGACGTTGTGCCCGAGCTCCATGTTCTCGATGATCTTCGCGAGGCCGAGCATCGTCGTACCTGCAAGCCAGGCAGGCGGGAACGCGCTCGCGAACAGCGCGACGCGGCCGCCGACGGCGAGTCCGCGCTGGAGCTTGATGGCGTTCTTGATGTAGGCCGCGTCGGGCTCGCCGCGGGACTCCTCGATGTCACGCCGGAGCTGGTCGAGTTCGCAGCCGATCGCCTCGACGTCGGCTTCGGTGAGGTGCGCGAACTGTTTGATGTCAGTGACGGCCACGCAGGGCTCCTATCGTCGTAAGGGGTGAGGGGGTGGTTAGACGCCGAGGACGCAGTCGCCGGCGGCAGCCGACACGCAGGTCTGGATGCGGTCGCCTTCGACGTGGACGGTGCCGTTGCGCAGGTCGCGAACGGAGCCGGCAACGAGGGGCACGACGCAGGACTGGCAGATGCCCATCCGGCAGCCGAACGGCATCTGTACGCCGACCTGCTCGCCGGCTTCGAGCAGCGTGGTCGCGCCGTCCACCTCGGCCGTGCGACCGCCCGCGCCGAAGGTGACAGTGCCGCCCTCGCCGCCGGCTCCGTCGAGCTGGATGGAGAAGCGCTCGACGTGGAGCTGGCCGGTCAGGTGCTGCGCCTTCCAGACACGCTCGGCGGCGTCGAGCATCGGCGGCGGCCCGCACGCCCAGGTCTCGCGCTCGACCCAGTCCGGCACGACCTCGTCCAAGCGCTCGAGCGCGAGCATCCCCATGGTGTCGGTGAGCTGCTCGTGCAGGCGCAGGGACTCGTGCTGCTCGGCGAGGGAGTGCAGCTCCTGGCGGAACAGCGCGTCGCGTTCGCTCGGTGCGGAGTGGACGACGTGGACGTCGGTCATGGTGCCGCGGCGGTGCAGCATCCGCAGCATGCCCATGACGGGGGTGAGGCCGGCGCCGCCGGTCAGGAACAGGATCTTCTCCGGCGGCGGGTCGGGCAGGACGAAGTCGCCCTTGGGCGCGGCCAGTCGCACGACCGTGCCGGGGGGGAGACCGCCGACGAGGTGCTGGGACAGGAAGCCCTCGGGCATCGCCTTCACGGTGATGCTGATGGTCGTGTCGTTCTCGGTCGGTACCGACGTCAGTGAATACGACCGCCAGTGCCAGCGGCCCTCGACCTGGATGCCGATGCCGATGTACTGCCCCGGCTTGTACGACGGCGACCAGCCCCAGCCCGGCTTGATCACCAGCGTCGCGGCGTGCTGAGTCTCCGGTACGACGTCGACGACGACTCCGCGCAGCTCGCGGGCGCTCCACAGCGGGTTCACCAGGTGCAGGTAGTCGTCGGGCAGGAGCGGTGTCGTGATGCGGCTGAGCAGGCCGCGCAGCAGCCCGGCGTCAGGGGGCGGTGGCGCATCGGGATCGAGGGCCGCCTCCTGCTCGGCGGCGCGGACCGGGGCTGGCAGTCCTTCGGAGGCGGGCGTCGCCAGCACCCGGCGCAGCTCGGCCGCCCGCGCGCGAAGGTCGAGTGCCACTGCTGGCTCCTCCCGATCGGTACATGTTACGCGGATTCTCAGTAGAGTATGTACCGAGATGCCACGACCTCAAACCCCCTCCTCCCGCGGCGATGACCGGCGGGACGGCCGACGGGATCGGTGGGCCTCCCACCGCGCCGCCCGGCGGCCCGAGCTGATCGACGCGGTTCTCGCCTCCGTCCGGCAGCGCGGCCCGGGGATCGACATGGACGACGTCGCGGCGGTGTCGGGCACCGCGAAAACGGTGTTCTACCGCTACTTCAAGGACAAGGCCGACCTGTTCCTGGCCGTCGGTCGAGAGGTCGGCGAGCGGCTGGTCGCCGACGTCGTGGCGGCGGTGGAGGGCTGCGAGCACCCCCGGGAGATGATCGAGGCAGGGGTCTCGACGTTCCTGTCCGCCGTCGAGGACGACCCGGAGGTCTACCGCTTCGTCCTTCAGCGGCCGACCAACTCCGCCGCCGCGAGTGACTACAGCGCGGTGATCAGCAAGCACGTCAGCCGCGTCATCGGCGACCTGCTGCGGGGTGCCGGACGTGACGCGGGGGTCGCCGAGCCGTGGGGTTTCGCGATGGTCGGCGCGGTGCGCTCGGCGGCGGAGCGCTGGCTCGACGAGCCGACGATGAGCCGTGCCGCCCTGGCCGGCTATCTCACAGATCTTCTCTGGCGCGGCGGGCGGGCAGCGCCCGTTCTGGGTGTGCCCCGCGACAAGGCCGCGCCTGCCCTGCGCCGCGTGCCCCGGAGCAGCTGACCCGCCCCGCTGTAGGGAAAGAAACCAGGGCTAGTCGCGAAGGACGTCCTACTGCGCACACCGGAGCCGCCGCGGTGCTCAGCCAGCGGCTTCGAGGTCTCCAAGCTCAGGGTAACGCTCGGGCAGGGGCTTGCCGCAACGCCCCGATCACGGGTCAGACTCCCAGGTCCCCGAACCGCGACTGAAGGAGTGGCCGATGCCCTACGCCCTCGACGACGGCCCGTTTTTCCACGGCACCGTCGCGAATCTGCGTCCGGGTGAGCTCCTGACGGCAGGGCACCCCTCGAACTACCGTCCCGAGCTCTTCATGAACCACATCTACTTCACCGCCCTC
Organism: Actinomycetota bacterium; assembly: GCA_030947185.1. Lineage (GTDB taxonomy): Bacteria > Actinomycetota > Actinomycetes > JALYXH01 > JALYXH01 > JALYXH01. The sequence continues at coordinate 8,355 of JALYXH010000033.1, read as the reverse complement.
GTCGACGGTGCTGGCCTGGCTGCCGAGATCGCGGCAGAGCTCGCACAGGGTGATCCCGCGCCTTGTGTGTACTGCGTCGACCCCACCGGGCCGTTTGAGAACGATCCGAACGTGACGGACAAGAAGTTCCCCGGCAACCCCACGCGTTCGTACCGCAGTCGTGCACCCCTCCGGGTGCTCGGCGAAGTGACTGAATGGACACGCCTGACGCCGGAGGCGCTGCAGGCTTGGAGGGAGAGACTGACAGCACTTCTCGAGCGCGGCAAGATCATCAACTGACGCGCTCGGGGGCTTGTGTCATCGATGAACGGCTCCGCCTCGTAGCCGCGGCGCCGACGTAGTCGCCCTCATGGGCGCGCCTGAGACCGAGGGCCCTGGGGAACCGTTCAGTGGGACGACGCGCGGCTGTCCTTCCCGAGCGTCCGCTCACCGCGGGGCGAGCGGCTCGACACCGGCGCAAGGCGATGTGCACGATCTGGCTCAGACCAACTCGCCGCGTTTCCGATTGAGGTAGGCGCGCTCGGCGGTGTTCTGGGTGAAGCGGAGCGCGGCGTCATACGCCTGCTTCGCCTCGGTGCGACGGCCGAGCCTGCGCAGGAGGTCGGCGCGAGCGGCGTGCCATGCGTGATAGGCGCTGAGCGGCAACCGGTCGATCAGAGCGAGGGCGACCTCCGGCCCGTCCAGCTCCGCGACAGCGACCGCGCGGTTGAGCGCGACGATCGGCGACGGGTCGAGTCGGGTCAGCTGGTCGTAGAGCGCGACCACTTGCGACCAGTCGGTGTCCGCCGTGCTGGGAGCGTCGGTGTGGACGGCGTTGATCGCGGCGAGTAGCTGGTAGCGGCCGGCTCGGTTGATCGTGAGGCACTCGCGGACAAGGTCGTGGCCCTCCATGATCAGCGAGCGGTCCCAGCCGGCACGGTTCTGCTCGGCGAGTGGCACGAGCTGCCCGTTCCGCACCCGGGCCTCGCGCCGCGCCTCGGTGAGCACGAGCAGCCCGAGCAGACCGGCCACTTCCGGCTCGTCGGGGAGCAGTTGGCGCAGGATCCGTGTCAGCCGGACGGCCTCGCCGGTGAGCTCGGCCCGGACCGGGTCGCCGTCACCGCTGGCGAGGTAGCCCTCGTTGAAGACGAGGAACAGCACCGCCAGCACGCCGCCGAGCCGCTCGGACAGGTCGGCGGCCTCGGGCACCCGGTAGGGCACCTTCGCCGCCGCGATCTTCTGCTTGGCCCGGGTGATCCGCTGCGCCATGGTGGTCTCGGGCACCAGGAACGCATAGGCGATCTCGGCGACGGTCAGCCCACCTAGGAGGCGGAGCGTCAATGCGATCCGCGCCTCCAGGGCGAGCGCCGGGTGGCAGCAGGTGAAGATCAGCCTCAACCGGTCGTCCTCGACGGGTCCGTCGGGCTCGTAGGGAGTGTCGTCGTGGTGCATGAGGGCCGCCCGGTGCTTGGCGTCGCGCTGCTTCTCGCGGCGGATCCGGTCGATCGCGCGGTTACCCGCCGTGGTGGTCAGCCAGCCGCCTGGGTTGGAAGGCACACCGGAGGTCGGCCACTTCTCCAGTGCGGCTACGAGCGCCTCCCCCGCCGCCTCCTCCGCGATGTCGATGTCACCGAAGCGGCGGACGAGCGAGGCGATCAGGCGGCCGTACTCCTGCCGGAAGATCCGCTCGACGGCCGCCGTCTCCCGTTGCATCGATGCCTCGTGGGTCGGACGGCTTAGGCCAGGCCCTGGAAGGGACGGACTTCGACCTTGCCGCGACACGCCCTGGACCCCTCGGCCGCGAGTTTGAGCGCGACGTCGAGGTCGGGCGCGTCGATGACCCAGAAACCCCCGATCAGCTCCTTGGTCTCGAGGTACGGGCCATCGGTCAGCACCGGCGTCTCGCCCTGGCCGTCCACAACGGTCGCCGTCGCTGCGGGTTCGAGGCCGCCGGCGAAGACCCAGTAGCCATCGGCGCGCAGCTTCTCGTTGAACGCGCCGGTCTCGGCGAACGCCTTCTCCATCTCCTCCTTGGAGCCGTAGTTGCCGAACTCATCCCTCACGGCGGGACCGTGTACGGACATCAGGTAGTGCGTCATCCCAGCTCCTCAGTTCCAGACGGTCCCGTTGACCAGCCTCTACCCCCACTACGAATGGTGGGGCGCCAATACGACAGCCGCCCCAGAGTGTTCGATCGGAAGCCGCCGAGGCGGCGTTCGACGAGCAGAAGCGCCGCTGTGGCCCGTGCGACGACGACTCGCCTCGAACTCCCGGGAACAGCCCTTCTCACGAGTGCCCGGCTCGCTGAGTCGAGCCCTATCGACGTCCGCTCATGCCGCCAGTCGACCAACCCGCAAATTGTGGGCGTCGGGGTTTCGGCTGCCGCGTGAGGAGCTCAGGTACAGCGGACCGGGCAGCCCAGTACGGTCCCGGTCATGACCGCCGACATGTTCTTGCCACTCGGCTTCCATCCGCCGACCTCGCTCGTCACCAAGCAGTTCCACCTCGAACCGCTGGGGCCCCAGCACAATCAGCCCGATCATGCAGCCTGGATGTCGAGCATCCAGCACATACGCTCGACTCCCGGCTACCCCGACGGCGACTGGCCACCACGCGACGGCATGACGCTCGAGGAAAATCTCGCCGACCTTCGGCGCCACGCCGACGACTTCGCGCGGGGAGCCGGTTTCACCTTCACTGTGCTCGCCGCAGACGACAACGACGTCATTGGTTGCGTCTACCTGTATCCCTCCTCCTCCCCGGAATGGGAGGTCACGGTGCAGTCCTGGGTGCGGCTCGACAGGTCGGACCTCGACTACCCACTCGCCGACGCCGTCGCTCGCTGGCTTGCTACCGACTGGCCCTGGAAACGCGTCGACCGCTGCGGTCGCTGAGTCCTGGCGCACGCTCATACCCCTGTTGTCACTCGATCGGCCGATGGTGGCGCCGACGGTCGGGGAGCACCGTGTCGGCATGGCGGGTACCGCCCTTTTAGACCAGCCGCGTGAGCTCGGCCTCGCGGCTGTTGCTCACCTGTCGCGGTATCGGGTACCTCGCGTGAGCACACCGAGTCCGACCTCCGTGTGTTCTTCGATTGGTGCAACGTCCGCCAGCCCGCGCCGCTGACACCGCAGCGCAACGACCTTGAGCTGTACTTGCGGTGGCTGCAGGACGTGCGGCGCTTCAAGCCCTCGACGGTGTCTCGCCGGCTGTCCGTGGTAGCCGGCTTCTACCGGACCTGCGTCATCGACGGCATCCTGGAGCACTCGCCAGCCGACCACGTCCGCCGGCCGAGTGTCCCGCCGGAGTCCCCGACGCTGGGGCTGACGCACCTGCAGTTCGAGGCGATGCTCACCGCCGCCAGGGAGTCGGAGAACCCCTTCGACTTCGCGCTCGTGTGCCTGCTCGGCCTACTCGGACTGCGGATCTTCGAGACGGTCGGCGCGGACATCGACGACCTCGGTGAGGAGCACGGTCACCGGGTTCTGCTGTGCGGGGTAAGGGCGGCAAGGTCTTCCTGGTGCCGCTGCCGCCTGCGGTCAGCCGGGCGGTGGATCGAGCGGCGGGCGAGCCCTTGAGAGGGCCGCTGCTGCTGAACCGGCGCGAGGTGCGGATGGACCGGCATGCCGCCACCCGCCGGCTCCGTCAGCTCGCGGCCGTCGCTGGCGTACGCCTGCCGCGGATGCACCCGCCCATGCTCCGACACACCTTCGTGACCACGATGTTGGACGCCGGCGTTGACCTGCGGGACGTGCAGATCGCCGCTCGGCACGCCGAACCTCGGACCACGATGCGATACGACCGCGCCCGCAAGAACCTCGACCGCCACCCGAACTACATCCTGGCGGCGTGCATGGCGTCGGGTACCTGATCGGCTCTGCCGATGTGCGTGCGTCCCGAAGCTCGGGTGCCGCGGTCAAGATTTGCGTGAAACGATCAAGCGCGGCCAGAGAAAGCTCAACAGAGCGATCGGGGGTCAACACCGTGGCTGTCGTAGACGTCGCGCCCTTCATCGTCGTTTTGCTGATCGGAGTTCTCGCGGGACGTTTCGTCACTGGCTCGCTTGCCTGGATCGTCGCCCTCGCCCCACCCACCGTCCACTTCGCGGTGAGCGTGCTTACTGGACGAGCTGGCGACGATCTCCTTTCCTACGTGGTGCCAGTGAACTTGATATTGCTCAGCCTGGCCTCAGTCGGGCTCGTCGGTGGCCGGGCGGTGCGGCGCCGAAGACGTGATCTGTCAGACCAAGCGGGGAGCCGCAAGCGACGCCGTCGATCAGAAGCGCCCTGACCGGTGCGAGTTCCACTTCGGGATCAACGTCTGAAGTGCGCTCTCATGCCGCCAGTCGAGCTACTGCCGGATGAGCGCGCTGTCGCGCCTGACCTCAACCGGACGACGTCGAACTGGACCAGATACCGAACCACTGCTCCGCGTCCCACTCCTCGAACCGTTCTACCTCGGCGAAGCCCAGCTTCATCGCTACGCGCATGGAGGGTTCGTTGGCGGTCTGCGTACACAGCACGACCGACTCGCCGGGAAGCTCGCCAGCGAACCAGTCAAGGACCACGGCGCCAGCCTCCGCCGCATAGCCGCGTCCCCACGCCATAGGGAGGAGTAGGTAGCCGAGCCAGGGCGCCCTGGAACCGGGAGCCACGTGACCCCGACGGTCCGCGTCGCGCCGATCGAGCGTGATGGTCCCCATCATCACCCCGTTGAGCTCGACGACGAAGAAGCCTGCACGCCTTCCGGGCACCTCCGGGACCGTACGCTCGAGTTCCGCTCGAGCTTGTGCGCCCCCAATGAACCTGCCCACTTCGGGTGAAGCGAACAGCTCGATGACTGCTGCTCGGTCCCGAGCCTCCGATGCGCGGAGCACGAGTCGCTCTGTTTTGATCGGAGCAGGGGGCCAGGTCACGGGTCCAAGTTCATCCATGAGCCATACGCTAAGGCGCGTCCGGATCTGCCGCGGCTGGTGAGACGACCGGGCAACTTGACCGCGGCGTCTCGCGCGCGCGAACGACCCCACCGTAGCCGGGAGGCCCGAGAAACCGTCCGCCCGGATGGGTAGTGGACGACGTTCGGGCTTTGCCTACTCGGCGGTCCTGGCAGCGAAGCGTCCCTGCGCGTAGAGCATGATGATGGCGATCATGACAAGCCCGGCGACGACGGCCATGGCGTCAGCTGCATGTACGACGCCAAGTGCGCCTGCCATGAGTCCGACCGTGCCGATGACCGTCACTGCACCGCCGAGGCAGAGGAACAGGCGCTCGCGAAAGGCCCACGCGAACGGCAGGAAGTGCAACCCCACCACAGCGGCGATCAACGCCGGCCGCAGTTCAGCGTGACCTGCTGATGTCAGGGTCCGCGAACCGACAGCAATGAGGGCGAGTTCACCGACGACACAGCCGCAGTAGGTCGCCAGCGCGAGCGGTCGCGGGCGAGCAATCGGCCCGAGGCGCACGGGACGGATGTAGTGAGCGAACAAGGCCGCCGTGACGCCCACTAGGCCAACCACCCAGGTCACCGCGGACAGCACAGAGCCCAGCATGGACGAGTAGCCCGCGATGAATGTCATGCCGCCGACCAGGCCGATCAGGCTGCCCCAGCGCCGTGGGTCGGCAAGAAGTGGCGGCTCACCGACTGCGGGTCCGTACCAGCGGTCGGCTGCCGGTCCTGAGCCCGCTCCGGACTTCAGGATTCACCCACCCGCGGGTGCTTCGCCAGGTGCCATCCTTTGCGCGTCGTCGCCAAACCAGCTGCGAGCAATAGTCCCAGAGCAGGAACAGCGGATCCCATAGGGCGGCGTGCCCCAGTTCCGCCGACCGGTCGTAGCCGTCCGCGGACGTGAGCAGACCGCCGAGCACGGCCCAGGCAACGAGCACGTTCAGCAGGCCGTAGCCGACGAGTACGACGGCGCCGGCCCACTCCAGCGCCCGCCAGCGGCGGCGACCGCCCGACGTGGCCGGTCTCCACCAGAACGGGAACCAGGGAACCGGCGATCTTGACCAGGGCCACGACACCCAGCACCGCCCCGGCCGCCCCGGGCCGGTCGTTCGCCAGCTCCACCGCCCAGGAGCCGACGGTCCGCAGCAGCAAACGCCCCCCGGCTGCCCAGTAGATGGTGAACCCCGCGTGTGTCAGGCCGACCGCGGCAGCCGCGACCAGCAGCCGCCCGCCGATGACCGGAGTTCCGTCCATGCCAGCGAGTCAATCAGCGTCTGCGGCCTCCGGGAAGCGCCGTGATCCCGCGGGCGGTGTCAGACGGGCGTTCAGGTCCCATGCGGTTCAGATGACGACTGCCGAGGCAGCTAGGGGATTGCTCCCGACCAACGCGCCCTCGACTCGCACCGGCTCAAAGCGGATGAAGGCCGATTGCCGATTGAAGTCCTTGCGCTCCTTCTCGGCGATGGCTCTCGGGTGCGCCGGCCGCTTCCGGCCGTACGCGTAAGCCACAGCCGCCCGACCGCTTTCCCAGAACGAGATCGTGGTCATGACCGGCGGCCGCACCGCGGCGGTGGCCCAGATCAGGCCGTCGTCAGCCAGCGCCGCCTGCTCAGCCGGCCGGCTCGTGCGTAGGAAGCGAACGACTTGCGACATGCGAACTCGGCTCAGCGTGAGCACTACGACCGGACCGTCGTCTGATACGGCGCGGCCTACCGGGAGTTCTGCCGGCAGCCCAGGCCAGGATCCGGAAGCCCGAAGCGGTCGCAACCGGGCCTGGAATCCGCCGGCGAACCGCTGACCGACCGGGTGGGTGTCAAGGAACCGGTTGACCGAGTCCTCGTCGTCCCAGAAGGCGATGAGCCCGGCACGACCCACCGAGGGCGGCCCAGACAGTGCAAGGGGCGCGAGCAGAGTCACCTCGGCTGACCGGAGGCCGCGTACCTCCCTGGTCCGTGGTCGGCGCAGCACCGCCCGAGCAGCGCCAACCGGTCCTAAGTCTGCCAGGTGAATGGTGGCGATCATGACGTCACAGTGGGCAGCGTGGGGGCGGGCACGCGGGTGATGTCCGCCAACGCGACGATTCGCGGCAAGGGCGTGTCGGTGGGCCGGACGCGACCAACCACCGCAGGCTCGTGAAACATGTCCAACTTCAGGCTCCTTCGTCTTCGGGTGGAAGCAGAACAGGACGACGGCTGGAGCCGCCGGTGGTATCGGACCGGCGTTTGCGTGCACGGCTGCGTGCCCCGGCGGAGGAGACGTGGTGCACGAGCATGTCGACGGTGTCGTCGAGCAGGCGGAGCCACCTGTCGCCGTCAGGCTCATTGGCGAGCTGCTGGGCGACCAGGCCGCTAATCACCCCGGTGACCAGGTCGAGGTCCCTCTGACGGGATAGCCCGAGCCGTCGCAGCGCCGCGAAGTCGCGCTCGTACGCCTCCTGCGCAAGGGAATAGGACGAAGGGGTGGGCACGAAGTTGGGAATGGTGCGCTGGAAGAGCAACTGGTAGCGCACTGGGTCTGCGCAGCTGAAACGAGCGAAGCGGCGCGCACCCGCAAGCAGCTCCGAACGCAGATTGCCGGCGGACGGGCGGTCCAGCGAGAGATAATCCCGGTAGCCGTCGGCGTACATCGCGTCGTAGAGGGCGTGCTTGGAGTCGAAGTACGAGTAGAGGGACGGCGCTGCCATCCCCAGCCGCCGGGCGAGATCGCGCAGGCTGAAGCCGAGCAGCCCGGTCCGGCGAGCCACCGTCCACGCCTGATGCACGATCTCCGCGCGCGCAGCCTCACGTCGGTTCTCTCGCCAGTCACTGTCCGTGCTTTCTAACACTGTTCGAGACTAGCAGCGGACGTGACCTGACGCGGCGCACAACCCGTCGCTCCTCCTCGGAGGCCACCCCCGCCCGCACGGTGGCACGGGTCGCGCTGGCGGAGGTACGACGTCGCCTTACGGATGGACACGCGTGCCAACGTGGTAGCAATGAAGGCCACGCCGAGTCGCGCCGCTCGCAAGTCGCAGTCACTCAGGAGGCTCGCTGTGCCGGACACCACGTGCCACATGTCGATCTCACTGGACGGGTTCGTCGCCGGACCGGATCAAAGCCGGGAGGACCCTCTGGGGAGGCGCGGGCAGGAGCTGCACGGCTGGCACATCGGCGACCCGCGCGCCAATGAGGCCGACAAGATCGCGAACGAGTGGCTCATGCGCCCGCGGGGCGCGTATGTGATGGGTCGGAACATGTTCGGCCCGATCCGCGGGGACTGGGACGAGGAATGGACTGGCTGGTGGGGCCCCGAACCGCCGTATCACGCGCCGGTCTTCGTGCTGACCCATCACCGCCATGATCCGATCCAGATGGACGGGGGGACGACGTTCCACTTCGTCACTGAGGGGTTCGACGCCGCCTACGCCGCAGCGTGTGCGACTGCCGGTGAGAG
>JALYXH010000013.1 GCA_030947185.1 Actinomycetota bacterium | reverse complement strand
GCGCTCACCCGTACGCCGGCCACCCGCACCCTCGGGCCGGTCCCCGGAGAGCAGGCGGCCAGACCGGCGGCGGTCAGCCCGACCGCCGACAGCCCGACCACTGCCAGCGTGACCAGCAGTCGGCGCGGGTGCCGCGGCCAGCGCATCTAGCTCGTCACCGCCGCGTCCACGTCGGCGAGCTCGACCACCAGCGCCCGGTGGTCGGACAGCGGCATAGCCAGTGCCTCGGCCGAGCGCACCGCCGGCAGCGCCCCCCGCCCGAGGGCGTGGTCGAGCTGGATGGCCGGCTTGTCGGTCGGATAGGTCTTCACGGTGGCCAGCGAGCGCCAGCCGGAGAGCAGCCGCGGCAGCCCGCCCGGCATGTTCAGGTCCCCGACCAGCACCTGCGGCGCCGGCAGCCCGCGCAGGGCTTTGACCAGCCGGCGCAGCTGCACGCCGTTCCAGCCCGGCACGAAGGACAGATGCGTCGTGGCAACCGTCATCGGCCCCGACGGCGTCAGGACAACGGCAGCCAGCCCGACCCGTGGCTCGTCCTGGAGCCAGACCACCCGCCGGGTGCCGGGGATCATGATGGGGGAGCGCACCCGCGCGGCCGGCAGGCGGACCACGTGCCACTCGCGCACGGGCAGCCGGCTGGCCAGCCCGACGCCGTAGCCGGCCTCGCCGCGCTCGGCGGTGTCCTCGTCGCCGGCAGCCCGCCAGTCCCCTCCCGGGGTCCCGACGAGTGCCGGGACGAACCGCCACTCGGCAGCATCCATGGCCGCAGCGGCGACCGCCGTCAGGTCGGTCCCGCCCGAGCGCGACTGCCCTCGGTCGACCTCCTGCATCCCCAGTACGTCGGGGCGCAGCGACGTGACCGCCTCGGTGAGGCGGGCCGGGTCGACCAGTCCGTCGGTCAGCGACCGGCCGTGCAGCAGGTTGAAGCTGACGATGCGCACCGCTGTGTCCCTAGCCGACCGGGACGTCGTTGGCGCGCACGTGGGCCAGCACGAGCTCGCTCACTCGCTCGGCCGCCTGCTCGGGAACCCAGTGGCTGACACCCTCCAGCACCTCGAACCGGTAGGGGCCGCTGACGTGCTGCCCGGTCTCCTCGGCCGCCGTCCGTCCCAGCGCCTGGTCCCCAGTGCTCCAGACGTAGAGCGTCGGCGTGGTCACCGGGCCCATCGCCTCGACGTCGGCCCGGCCGAAGGCGCGGTAGTAGTTCAGTGCCGCCGTCAGCGTCGCGCGGTCCCGCAGCCGCCCGACGTACTCCTCGATCTCGGCCGGCTCGAAGTCGTAGCCGCGCAGCATGCCCACAAGTCGGCGCCCGCCGTCGGCGAGCAGGACGTCCTCGGCCTTGCCCTCGAGCCGGAAGAGCTTGATGTACGCCGACTTCGCCCGCTGCTCCTCGTCGCCCGCCATCGCCGCCGACATCGCCACCGGGTGCGGCACCGACACCGCGGTCAGCGAGGCAAGGCGGGCCGGCTGCCGACCCGCGACCTGCCACGCGAGCGCTGCCCCCCAGTCGTGCCCCACCAGGTGGAAGCGGTCGGCACCGAGGGCGTCGGCGATGCCGACCACGTCACCCACCAGCTCGTTCGCCCGGTAGCGCTCCACGCCGGTCGGGCGCGCGCCCGGGCTGTAACCGCGCAGGTCGGGCGCTACCGCGTGGTAGCCGGCGGCGCCGACCGCGGCCAGCTGGTGTCGCCACTCGTGCGAGGACTGCGGGAAGCCGTGCAGGAACAGGACCAGCGGACCGTCCGGCGGGCCCTCTTCACGGACGGTGAAGGTGAACTCCCCGGCCGGGATCTCCCGCGTCTGCATGCGATCAGCCTACGGAAGGGCGGCCGTCGCGAGCGAGGTTAGGGTCAGCCCCATGTCCCAGAGCCCGGTCGCCAGCCTCGTCCGGGGCCGTTCCGACGTCGTCCGGCCCGCTCCGCAGCACGGGTGAGCGACTGGGGACTGGCGCCATCGCTCGACGCGCCGGAGCAGACCGACCGCACGCCCGCGCTGTCCCGTTCGAGCGTCGACCGCTCCTCGGTACTACGGACCGACGCCGGCTGGCTGGACAGGGCGTGGGCGGACACCGCCTCCCGCGTGCTGGTGGTCGGTGACGGCCAGACGCTGGTCGCCGACACCGACGCCGGCCCGAGGCTCGTCCTGGTCACGCCGGAGTCGGCACCGGACGGCGAGCGGTACCTGCTGGGCGTGGAGGCGGCCACGACGTTCTGGGCAGTGAGCGCGCCGACGCAGCGGGCGAGGGCCGGCCAGCGGCTGGCCGGCCTCCGCGATGTCGGGGCGCTGCTCGACGACCGGGACGCCGGGCTGCTGGTGGAGGCCGTGGCGCTGGCCAACTGGCACGCGACCCATACCCACTGCCCGCGCTGTGGGGCGCCGACCGAACCCGACCAGGCCGGTCACGTGCGGCGCTGCACGGCGGAGGGCAGCCAGCACTTCCCGCGTACCGACCCGGCCGTGATCATGCTGGTGCACGACGGCGCTGACCGCTGCGTGCTCGGTCGTCAGGCGGTCTGGCCGCCGAGGCGGATGTCCGCGCTGGCCGGTTTCGTCGAACCGGGGGAGAGCGCCGAGCAGGCCGTGGTGCGGGAGGTGCTGGAGGAGGTCGGCCTCGATGTCGTCGACGTGGGCTACCGCGCCAGCCAGCCGTGGCCGTTCCCCTCGAGCCTGATGCTGGGCTTCTTCGCCCGCGCGACCGGCGACACACTCGCCCTGGACCAGGACGAGATCGAGGAGGCCCGGTGGTTCACCCGCGACGAGCTGCGCGCAGCGGTGAGCGCCGAGGAGGTCCTGCTGCCGCCGCCGGTGTCCATCGCCTGGCGGCTCATCACCGACTGGGTGGCCGGCCGGCAGCCGCCGGACCAGCACCGTCCGGACTAGGCCGGCCGGCGCCCGAACAGGCCGGTGCCCAGCATCGTCATCACCGGTTGGTCGTCGCGGGTCATCGCCCCGGCGAACCGCACGCTGCCGCGGTCCGGGCGGCGGCTCGACGGCCTCGTCTCGAGCACGCTGAAGGTTGCGTGCAGCAGGTCGCCCGGGCGGACCGGGCGCAGCCAGCGGATCTCGTCCAGGCCGGGGGAGCCGTGGCTCGCGGCGTCGAGCAGGATCGCCTCGACGTAGAGGCGCATGTAGAGCGCACCGGTGTGCCAGCCGCTGGCGATCAGCCCGCCGTACACCGAGGAGGTGGCGGCCTGCGGGTCGACGTGGAAGGGCTGCGGGTCGTACTGCCGGGCGAAGGCGACGATCTGCTCCTCGGTCGGCGACACGGTGCCCAGCTCGACCACCTGGCCGACGGCGAAGTCCTCGAAGTAGCGCATGGCGACAGAGCATGCCGCCTCCGACCGGCAGACTGCACAGGGTGACCGACGCGACCTGGGATCCCGAGCTGGCCGAGCTGGCCCGGCGCCGGGAGCTGACGGCCCGGATGGGCGGGCCGGACCGGGTCGAGCGGCAGCACGCGACCGGCCGGCTCACCGTGCGCGAGCGGATCGCCGCGCTGCTCGACACCGGCTCCTGGCAGGAGGTCGGCAGCATCACCGGTGTGGCGTCGTACGACGAGGACGGCACCCTGCTGGACCTGACCCCGGCCAACCTGGTGACCGGTCAGGGCCGGCTCGACGGGCGGCGGGTCGTGGTCGCCGGCGACGACTTCACGGTGCGCGGCGGCGCTGCCGATGCGGCCATCCACGAGAAGCAGGTGGCCGCCGAGCGGATGGCGCACGACCTCAGGGTGCCGATCGTCCGGCTGCTCGACGGCACCGGGGGCGGTGGGAGCGTCAAGAGCATGGTCGACGCGGGCCGCAGCTACATCCCGTACAACCCCGGCTGGGACCTGGTCGTCGACAACCTGTCCGTGGTGCCGGTGGTCAGCGCGGCCCTCGGGCCGGTGGCCGGTCTCGGCGCGGCGCGGCTGGTGGCCAGCCACGTCGCGGTGATGGTCCGCGAGCTGGCTCAGGTGTTCATCGCGGGGCCGGCGCTGGTCGAGGCCGGGATGCCGGAGACGGTGAGCAAGGAGGAGCTGGGCGGCTGGCGGGTGGCCGGGCGGGCAGGCACCGTCGACCTGGTCGCCGACACCGAGCAGGAAGCCTTCGGGCTGGTCCGCTCGGTGCTGGGCTACCTGCCGCCGAACGTCTGGTCGCTACCGCCGGTGTCGGGCCCGGTGGACCCGCCCGACCGGCGCGACGAGTCCCTCCGCGACCTCGTCCCGCGCAGCCGTCGCCAGCCATACGACGTCCGGCGGCTGCTCGCCTCGGTCTTCGACGACGGCTCGGTGCTCGAGCTCGGCCGCGCGTTCGGGCCGTCCACGGTCACCGCGCTGGCCCGGCTGGCCGGGCACCCGGTCGCCGTGCTCGCCGGCGACCCGCGCCACTACGGCGGGGGGATGACAGCCGAGGGCGCCGACAAGATGGCCCGCTTCGTCGACCTGGCCGACACGTTCCACCTGCCCGTGGTGCACCTGGTCGACCAGCCCGGATTCGTCATCGGTACGGCGAGTGAGAAGGCCGGCACCATCCGCCGCGGCACGCGGGCGCTGTCGGCGGTCTACCAGGCGCGGGTGCCGTGGGCGAGCGTGGTGCTCCGCCGCGTGTTCGGGGTGGCCGGCGCCGGCC
>JALYXH010000006.1 GCA_030947185.1 Actinomycetota bacterium | reverse complement strand
GTGGAACAGCCACTTCTCCTTGATCGGCGCGGAGAGGGGCCGGGTTCGCCGGAGAAGTCCGGCCGGGGCTGCTGGCTCAGTCGAGCGAGGCGGCCGGGCGCGGGATGTCGGCCAGCGCCGCCGGCCGGCCGAGGTAGTAGCCCTGACCGTAGGTGACGCCGAAGGCGACCAGTGCGTCGAGGTCGGCCGAGGTCTCGATGCCCTCGGCCACCAGCATCGCGCCGGTGCTGGTCGCGAAGCGGTGCAGCGCGTACGCCATCGCCTGCCGGACCGGGTCGGAGCCGACGCCACGGGTGACGCCGAGATCGAGCTTGATGATGTCGGGACCGATCTGAAGGATGTGGCGCAGCCCGTCGAAGCCGGCACCGGTGTCGTCTACGGCGAGTCGGGCGCCGCCCTGGCGCAGGGCGAACAGCGAGTTCATCAGCCCGACGTAGTCGTCGGACTCGGCCCGCTCGGTCAGCTCGATCACGATCCGGTCGAGGTCGACGGTACGCAGCAGGTCCACCAGCTCGCGGCTGGCGAGGGTGGCGGCCGAGACGTTCACCGCGAGGAAGGTGTCCGCCGGCAGCAGGTCGATCTTGGCCAGCGCGGCCCTGATGGCGGCCACCTCGAGCTGGGTACCCAGCCCGACCGCTGCCGCGTCGTCGAACCACTCGCCGGGCGAGCGACCGCTGTCGGCCGGGAACCGGGCCAGCGCCTCGAACCCGCACGGCCGGCGGGTGGTCAGGTCGACGATCGGCTGGAAGACCACCGAGATCTCGTCGCCGTCGAGCACCGCCTGGACCCGGCCGCGACAGTCGAGGTTGTCGCGCCGCGAGCTCTCGAACGTCTCGAGGTGGCGCCCGATCAGCTCGGCGAACAGCGCGACCAGGCCGGCGTCGCGGTCCCGCAGGCTGGGGTCCGGCCGGTCGCCGACGCAGCCGACGGTGCCGTAGACGCGGCCGTCGGAGAACGTGATCGGCACGCTGATCATCGAGCCGGCGCGGGCGCTGATGCCGGCAAGGCCAGCGCCGACAGGCAGCTGGGCGGCGTCCGGGACCACGGGCGGGAACCGCCCGCCGATCACGCCTGCGCAGAAGCTGCTCGCCAGCTCCTCCTCGCCACCGATGAACGTCATGATGTGGTCGGGCTCGGCATCGACGTACCGGAAGGCCCGGCTCGTTTCCAGGAACTCGCAGACGAAGGCGACCTGCATGCCCAGGTGCGCGCGTACGGCGGCCAGCATCGTCCCGATGGCACGGTGCGGGTCCGCAGCCTCCGGGGTGCCGCCTTCCGCCGACGCGCTGGGTGCCGGGATGCCGGCAGCCGCGTACGCCGCAGTGACAGCGGGGAGCGCGAGCTCGACGAACGAGGGCGGCAACGCGGTCACTGGCTCTCCGGACGTCGGCCTCGGGGGCACCGGCCCCACGCGGGGCGGCCCTTCATGCCTCGGCGTCCGGAGGCAGTTGCCTTAGTCGGCTAACCCTGGATCGCGATCTCCTGCTCGGCCACCTCGCCCTGCGCCGCCTCGAACGTCGTCTCGGCCTTGCCCTCGGCAGAGAGCACCCGCAGCGTCCACTGCCCGGGGGCGGCGAAGAAGCGGAAGTCCCCGGTGGCCGAGGTCGGCACCTCGGCGGTGAACTCGCCGGTGCTGTCGAGCAGCCGCACGTAGGCGCCGCCGACCGGGGCACCGCCCTTGGTCACCGTGCCCTGGATGACCGTCTCCTTCGCCACATCCACCCCTTCGAGAGACAAGCCACCGACCGTTGCCCCGCACATGTGCCTAGACGTCCTTCTCGATCGGTACGCCGACCAGCGAGCCCCACTCGGTCCACGAGCCGTCGTAGTTCTTCACGTTCGGCTCGCCGAGCAGCTCGTGCAGCGCGAACCAGGTGTGCGAGCTGCGCTCACCGATCCGGCAGTAGGCGATGGTGTCCTTGCTGCCCAGCTCGACACCGGCCTCGCTGTAGAGGTTCTTGAGCTCCTCGTCGGAGCGGAACGTGCCGTCCTCGTTGGCCGCCTTGGACCACGGGATGTTGGCAGCGGTCGGGATGTGGCCGGCCCGCTGGCTCTGCTCCTGCGGCAGGTGCGCGGGGGCGAGCAGCTTGCCGGAGAACTCGTCCGGCGACCGCACGTCGATCAGGTTCTTCACGCCGATCGCCTGCTCGACCTCGTCCCGGAACGCCCGGATCGAGCGGTCCTGCTCCTTGGCCGTGTAGGTCGTGGGCTTGCGGTCGGTGGCGTCGGTCGTCAGCTCGCGCGAGTCGAGCTCCCACTTCTTGCGGCCGCCGTCGAGCAGCTTGACGTTCTCGTGGCCATAGAGCTTGAAGTACCAGTAGGCGTACGCGGCGAACCAGTTGTTGTTGCCGCCGTACAGCACGACGGTGTCGTCGTTGCCGATGCCCTTCTCACTGAGCAGCTTCTCGAAGCCTGCCTTGTCGACGAAGTCGCGGCGGACCGGGTCCTGCAGCTCGCTCTGCCAGTCGAGGCGGACGGCGTTCTTGAGGTGGCCCTTGTCGTAGGCCGATACGTCCTCGTCGACCTCGACGAAGACGACGCTGCTGTCATCGAGATGGGACTGCGCCCACTCGGCATCGACGAGAACGTCGGTGCGGCTCATCCGGGACTCCTTGGTGTGCGAGGGAAGGAACGCTGCACGTGCCGAGAGGGCCCGCCAGGGCCACCGTCGTACGCCGGGATCAGGCGGACGGACACACGCAGCCGGCAACGCGGCACAGGTCGACCGTGCGGCGCTTCGTCAGCTGCGGTGATGTGGGCATCGACGCTGAGCCTAGGCACGCGCGCGCGCCCTGCCAAACTCGGGCGGTCGGCGGCCCCCTCGGGGCCACCCTCGACGGCCCCCCGGCGCCCCCACTCGACGCGCCACCTTCCGCGGATCTTGCGGGCCGAGTGGTCGCCGGGAGCACGCGCGCCCGCAAGATCCACTAAAAAGGAGGGGGGCGGTCTCAGCCGCGGGCACGCTCAGCGGCGACTGCTGCCAGCTCCGGCAAGCCGGCGGCCGTTCCGGCGGCCACGGTGCTCGGCGACGGCACGGGCATCAGCATCACCACGTTCCAGTTCTCCGCGGCGACGGTGGCTCCCGGGGCGACGGTCGTCGTCACCAACAACGACGCCGACCCGCACACGGTCACCTCCAAGCAGCCCGGTC
>JALYXH010000216.1 GCA_030947185.1 Actinomycetota bacterium | reverse complement strand
GCCGAGGTCATGTCGCCGCGGCGGGCCGGTGCCAGCCGGCCGGCGGCCAGCAGGTGCTGACTGGGCAACAGCTCGGTCCAGCCAGGTCCGGACGCCAGGAGCAGCACGGGCTGCCGCACCCCGGCCGAGACAGCACCGGCGCGAACGCGCTCAGCGCGGGCCGGCACAACGACCAGGTCGAGCGGGCGGGAGGACCCACGCGGCTTGCCGGCCACCGCCCGCGGGTCTCCGGTCACGACCACACTGAGCTCGGCGCCGGCATGGGCGCCGGCCAGCTCTCGCAGCGGCCCGTGTCGCAGGGCGTAGACCCGCAGGCCGGCAGCGGCCAGACAGCCCGCGACGCAGACGAGGCACGCCGCCGCGGGGACCCGGGCCACTACCGCCCGGCGACCCCCCAGGAGGACCAGGCCGAGACCCCCTACGGCGGCTGAGAGGGGCAGCGAGCGCCCGGCCGGCTCCCCCACTGCCCAGGCTGCCGCCAGCCAGCCGCCGACCGCGGGTGCGAGCAGGCGAAGGTCGGGCCGGCGGTGCTGCGGACCGGCCTCGCTGCCGGCGGGTGGCGCGGCCGTCACACCGTCACCTGAGGGCTGATGTCGGCGTACTTGCGCTCTCCGATGCCGCTGACCTCACGCAGCTGGTCCACCCGGACGAACCGTCCATGTTGGGCGCGCCAGCCGAGGATGCGAGCTGCGATCGCCGGGCCGACCCCTGGAAGGGCGGCGAGCTGGTCGGCCGTTGCGACGTTGAGGTCGAGCTTCCCGCCGGGGCCGCGCCCGCTGCCCCCGGATCCGGCTGCCGTCGACCCGCTACCTGCCCCCGCGGCGCTGCCGCCCGGCGGCGGGACGTCGACACCCACGGCGATCTGCTCACCGTCGGTGAGCCGGCGGGCCAGGTTGAGCAGCCCGGTCGACGCTCCTGGCAGCAGCCCGCCGGCGGCGGTGACCGCGTCCACGACCCGCGAGCCCGAGGGGAGGGTGAGGACCCCGGGTTGGCGGACGGTGCCGACGACCTGGACAGTGATCAGCGATGCGCTGGGAGTGGCAGAGGTGACGGGGTGGGCTGGGGGCCCTGGCGCGCCTGCCGCGACGCTGCGTCCGGCCGGCGGCGTGTGGACCGCGACCGGCGTCGGACGGGACCGCCAGACCAGGGTCCCGGCGACGAGAGTGGCTGCCACCGCCACCAACGCCAGCGCAGCCGCGCCGCGACGACCGGGGTCCAGCCGACCACCCAGCAGCGTCGCCGGGAGATGGCGTCCCAGCCGGGCGGCCAGCGAGTCCGCTGCGACAGCCGCCCGGTGCAGCCCCGGACCTGCGACTGCGGCGGTCACCTCCGGAGCACGAGGACCAACCGGGTCCCTCGGCCATCCCGTCGACGGCGCAACGGCGGACTCCGGCGCCGGCTCCGACTTCGACCCAGGGACCGACCTGGGCTCAGCCTCTCCGCCGGCGTCCATCGCTGGCGGCAGGGGTGTCACGAGCGACCGCACCCGAGCCATGGCCAGGGCCGCCGCATCCTGCTCGGTGGAGGCGCGGCGGCGCAGCCATGACATGTCCCCAACGCTAGGAACGCCACCTGCCGCGCCGGCCCCGGACGACCGGCCTGTGGGTGGCGGCGACCCGCCTAGCGGGCTGTGGACATCGGTCAGCCGCCGCGGCGCTCGGCCAGCCGGGCGACCAGGTTGCTCCGGTGCCGTACGACGACCACCAGCGCCAGCGCGCACGCCCAGAGCACGGAGGGCCAGGCCGACCGGGTGACCAGGGCGACCACCACCACGGACAGCGCTGCGCAGACCGAGGACAGCGCGATCCACCGGCTGACCGCCAGGACCAGCAACCAGATCGCCAGCACGATCGGTGCCCAGAGCGGGTGTGAGCCTAGGATCGCTCCGGCGGCCGTCGCGACACCCTTGCCACCGCGTCCCCGCAGCCATGGGGAGCTGACGTGCCCGAGGACGGCACAGAACCCCGCCAGCAAGCCCGCCGTGAGGCCGGCCAGACCGAACAGTGCAGCGGGCAGCGCTCCCTTGGCGGCGTCGACCACGGCGACCACGACCCCGAGCCGACGACCGAGCACGCGACCGACGTTGGCCGCCCCGAGGTTGCCCGAGCCCCGGCCGCGCAGGTCGATGCCCATCCGCCGTCCGACGAAGCCGGCCGGCGAGATCGAGCCCAACAGATAGCTGCCGATCGCCGCACCCGCCAGCACCGGGACGCCGGCGGTCACGATGGGGACACCACGACGCCGAGCAGGCCAGGCCCGGTGTGCGCCCCCACGACAGCGCCGACTTCGGAGACGTACACCGACCCCGCGGTGGGGATCAGCCCTCGCAACCGCTCGGCCAGGTCTGCGGCCGCCTCCGGGGCGGCGAGATGGTGCACGGCCATGTCGACCCGGCCGCCGGCCGCCGCCGCCACGGCCAGCTCCTCCAGCCGGGCCAGCGCGCGCGTGCTCGTCCGCACCTTCTCGAGCACCGCGACCTCGCCGCCGCTGACGTGCAGCAGGGGCTTGACCGCCAGGACGTTGCCCAGCAGTGCCGACGCGGCGCCGATCCGCCCCCCTCGACGCAGCTGGTCCAGCGTGCGGACACAGAACAACGTCCGGGTGCCCGCGGCGGTCTCGGCGGCGACCCTGGCCACCTCCTCCACCGAGCTGCCCTCATCAGCAGCACGGGCGGCGGCGAGGACGGCGAAACCCAAGCCCATGCACAGCGTGCGCGAGTCGACCACCCGCACGTCGTACGCCGGATCGGCCGCGGCGGCCCGGGCCGACTCGACGGTTGCCGACATCGCACCCGACAGGTGCACCGAGACGATCGCGGCAGCACCGGCACCAGCCGCCTCCGCATAGACCGCGGCCACCTCGGCCGGCGACGGACGGGACGTGGTGACCGTTGCCCGGCTCGCCAGCGCTGCTGCCACGTCCGCCGGGCTGACGTCCACCCCCTCCGACCCCTCGCGGCCGGCCAGGACCACATGCACCGGCACGACGCGTACGCCGTACCGCTCGGCCAGGCCCACCGGCAGGTAGGAGGTCGAGTCGGTGACGACCGCGACCCGCCCACCGTCGGCCACGGCGCTAGGCCGGGACGATGTTGACGAGCTTGGGAGCGCGCACGATCACCGCCCGAATGGCCCGTCCGTCCAAGGCCCGCGTCACCCCAGGACTGGCCAGGGCCTGTTCGCGCAGCGCGTCCTCGGCGATGTCCGGAGGCACCTCGAGCCGGTCCCGCACCTTGCCGGCGACCTGCACGACGCAGGTGACGCTCTCGGTCACCGTCAGCGCGGGGTCGGCCTCCGGCCAGCCGGCCCGGTGCACCGAGGGCTGGTGGCCCAGCCGGTCCCAGCACTCTTCAGCGGTGTACGGCGCGGCCACCCCGAGCATCCGCACCAGGGCCTCGGTCCCCTCGCGCACGGCCGGATCGGTTGCTCCCCCGGGAGCCTCGACCGCGCGGCGCAGTGCCGTCGACAGCTCCATCAGCCGGGCCACGGCGACGTTGAAGCGGAACGCCTCCATCAGCCTGGTGATCTCGGCGACCAGCCGGTGCACGACCTGTCGCAGGGACGGGTCCCCGCCGGCCGGGTCGATGCCGACCGGAGTCCCCGCCCCGACCTCGCCGGCCAGCCGCCAGACCCGGGCCAGGAACTTGCCCGAGCCGGTCGGCGACACGTCGGCCCAGTCGATGTCGTCCTCGGGCGGCCCGGCGAACAGCATGGTCAGGCGGACGGCGTCGACGCCGTGCGCGGCCAGCTCGTCCTGCAGCCGGACCAGGTTGCCGCGGCTCTTGCTCATCGCCGAGCCGGCCATCACGACCATGCCCTGGTTGAGGAGGGCGCCGAACGGCTCGGTGAACTCGACCATGCCCATGTCGTGCAGCACCTTGGTGAAGAACCGGCTGTAGAGCAGGTGCAGGATGGCGTGCGTCACGCCTCCGACGTACTGCGCCACCGGCAGCCAGGTGCGCACTGCCTCCGGGTCGAAGGGACCGTCCGTGAACCCCGGCGAGGCGAAGCGCAGGAAGTACCACGACGAGTCGACGAAGGTGTCCATCGTGTCGGCGTCGCGGGTCGCCGGGCCGCCGCAGCTCGGGCAGCCGACGTTGACCCACGACTCCACCGACGCCAGTGGCGAGACGCCCTTGGGGGTGAAGTCCACGTCCGCCGAGTCGGGCAGCAGCACCGGCAGCGACTCGTCGGGTACGGCGACCTCGCCGCAGGACGGACAGTGCACGATCGGGATCGGGCAGCCCCAGAAGCGCTGCCGGGAGACCAGCCAGTCGCGCAGCCGGTAGTTGACGGCCGGCCGGCCGGCTCCCCGGGCGGCCAGGTCGGCGGTGACCCGCTCGATCGCCTCGATCTTGGACAGTCCGTCGTACGGGCCGGAGTTGACCAGCACGCCGTCGCCCGCGGTGGCCACACCGGTGACGGCCGGATCTTCTCCGCCGGTGTCGACGACGCTCACCACCGGCAGCCCGAACGCGCCGGCGAAGTCCAGGTCGCGCTGGTCGTGCGCCGGCACCGCCATGATCGCGCCGGTGCCGTACTCGGCCAGCACGTAGTCCGCGGCGTAGATCGGGATCCGCTCGCCGTTGACGGGGTTGACGGCGTACCGCTCGAGGAACACGCCGGTCTTGGGCCGGTCGGTCGACATCCGCTCGACCTCGGAGATCCGGCCCACCTGCTGCAGGTAGGCGGTGAACGCCGGCTCGGCGGAGGTGCCGGCCACCAGTTCGGCCGCCAGCGGCGAGTCGGCAGCGACGACGAAGAAGGTGGCGCCGCAGAGCGTGTCGGGGCGGGTCGTGTAGACGGTGACCGGCTCGGCCCGGCCCTCGACGACGAACGCCACGTCGGCTCCGGTGGACCGG
Source organism: Actinomycetota bacterium (assembly GCA_030947185.1). Classification (GTDB taxonomy): domain Bacteria; phylum Actinomycetota; class Actinomycetes; order JALYXH01; family JALYXH01; genus JALYXH01. The sequence continues at coordinate 9,187 of JALYXH010000216.1, read as the reverse complement.
CCGATCCAGTTGCGCTGCATCGTCAGGACCTTGTCGGGCCAGCTGCCCTCGAGCTGGGCCATATCGTCGAGCAGCCGGTCGGCATATTCGGTGATCTTGAAGAACCACTGGGTCAGGTTGCGCTTGACGACCAGCGTGCCGCAGCGTTCGCAGCGACCGTCCACGACCTGCTCGTTGGCGAGGACGGTCTGGTCCTGCGGGCACCAGTTGACCGGAGAGGCCTTGCGGTAGGCCAGTCCGCGTTCGAAGAGCCGGACGAAGAGCCACTGGGTCCAGCGGTAGTACTCCGGGTCGCAGGTGTTGAAGGAGCGCGACCAGTCGAACGAGCCGGCGAAGCGGCGGAAGGACTCGCGCTGGACGGCGATGTTCTCGTAGGTCCAGGCGCGCGGGTCCAGGCCGCGGGAGATGGCGGCGTTCTCGGCAGGCAGACCAAAGGCGTCCCAGCCGATCGGGTGGAGCACCTCGTAGCCACGCATCATCTGGAAGCGGGCGATCACGTCACCGATCGAGTACGCCTCCGCATGGCCCATGTGCAGGTCGCCGGAGGGGTACGGGAACATGTCGAGGATGTAGGCGCGCGGCTTGGCCGGCCCGGCGTCCTGCGTCGCACCTCTGTCTGCGACCGAGAACAGGTCGAGCGAGTCCCAGACCGGCAGCCAGCGCTCCTGGGCGGCATGCGGGTCGTAGCTCTGCTCGTCCGGTCGGGACGACATGGTCTCGGTCATCGGCTCCTCGCAGGTCGCTGCCGGGCAGAAAAAAACCCCTCGTCATGGAGGGGTCGCCGCGCTGGAGGGGGGTCCCTCGTCAGCGCGGCCCGGCAAGAAGCAGGCTGCCCGAGCACAAGCCGACGCCGGATCGCATGGCACCAGATGCTAGCGCACGCCCCTGGCTAGCGGATCTTACCGACCGGCCAGGTAGATCCGGATGCCGGCAGCGATGCCCTCGGCCATCCGCTGCCTCTGGCCGGGATCGCCCATCAGGTAGGCGTCGGTGCCGTTCTGCATGTTGCCGCACTCGATGAAGACCTTGGGCACCTGAGAGAGGTTGAGCCCGCCGAGGTCGGTGCGCGTGTCGAGTCCGGTCCCTCCGGCGAGGTAGGTGGCGTAGGGCATGCCGGTGCCGGCCTGGAAGGACGCGCGGAGCGTGCGAGCCAGTGCGTCGGAGGGACCCACGATCGGCCCGGTCAGCCCGGCGACGTAGCCGGGCTCGATGACGTGGAAGCCACGGCCGGAGGACGGCCCGCCGTCACCATGGATGGACACCGCTGCCGCCGCGTGCTCGTTGTTGCCGATGGCCGCGCGGGTGGTGATGCAGGGCCCCCAGCCGGCGCTGTCGTAGCGGGTGAGCACGACCCGAGCACCCTCGGACTGGAGAATCCCCATCGCCCGCTGCGCCACGTCCAGCGTGAAGGCGTACTCGGGATAGCCGGTCAGCGACACGGTCCCCGTGGTGTCGCACTCCTTCCATGCCGTGCCGGCCCACACCAGCTGGCCGATCTCAGCGGGATGGCTCGCGTTGCCGCCGTCGTGGCCCGGGTCGAGGACGACGGTGCGGCCGGCCAGCGGCTGCGTCGAGACATTGAGCGAGCCGTCGGCGGCGAGCCACCGGATGAACCCGAACTGGAAGTTGCTCTGCCGAGCGCCGGCGTACGGCGTGAACTCGTCGGAGGTGGGATAGCCCAGAGCGCCGCGCTCCCATCCCAACGCGGCCCAGCGGGCCAGGATCGCACCGTGCACCTCTCGGGCTCCGGTGCCAGGGTTCCAGAAGGTCACACCGCCGGTGAAGTCACCAAACCGGCCTACCCCGTCTGCTGCCGTCCGCTCGTCGCTGGTGGGGTAGCCGAGAACACCGCGCTCGGACCCGAGCTGCGCCCAGTGCTGCCGGATCGCGCCGTGCACCTCCTGGGCCCCGGTCGCCGGTGTCCAGTAGACGGTGCCGCCGGCGAAGACGTTGTACCGGCCGATGCCGTCGGGCGTCGCGGACTCGTCGCTGGTCGGGTAGCCCAGGACGCTGTGCTCGAAGCCGAGCTGCGCCCAGTGCTGGAGGATCGCACCGTGCACCTCGTGGGCGCCGGCGGCCGGCGTCCAGTAGATCCCGCCCCGCGCGAAGTAGCTGAACCGGCCCACCTGGTCCGGCGCCGCGGTCTCGTCCGACACCGGGAACCCGAGCAGCCCGCCCGGGCCGCCGAGCCCGTCGTACGCCGCCAGGATCGCACCGTGCACCTCCTGGGCCGGCACCGCGGTGCCGAAGTAGATCCGGCCGCGCTCGAACTGCTGCACGCTGCCGCCACCGGCGCCGGCCGGGTCGGTGGTGGGGAAGCCGAGCAGACCGCCGGTAGCCCCCAGCTGGTCGTACTTCGGGAGGTCCCCGTCGGCGTACAGGTAGTGGGCCCCTGTGGCGGGCGTGAAGTACACCCGGCCGTTGGTGTAGTTCTGCGCCAGGCCGGGTCCGACCGGGTACTCCGCGCCGACAGGAGTCCCGATGCGGGTGGCGGCGGCGGCGGCGACCGGGATCGGGTCGACGACGGCAGCGGCGGCCGAATGGGTGGCCGGACCAGCCAGCGGCAGGGTCGCGAGCAGCGCGGCAGCCAGCCGAGTTGCTCCCCGCCCGCGCATAAGTCTCCGTCCCGTCGTCGTTGCTGCTTAAGACAACGACAGTCCCGCGCGCTCGCTTAAGCGGCACGCCGTTGCGCGGCGGACTTGATCCGCGACCTGGTCCACACCTCCCAGCACGTACGTCGGGACAGGAGGCAACGACCAAGAGTGAGAGTCCATCCGCGCGATACCCTAGGTGGGTATGCTGGGCGGTTGGCGCACCCCAAGCCGACAACTCGCGCCGCGCTCGCGGTCGCGTGCGGGGCCCCCAAGCTTACGTCTGTCGTCGCCAACGATGATCTCTAGAGCCGCCAGTCGCTAGACCTCGTCGTCAGCCCGCAGCCGATCGATCAGGGCAGCTCCGTCCTGACGGACACGTTTTGGACACCAGTGCCATAACGGTTATCGAGCTTGCGTAGCTTCCAGTTGAGGATGGCGCCGATCCAGACCAAAAAGAAGATGCCGACGATGACGCGGCCTGCCAGATTGATGTCGATCGAGCTGATAAACGTCCAGGGCTGACCCTTGAGCCCGATCTTTTCGGACAGCAGGCTCAGCAACTCAATCGAGCCGATTACGAACGCCACGAAGATCGACAGGCTCGTGGTGGTGATGTTGTAGTAGATCTTGCGGATCGGGTTGACGAACGCCCAGCTATAGGCCTTGGCCATGAACACCCCGTCCAGGGTGTCCATCAGCGACATTCCAGCCGCGAACAGGACCGGGAGCGCGATGATCGCCAATGGGGGCAGTCCACCCGCGATGGCGGTGCTTCCGGCGATGGCGATCAGGCCGACCTGGGTTGCGGTGTCGAAGCCGAGTCCAAACAGAAGCCCGACCGGATACATCTGCCAGGAGTCGTTGATGAACTTGTTGTAGCGGCCCTTGAAGATGCGGTTCATGAAGCCGCGCTGGGCGAGCAACGCGTCGAACTCCTCTACGGAGTACTCACCGCGCTTGGCCTGCCGCCACACCCGGATGATGCCACCCAGCACCGCCAGGTTGAGCGCGGCGATCAGGTACAGGAACAGCCCGGAAACGACGGTGCCGATGATGCCGCCCGGTCCCTGGAACGCCTCCTGAAAGCCCTTTGCCTTCGCTGCGATGATCGCGAGAGCGGTGACGAAGGTGAACACAACGGTGGAGTGCCCCAGTGAGAAGAAGAAGCCGACCGCGAGTGGCCTCTTGCCCTTCTGCAGCAGGTAACGGGTGGTGTCGTCGACCGCAGAGATGTGGTCGGCATCGAAGGCATGCCGCAAGCCGAACGTGTAGGCGAGCGCGCCGGCTCCGGCGTAGACCAGCTTGTTGTCGCTGCCGCGCGTGTTGTGGATCAGCGGCAGCGAGTTGTAATGGGCGAATAACCCCCAGCCGATCACGTGCAGGGCGGCGATGAAGCCGAACATCCCGAGCAGGCGCGGAATCTCCTCTCGCGTAAAACGTATGCGCCGGTGTGCCTCCTCCAACGTCTCGGTGGTCACAGCAGGCTCGGCGCTGTCGGTCCTGACGCTCATTGGCACCCAATTTCGGCTCAACTGCTTGTTGCACAAGTGGCGCAACAGCGTGACGCGTGCATCGTCACACAGGACCATTAGCGCCGCAAACGGGACGTCATCCGCTCAGAGATCTCCAGCGCCCACAGCCCACAGAACCGATCAGGCTGGGGCCGCCGAGCAAGCCATGCACCGTCCAAAGAGAGCCACGTGCCCAAGATCCACGAGGAAGCCCGACTCCGCGGGCAGCCATTCCGCTAGCTCGCCATCCTCTCAGCAGGCAGTTCCTGGACGCCGGCGCGGCCGCGGCAAACTAGGTGGGGTCCCGTGCCCTGGCATGTCACGCAGGAGCGGTAGTCCGTCCCTCGTGATACCCTCGGCGGGTATGCGGACGGAGGACACGTGATGGTGGGCTATAGCCAGGACAAGGCCAAGGTCCTGACTCGGCTGCGCCGGGTGGAAGGCCAGATCCGCGGGCTGCAGCGCATGGTGGAAACCGACGAGTACTGCATCGACGTACTGACGCAGATCAGCGCGGCGACCAATGCTCTCCAGGCAGTCGCCCTGACGTTGCTCGAGGACCACCTCGGGCACTGCGTCACCGAGGCGATCGAGGCCGGCGGCCCCGGGGCTGCCGACAAGATCAGCGAAGCCAGCGCCGCGATCGGGCGCCTGGTGCGGTCATGAACGGGACTCCGCTGAGCGGCAAACCGGTCGACAGCGTGCCGACCTGCGCGACCGGCCCCAGTGGGCGCTTCACCTTCGTGATCCGAGAGCTCGCCGCCGCTGTGCGGCGTCGGCAGGCCCGGCGTCGGGCCGCTCCAGAGATCGGCCGCAACGACGGACCCGGCACCGCCGCCAGGAAGGACGAGCGACCATGAGTCTGCTAAGCACGGTCGGCAACAGCCTGTCCGAGGGCTTCTTCATGTTCTGGGAGACCCTGTGGGCCCTCGTCCTGGGCTTCACCCTCTCCGGCGCCGTGCAGGCCTTCGTCAGCCGGGACGAGATGCAGAAGGCGATGGGCGACCATCGACCGCGGACCATCGTGCGCACCAGCCTGCTGGGGGCAGCCAGCTCCAGCTGCTCCTACGCGGCGAGCGCGCTGGCGAAGTCGCTGTTCCAGCGCGGCGCCGACTTCACCTCGGCGATGGTCTTCATGTTCGCCAGCACCAACCTCGTCATCGAGCTGGGCATCGTGCTGTGGCTGTTGATCGGTTGGCAGTTCGCGCTGGCCGAGTTCGTCGGCGGCACGATCATGATCATCCTGTTCGTCCTGCTGGCTCCGCGGATCTTCCCCGCCGCCGAGCTGGCGGCCGCCCGCGAACGGCTCGACACCACCGCGGCCGGCGGTGCAGCCGGGCACGAGGGCCACGGCGACGCCGGTAGCGCGGCCGCCCAGCAGGGCAGGCCGTTCCGCGAGCGGCTGCGGTCCAAGGCCGGCTGGGCCGACGCTGCGGGCTACACCGTGTCCGACCTGACCATGCTCCGGCGCGAGCTGGTGATCGGCTACCTGGTCGCCGGGGTCCTGGCGGTGGCCGTGCCGGAGGCCGCCTACAGCGCGATCTTCGCCTCCGGCCACGGCCTCCTGACCGACCTGGAGAACGTCGTCGTCGGACCCTTCATCGCCTTCATCAGCTTCGTCTGCTCGATCGGCAACGTGCCGCTGGCGGCCGCCCTCTACAAGGGCGGCATCAGCTTCGGCGGCACCGTCGCGTTCATCTTCGCCGACCTGATCGCCCTGCCGCTGGTCGTCATCTACGGCAAGTTCTACGGCCGTCGGCTGGCGCTACGGCTGTTCTTCTCCTTCTGGGCCGTGATGAGTACGGCGGGACTCGCCGTCGACCTGCTCTTCCGGGCCGTCGGGATCGGCTTCCCGGCCCGGCCGGTGCAGATCGCCCCGACCCGGTTCGAGTGGAACTACACGACCTTCCTCAACATCGCCTTCCTGCTCGTCGCGGCGGCCGTCTACTGGACCTACCGCAACCGTGACCGCCTCGGCGGCGGTCAGGGCTACGCCAAGGACCCCGTCTGCGGGATGCAGGTCGAGCGCGCCAACGCACCGGCCACCGGCCGGCACCAGGGGGCGACGTACCACTTCTGCTCCGACCGGTGCGCCGAGCGGTTCGCTCAGAGCCCCGACCGGTACGCCGACGGCGCCACCCCCGAGCCGATGCCGGCTCAAAGCGACGAGCACCTGCAGGCCGGTGAGGCGCTCGACCCGGTCTGCGGGATGACCGTCGAGGTGGCCGAGCCGGGAGCCGAGGCCGTCGTCGGTGGTCGCCGCTACGTCTTCTGCGGTCAGGGGTGTGCCGACGCTTTCACCGCTGACCCGGGGCGCTACGGGCAGGCGCACCCCAGCACGGCATCGGGCAGCGTCGGGGCGCCTTAGCACCGGTCGGGACGACAGCCGCGACGATGATCGTGCCGTGTCGGCCCCCGGTACCGGCGCAGTCGCTGGGCACGTCGTTTGCGCCACCTGCACTCACCATCACTTGCCCATGGCAGAACTCCGCGTGGCAGTGCTGCTAGCTGCTCTTGTCTTGATGCGTCGCTGGCGAGCCTTTGGCGCCGGCTGCGGCGGAGCGAGCGCGCCCGGAGCCCCGAGCCGGCCGGGGCCACCCGTTTGGCGAACTAAACGATCTTCCGTCGCATCGCGGCACGCACTCCGGTGCTCGCCGGGGCAGTGCTCACGATAGGAGTTTTGCCCACCGCATGCGGAGCCGTCACCGGCTCGTCGGCGTCCTCGCACACCAGGGCGTAGGCGTCTTTCAGCGGCGCAGTTGTCACCTTCGCCACACATAGTCGCGGAGTCGCCGGAGGCCTCCTGATCGGTCAGGGGCCCTCCGGCGGCCACCTGCCCGTGGCCGCGACTCAGACCTGTCGCAAACTGCACGGAGCGGGTCGGGCCGGGCTGGCCGCCATGGCGGAAGCGGACTGCGCGGCGGAGGCTGCACCGTTCCCCGGGACGCGATCAGCGGCCTGATCATGTTGGTGACCAAGCCGCTGACCTGCCGCTTTGCCGAGAGTGGAGGTAAGGGGATTCGAACCCCTGACCCCTTGCCTGCCGAGCAAGTGCTCTACCAGCTGAGCTATACCCCCTCGGGCGAACCCGACTTTACCGGCTCGACGTCCGGGGCGGAAATCTGTAGACCGGACGACACCCGACCGTCACCCGCGGCGTTGTGCTCGCCCAGCCGCCAGCCGCGATCCGCCTCCACCAGCACCGACCACCGGGCGTTCCCGAGCGGCGCCAGCCGCCACCACGTCTCGACCGGCAGGCCCAGCAGGCTGCCGAGCACGGCCCGAGCCGTACCACCATGGGTCACCGCGACGAGCACGCCATCGTGGTCGATCTGCGTCAGCGGCTCACGCAGGGCGGCGACCGCTCGGGCGGCCACCTCGGCATAGGTCTCCCCGCTGCCCCGGCGTACGTCGAGACCGGCCAGCCAGTCGGCGAACTCGCTGGGGTAGGCCGCCGCGGCCTGGTCGCCGGTCAGCCCCTGCCAGCTGCCGAGGTGGATCTCCCTGAGCCCGGCGAGAGGCGTCACCGGCAGGCGACAGGCAGTGCCGAGCGGAGCCGCCGTGGCCAGCGCCCGCTGGCTGTCCGAGCTCACCAGCGCGGTAGGCGCCAGGTCGGCGACGCCTACGGAGACAGCCAGGGCCTGGCCACGGCCGACGTCGTCCAGCGGCGGGTCGAGCTGCCCCTGGAATCGGCCGGCTGCGTTCCAGGCGGTGCGACCGTGGCGGAGCAGGACCAGCCGGCGTCTGCGGCTCAGGAGCGGAGCGCCGTCACGAGTCGGACGCCGCCCGCGCGCGCGTGTCGGCATCGACGAACGGGATGACCGGACAGTCCTTCCACAGCCGCTCGAGGGCGTAGAAGACCCGCTCTTCCGCGTGCAGGACGTGCACAACGATGTCGACGAAGTCCAGCAGGACCCAGCGCCCTGCTCGCTCGCCCTCACGCCGGGCCGGCTTCGCGCCGGCCGCACGCAGCCGGTCCTCGATCTCGCCGACAATCGACGCGACCTGCCGCTCCGTCGGAGCCGACGCGATGAGGAACGCGTCGGTGATGACCAGCTGCTCGCTGACGTCGAGGACGACGATGTCGGAGGCCAGCTTGTCGCTGGCGGCCTGGGCAGCGGTGAGGGCGAGCTCGACGGAGTAGGCGGAAGCGGGCACAGGCGGCTCTCTAGGACGTGGTCGGCGCGAGGATCAGGGACCTCCAGCGTCTCACGGCTTGAAGTCGGCGCCCACCACGACGATGACGTCGGCGACCGACTGGGCCTGGGTGGAGATGCCGACGCTGGTGGGCGGCAGTCCCAGCACGCTCGCCACGCGCTGGCCGAGGGCCCGGCTGACCGGACCGGCATCGAAGATGAGCACCTGCGACGTCGCGTAGTCGAAGTTCGGGGCGTTGCGCGACCCGGCGTACACCAGGCCGTTGGCGACGAGGCGGCCACGGACCTGGTCGCCCGTCCCCGGCGTACCGACGCCGTTGAGGACGAGGACCCGGTTGCCGCCGGCCCGTGAGCCCGCCGGCACCGAGTCGGCCAGCTCGCGGTCCACCACAGCCCGCACCGCCGGGGGGTCGATGCGGTAGCTGAAGGTGCCCGACCCGGTGTCGATCGGCAGCACCGGCAACGTGCTGAATGGCAGCGCATCGGCTCGCAGGTCGCTGCCTAGTCCCACCAGCAGGGGCGCGAGCCCCCCCGGCGCCGTGGCCACCGACCCCGGGCCCAGTGCGGTGACCGTCGCCTGCACGGCGGCGGCCGAGCCGGGCAACCCGCCGACGATGCCCTGGAGCACCCGCTGCAGACGGGGGAGGCGGTCGATCTCCTGCTCCCCCGCCGCGAGGTAGGTGGCGTAGGCCGCGGCGGCCGTGCCGCCCAGACGCTGCCTGCTCCCCGCGGGGACCACGATCCGGCTGCTGCCGTCCGGCTGCGGGGTGAGCACGTCCCGGTCGACGTCGACCGGGATCCCGCCCAGCCGGTCGACCAGTGTGCTCAGGGTCGGCAGGTCGAGGACCCAGGAGCCGTCGACGGTGACGCCCATCAGATCGGCGAGCGCCTCGCTCGGGAGATCCCGCCCGGCCAGGCTGAGCGC
>JALYXH010000213.1 GCA_030947185.1 Actinomycetota bacterium | reverse complement strand
CGGGGACCCGGGGGCATCCCCGCAGCCGGCCGGCAGCGGACCGGCCGGCTCGCTGGGCCGGCTCGCGGTCGGCGTCACCGCCCTCGGCTGGGGGCTGCACGTCGGCTCGGTGGCGACCCGCGGGTTCGCGGCGCACCGGGTGCCGTGGGGCAACATGTACGAGTTCTCCTCGATGGTGGCGCTGGTCGCCGTCAGCGCGTTCCTGGTGCTGCTGACCCGGCAGCGGGCGCGCTACCTCGGCGCGTTCGTGATGCTCGCCGTGGTCCTCTACATGTTCCTGGCCGGGACGGTGCTCTACGCCAAGGCCGGTCCGCTCGTGCCGGCGCTCAACTCCTACTGGATCAAGATCCACGTAGTGGCGGCGATCACGGCTTCGGGAACCTTCCTGGTCGGCGCGATCGCCTCGATCCTCTACCTGGTGCGCGAACGCTACGAGCGGCTGCTGGCCGAGCAGCGACCGGTCCGGCTCGTCGGCGTCGGCCGGCTGCTGCCTTCTGCGCCCGCGCTCGACCGCACTGCGTATCGCGTGATCGCCTTCGCCTTCCCGGTCTGGACTTTCGCGATCATCGCCGGAGCCATCTGGGCGGAGGCCGCCTGGGGCCGTTACTGGGGCTGGGACCCCAAGGAGACCTGGTCCTTCATCACCTGGGTGATCTTCGCGGGCTACCTGCACGCCCGCTCGACGGCCGGCTGGCGCGGCCGGAAGGCGGCCTGGCTGGTGGTGGTGGGCATCCTGGCGCTGGTCGTGGACTACTACGTCGTCAACATCTTCATCACCGGCCTGCACTCCTACGCCGGCGTCTGACCGGCCGGCCGGCTGATGCTCACCTGGCCGGTCGCGAGCGCGATCACTGCACCGTCGGAGGCCCGCCGCACCTCGATCCGGTAGAGGCCGAGCCGGCCACCGACGTGCTCCTCGAGGGCCTCCGCCAGCAGCGAGTCGCCGACCGACGCCGGCCGGACGTAGTTGATCGCCACCGAGGTGGCCACCGCTGTCGGCCCGTGGCTGTTGGACGCGGCCTGCAGCGCGGCGTCGGCTACCGAGAACACCAGCCCGCCATGGGCGGTCCCGTGCATGTTCTCGTGTCGAGGGGAGACCTCGACGGCCGCCCGCGCCCAGCCGGGTCCTACCGCGACGACCGAGATGGCGAGGTGTCCGGCGTAGGCGTCGGGCTGCTCGGGGCGCTCGGTCATGACCGCAGTCTCGCCGAACCGCTCCCGTACGCTCGGGTGGTGACCCCCGAGCCGACCGAGCCGCCGCCCGCGGTGGGTGCGCTCGCCGTCGTCGGCTACAGCGTCGCCCGCGTGCTGGTCTTCCTGCTCGTGGGCGTCGTGCTCTCCCTCGTCGGCCTGCACGGACTGCTGCTGGTCGCCGTCGCGCTGGTCGTCAGCGGCGTGCTGAGCTACGTCGTCCTGCGCCCCCAGCGGGATGCGATGTCCCGTTTCGTCGCCGACCGGGTCCAGCGCCGCCGCGACGGCCGGGCCGCCCGGGACGAGGAGGACGGGTACGACGACGGGCCGCCGCCGTCCTAGCAGCACGGCTCGGGCGGGCGGCGGCCGGCTGTTGCCGGGGCGGGTGTCGGTCGCGACAAAGTGCTTGCTGGCTGCTTGCAGGGCCGATGTCCGGGTAGGGGCTCATCAGCGACGGAAGCCCCATCGGTGCGCCGGCGTCCCCAATCCGATGACCTCAGGGAGTGCAGCAGGCATGGCGGACTCAGGAGAGGGCGGCGGCTTCGTCGACCGCCTCAAGGGCAAGGCGAAGCAGGCAGCGGGGGCCGTCACCGGCAACGACCAGCTCAAGCGCGAGGGTGAGCTGCACGAGCAGAAGTCCGACGAGATCGCCAACGCCAAGTCGCTGGCTGCCAAGGCCGAGCAGGAGCAGGCCGAGGCAGACGTGGTGACTGCGCAGCGCGAGCTCGAGGTCGAGCGCACGCGCATCGCTGCCGAGGAGGCCGCTGAGGCTCGCGAGGCACGCCTCGAGCGGGAGCGCATCGCTGCCGAGCAGAAGGTCGAGCAGCAGCACGAGCAGCGCGCGGCCTCGGTCGAGGAGACCGAGCGCAAGCAGCAGTCGGCGCTGGACAAGGACGAGTTCGAGGCAGCCCGAGAGCGCGCGGCCGCCGAGCGGGAGGCAGCCCGCATCGAGACAGAGGCAGCGCAGGCACGGGCGACCGCGTCGCGGCTGGCCGCATCGACTGAGGAGAACCGGTAATGGCGACGAACCAGGTTCGCGCACTTCAGCGGTCCGCAGTAGATCTGTACCTGCATGCGGCCCGACTGCCGCTCACGGCGTACGAGCGGCTCGCCCGCAAGGGGCGCGCCAACGAGGAGTGGCCACCGGCGGTGGCCTTCGCCGGGTTCGAGGCGGCTGTGAAGTCCTTCGTCGGTTCGATCCTGCGCGACGACGAGCTGGCCGGGAAGGGCTCGCTCGAGCAGGCCCGGGTCAGCCAGCTGCGCAAGGCGGCCGAGCTCGACACGCTCGCCGAGCAGCGCCGCAACGAAGCCGACACCGAGCTGCAGCAGCGGCGCGAGCGCGACGAGCAGCAGCGGCAGCGGATCGAGAAGCAGGCCGAGGAGCGCCGCCGCAAGGTGGAACAGGAGCGCAAGCAGCAGAAGCAGCAGGTCGCGAAGAAGACTGCCGAGGGCAAGCAGCAGGCGGCCAAGACCGACGCCGCGGTCCGGCAGGCGCTGACCAAGCAGGAGCGCAGCGCGCGTTCGGTAGCCGTGCAGGCGGAGTCGAAGGCCCTGACCGCCCGCAGGCAGGCGCTGCAGTCGACCAGCTCGGTGGCATCGCTCGACGACGCCATCGAGGGGTCGAAGGAGACTCGCTCCAACAGCTGACCGCGGGTGGTGGACAAACCACCCGTCTGCGCGCCGGAGATGGTCTGAACGAGCCAGGCGCAGACCCACGTCAGCAGTCATGCTCGGAGTGGCTCCCTGTCATGGGGAGTCCAGTTGAAGCCCCTCCGCGCTCCCGAGGAGTCGACCGCCGCGATGTCGACCGGCACCACACCGCGCCAGCCCTGCCGGGTCCTGGTCGCTGACGACGCGACTGACCTGCGTGACCTGCTCTGCCTGCTGCTCGACCTGGAGGACGACTTCGTCGTCGTCGGCCAGGCCAGCGACGGGGAGGAGGCCATCCGGCTCAGCGCCCAGCAGCAGCCCGACCTCGTCGTGCTCGACCTGGCGATGCCGGTGATGGACGGGCTGCAGGCGCTGCCGCGGGTCCGTCAGGTGGCGCCCGACAGCAAGGTGGTCATCTTCTCGGGGTTCGAGACCGGGACGCTGGCTCGCCAGGCGCGCGCCGGTGGGGCGGATGGCTACATCGAGAAGGGCACCGGGGTGATCGACCTGGTGGCTCGGCTGCGCGAGATCTGTGCCGACGGAGGTGCCTGCTGACTCGCGCCTCCCTGGAGAAGGCGCCGGCCGAGGTGGCGGCGATGTTCGACGGCGTGGCAGGCCGCTACGACCTGACCAACGACGTCCTGTCCCTCGGCATGGACCGCAGCTGGCGCCGGGCGGTGACGGATGCGGTCGCGGCCGGGCCCGGCGACCGGGTGCTCGACGTCGCTGCCGGTACGGCGACCTCGTCGTCGGCGCTGGCGGCCGGTGGGTCGCGCGTCGTCGCCACCGACTTCTCCCTCGGCATGCTGCGCGCGGGTGCCCGCCGAGCCGGGTCAGGCCGGGCCGCTCGAAACGGCCGGGTGGATCTGGTGGCCGGCGATGCCCTCGCCCTGCCGTTCGCCGACAGCTCTTTCGACGCGGTGACGATCTCCTTCGGCCTGCGCAACGTCGCCGATCCCGACCGGGCGCTCGCCGAGCTCCGGCGGGTCACCCGCCCGGGCGGCCGCCTGGTGGTCTGCGAGTTCAGCTCGCCCACCTGGGGTCCGTTCCGGACGCTGTACCTGGAGTACCTGATGCGGGCGCTGCCGCCGGTCGCGCGTGCGGTGTCGAGCAATCCGGAGGCCTACGTCTACCTGGCCGAGTCGATCGCCGCGTGGCCGGACCAGCCGTCGCTGGCCGCCCGCATCGGCGCGGCAGGGTGGCAGGACGTGGCCTGGCGCAACCTGACCGGCGGCATCGTCGCGCTGCACCGGGCCACCCGCCCCGGCACAGGCCGGCCCCGCGCAGCGGCGGTAGCCGAGACGGCCTAGACTTCGGTCGTACCGCTCGTGAAGGCTTTCACAAGCACGCTGGGAGCAGCCGTGACCGTGACCGGAGACGCCGACGTCATCGTCGTCGGGGCCGGTCCCGGCGGCAGCGCGGCCGCCTACCATCTGGCCCAGGCCGGGCTGGACGTCCTCCTGCTGGAGAAGAGCGAGTTCCCTCGCGAGAAGGTCTGCGGCGACGGGCTCACCCCGCGGGCCGTCCGGTCGCTGGTCGGGATGGGCATCGACACCAGGCCCGAGGCCGGCTGGATCCGCAACAAGGGCCTGCGGATCGTCGGGGGCGGGATGCGGCTCGAGCTTCCCTGGCCGGAGCTGGCGGCCTACCCGGACTACGGGCTCGTCCGGCCGCGGCTGGACTTCGACGACCTGCTCGCCCGGCAGGCACAGAAGGCGGGCGCCCGGCTCCAGCAGTCGACCAGCGTGACCGGGCCGCTGCTCGACGACGCCGCCAGGGTGGTCGGTGTACAGGCCAAGGTGGGGCCGGACAAGACGCCGGTGACCTACCGCGCGCCACTGGTGCTGGCCGCCGACGGCAGCTCCGGCCGGCTGGCCCTGTCCCTGGGCGTCGCCAAGCGCGACGACCGGCCGATGGGGGTGGCGGTCCGGCGCTACTTCACCAGCCCGCGCCACGACGACGACTACCTGGAGTCCTGGCTGGAGCTGTGGGACGGCGAACCGGGTAAGGGCCGGCTGCTGCCCGGCTACGGCTGGATCTTCGGCGTCGGTGACGGCACGTCCAACGTCGGACTCGGCCTGCTCAACACCACCGACGCCTTCCAGAACACCGACTACCGCGGCCTGCTGGCCAGCTGGCTCGGTGGCCTGCCGGAGGAGTGGGGGTACGTCGAGGCCAACGCGACCGGGCCGGTCCGCGGCGGCGCGCTGCCGATGGGCTTCAACCGCACCCCGCACTACACCCGTGGCCTGCTGCTCGTCGGTGACGCCGGCGGGGCCGTCAACCCGTTCAACGGCGAGGGCATCGCCTACGCGATGGAGTCCGGCGAGCTGGCCGCCGAGGTCGTCGTGCAGGCGCTGGCCCGGCCGGCCGGACCGGCTCGCGAGCGCGCACTCGCCGCCTACCCCCGCGAGCTGAAGGCCCGCTACGGCGGGTACTACACCCTCGGCCGCGTCTTCGTGAGCGCGATCGGTCACCCGGCGGTGATGAAGGCGGCGACCCGCCACGGGCTCCCGCACCCGCTGCTGATGAAGTTCACCCTCAAGCTGCTCGCGAACCTCACCGACCCCCGCGGCGGCGACGCGATGGACCGCGTCATCAACGCGATGACCCGCCTGGCACCGGCGGCGTGAGCGGCTTCCCCAGCCCGCGCCGGACCCGGGTGCACCGCGGCGTCTCCCGGCACCTAGGCTTGCCGACGGCGCCGACAGCGGCCGGTCCGGCCGCAGACCGACGGGGAGGGGAGTGCGCGTGCTGACGCCCTACATCCCGATCCTCGTGCTCGGCGCGCTCGGTGCCGGTTTCGCCACCGTCTCGGTCGTCGCAGGGACCCTGATCGGGCCGCGGCGCTACAACCGGGCCAAGCTCGACGCCTACGAGTGCGGGATCGAGCCGACCGCGCAGCCGATGGGTGCCGGCCGGTTCCCGGTCAAGTTCTACCTCACGGCCATGCTGTTCATCGTCTTCGACATCGAGATCATCTTCTTGTACCCGTGGGCTGTCGCCTTCGACCGGCTGGGCCTGTTCGGCCTTGTCGAGATGGTGCTGTTCATCGTCACCGTGTTCGCGGCGTACGCCTATGTCTGGCGCCGCGGCGGGCTGGAATGGGACTGATCCGGATGGGCCTGGTCTAGATGGGGATCGAGGAGAAGCTGCCCTCGGGCGTCCTGCTGACGAGCGTGCAGAACATCGTCAACTGGTCGCGCAAGTCCTCGCTGTGGCCGGCGACGTTCGGGCTCGCCTGCTGCGCGATCGAGATGATGGCCACCGGTGCCGGCCGCTACGACCTGGCCCGCTTCGGCATGGAGGTCTTCCGTGCCTCGCCGCGGCAGGCCGACCTGATGATCGTGGCCGGCCGGGTCAGCCAGAAGATGGCACCGGTGCTGCGCCAGATCTACGACCAGATGCCCGAGCCCAAGTGGGTCATCGCGATGGGTGTCTGCGCGAGCAGTGGCGGCATGTTCAACAACTACGCGATCGTGCAGGGCGTGGACCACGTGGTCCCGGTGGACATGTACCTGCCCGGCTGCCCGCCCCGGCCCGAGATGCTGCTCGACGCGATCCTCAAGCTGCACGACAAGATCATGCACGAGCCGCTCGGCGCCAACGCCCGGGCGCTCGAGGCGTCGGTCTCCGCGCCGCAGAGCGAGCTGAGCCCGGCCGGCGCGCCGCGATGAGCGTCGGCATGTTCGGGGTCACCGGCAGCGGTGACACCTCCGGCTTCGGCGGGCTGGTCCCGAGAGCCGCCGAGCTGCCGTCCACGCCCAAGCCGTACGGCGGCTGGTTCGACACCGCCACCGACGCTCTGGCCCGGGCCTACCCCGACTTCGACGACGCCGTCCTTCGGGTGGTGGTCGACCGCGGCGAGCTGACTCTGCACCTCCAGCGGGAGCGGCTGGTCGAGGTCTGCCAGCGGCTGCGCGACGACCCCGAGCTGCGCTTCGAGCTGTGCTCGAGCGTCTCCGGCGCGGACTATCCGAGCGTGCCCGACCGGCTGCACGCGGTCTACCACCTGACCTCGATGAGCTATGGGCGACGGATCCGCCTGGAGGTCGCGGTCAGTGCGGAGGACCCGCACGTGCCGTCCGTGGTGGGCGTCTACCCGACCGCCGACTGGCACGAGCGGGAGACCTGGGACTTCTTCGGCATCGTGTTCGACGGCCACCCGGGGCTGACCCGCATCGAGATGCCCGACGACTGGGTGGGCCACCCGCAGCGCAAGGACTACCCGCTCGGCGGCGTACCGGTGGAGTACAAGGGCGCCCAGGTGCCGCCTCCGGACGAGAGGCGGGCCTATGCCTGACACCGTCACCTCCGAGAGCCGGGAGGCCCCCTCCCGCGAGACGACCGAGGGTCGCGTCTACACGGTCACCGGCGGGGACTGGGACACGATCTCGGGCGCCGGCTCGGGCGAGGACGAGCGGATCGTCGTCAACATGGGCCCGCAGCACCCGTCTACGCACGGCGTGCTCCGGCTGGTGCTGGAGCTCGAGGGCGAGACCGTCACCCAGACCCGCGTGGTCATCGGCTACCTGCACACCGGCATCGAGAAGAACCTGGAGTACCGGAACTGGACCCAGGGCGTCACCTTCGTGACGCGGATGGACTACCTCTCGCCGCTGTTCAACGAGACCGCCTACTGCCTGGGGGTCGAGCGGCTCCTCGGCATCACCGAGGAGATCCCCGAGCGGGCCACGGTCATCCGGGTGCTGCTGATGGAGCTCAACCGGATCGGCTCGCACCTGGTCTGGCTGGCCACCACCGGGCTCGAGCTGGGCGCGCTGTCGATCATGCTCTACGGCTGGCGCGAGCGGGAGGTCATCCTCGACATCCTGGAGATGGTCACCGGGCTGCGGATGAACCACGCCTACATCCGCCCCGGCGGGCTGGCCCAGGACTTCCCGCCCGGCGTCGAGGAGAAGATCCGCGAGTTCCTGGCCCTGATGCCGGGCCGGCTGGACGAGTACGAGGGCCTGCTCTCGGCCAACCCGGTCTGGACGCGGCGGACGAAGCACGTCGGCTACCTCGACACCACCGGCTGCGTCGCGCTCGGCATCACCGGCCCGGTCCTGCGCTCGGCCGGCCTGCCCTGGGACCTGCGCAAGACCGCGCCGTACTGCGGCTACGAGACCTACGACTTCGACGTACCGACCACGACCGACGCCGACGTGTTCGCCCGTTACCTCGTCCGGATGGCGGAGATGCGCGAGTCGCTGAAGATCGTCGAGCAGGCGCTGGACCGGCTGCGGCCCGGTCCGGTGATGGTGGCCGACAAGAAGATCGCCTGGCCGGCGCAGCTCGCGCTCGGCCCGGACGGCCTGGGCAACTCCCTCGACCACGTGCGCACGATCATGGGTACGTCGATGGAGGCGCTGATCCACCACTTCAAGCTGGTGACCGAAGGGTTCCGGGTCCCGGCCGGCCAGGTCTACAGCGCTGTTGAGTCCCCCCGCGGCGAGCTCGGTGCCCACGTGATCAGCGACGGCGGCACCCGGCCCTACCGGGTGCACGTGCGGGACCCCTCGTTCGTCAACCTGCAGGCGGTGCCGGCGATGACCGAGGGCGGTCTGATCGCCGACGTCATCGCCTCGGTGGCGAGCCTGGACCCCGTCCTCGGTGGGGTGGACCGCTAGATGCCGCTGACCGACCAGACCCGCTCCCGGGCCCGCGAGATCATCGCCCGCTACCCGCAGTCCCGTTCCGCGCTGCTGCCGATGCTGCACCTGGTGCAGTCGGAGGAGGGGTTCGTCAGCTCCGACGGCGTCGCGCTGTGCGCCGACGAGCTCGGCCTGACCAAGGCCGAGGTCGGCGCGGTCGCCACCTTCTACACGATGTACAAGCGCAGGCCGGCCGGTGACTGGCTGGTCAGCGTTTGCACCAACCTGTCCTGCCAGCTGCTCGGGGCCGAGGAGGTCTTCGCCCGGCTGTCCAGGCATCTGGGCGTGGGCCACGACCAGACGACCGAGGACGGCACGATCACCCTCGAGCACGCCGAGTGCCTGGCCGCCTGCGACTTCGCGCCGGTGCTCACTGTCAACTACGAGTTCTACGACAACGTCTCGCCCGACAGCGCGCTCGGCATCGTCGAGGGGCTGCAACGCGGTGAGCGGCCGCACCCGTCGCGGGGGGCCCCGCTGACCACGTTCAAGGAGATCGAGGCGGAGCTGGCCGGCTTCGGCTCGCCGCCACCCGGCAAGGCGCCCGCGCGGGAGGCACCGCCGGAGTCGACCGACTTCCGCGGGACCGTCGATCTGGCCGGCACCGACGTGGCGCCCCCCGCCGGGCAGGGGTACGGCGTACCGGGCGGGGTGACCGAGCGCGAGCTGACCCCGCAGGACGCTGCGGCGACCTACACGACCGGCGCGGCCGATGCCGGCCGGTCCGGCTACACCCAGATGCCGAGCAGCCGCCGGGACGAGGAGTCCGGGTCGCAGCAGGAGGAGCCGGGCGACGACCCGGGCGTGCAGGCGCACGGCACCTCGGTGACCTCGCCCGACCCGGCGCCGGGAACCTCCGAGGAGGGCGTCCGCGACACCTTCCGCCCGCACGTCCCGGAGCTCGACCCCCGGCCGGAAGCCAGCACCGAAGGCAGCCCCGAGGACAGCACCGACCCGAAGACTGGATCCGCCTGATGCCGCTGACCCGCGTACTGACCTCCCGCTGGGAGGAGCCGGAGTCCTGGACGCTCGAGACCTATGAGCGCACCGAGGGCTACCAGGCCCTGCGCCGGGCGCTGGAGATGCCGCAGGACGAGATCATCCAGCTGGTCAAGGACTCCGGACTGCGCGGCCGCGGGGGGGCCGGCTTCCCCACCGGCATGAAGTGGGGGTTCATCCCGCAGGGCGACGGCAAGCCGCACTACCTCGTGGTCAACGCCGACGAGGGTGAGCCGGGCACCTGCAAGGACACCCCGCTGATGATGGCCGACCCGCACGAGCTGATCGAGGGCGTGGTCATCGCGTCGTACGCCGTGCGCAGCAACCACGCCTTCATCTACCTGCGCGGCGAGCTGGTGCAGGCCGGCCGGCGGCTGGACGCGGCGGTGGCCGAGGCGCGCGCCGCCGGCTATGTGGGCACCGACATCCTGGGCAGCGGGTTCGACCTCGAGATCACCATCCACCGAGGTGCCGGCGCCTACATCTGCGGCGAGGAGACGGCGCTGCTGGACTCGCTCGAGGGCTACCGCGGCCAGCCGCGGCTGCGCCCGCCGTTCCCGGCCACGCACGGGCTCTACGACTCCCCGACGGTGATCAACAACGTCGAGACGATCGCCAGCGTCCCGTGGATCGTCCTGCGCGGTGTCGAGTGGTGGCGCTCGATGGGCACCGAGAAGTCCCCCGGCCCCAAGATCATGTCGGTGTCGGGGCACGTCAACCGGCCCGGCCAGTTCGAGGTCCCGCTCGGTACGACGCTGCGCGAGCTGCTCGAGATGGCCGGCGGCGTGCGCGACGGGCACCAGCTCAAGGCGTGGACGCCCGGCGGCTCGTCGACGCCGATGCTGACGGGCGAGCACCTCGACGCCCCGCTCGACTTCGAAGGCATGATCGACGCCGGCTCGCTGCTCGGCACCACCGCGATCATGGTGATGGACGAGACGACCTGCATCGTGAAGACCGCGCTGCGGCTGACCCAGTTCTACGCCCACGAGTCGTGCGGCAAGTGCACCCCGTGTCGCGAGGGCACCTACTGGATGGCGCAGATCCTGGCCCGGCTGGAGCAGGGGGTCGGCTCGGAGGAGGACATCGCCACGCTGCTCGACACCTGCGACAACATCTTCGGCCGTTCGTTCTGCGCCCTCGGCGACGGCGCGACCAGCCCGATCGTGTCCGGCATCAAGTACTTCCGGGACGAGTTCGTCGCGCACTACGAGCAGGGCGGCTGCCCGTTCGACCCGGACCGGGCCGGCGCCCGGGTGCCGGCCGGGGTGCCCGGATGACGATCCTGGCCCAGTCCCCCTCCGGCGGCGCCCCGGCGGAGCAGCCGGTCGAGACCGTCTCGGTCACGGTCGACGGCATTGCTCTCGACGTACCGAAGGGGATGCTGGTCATCCGGGCGGCCGAGCTGGTCGGGATCCAGATCCCGCGCTTCTGCGACCACCCGCTGCTGGACCCGATCGGCGCCTGCCGGCAGTGCATCGTGGAGGTGGAGGGGCAGCGCAAGCCGCTCACCGCCTGCACGACGACGGTCACCGACGGGATGGTCGTCAAGACCCAGCTCTCCTCGCCCGTCGCGGCCAAGGCGCAGGCCGGCACCATCGAGCTGCTCCTGATCAACCACCCGCTCGACTGCCCGGTCTGCGACAAGGGCGGCGAGTGCCCGCTGCAGAACCAGACGATGACCAACGGCGCCGCCAGCTCGCGGTTCCGCGACGTCAAGCGCACCTACCCCAAGCCGCTGGCGATCTCCTCGCAGGTGCTGCTCGACAGGGAGCGCTGCGTGCTGTGCGCGCGCTGCACGCGGTTCTCCCAGCAGATCGCCGGGGACCCCTTCATCGAGCTGTTCGAGCGGGGTGCGCTCGAGCAGGTGGGCGTCTACGAGGACGAGCCGTTCGAGTCCTACTTCTCGGGCAACACCGTGCAGATCTGCCCGGTGGGCGCGCTGACCGGGGCGTCCTACCGGTTCCGGGCCCGGCCCTTCGACCTGGTCTCAACCCCGGGCATCTGCGAGCACTGCGCGTCGGGGTGCGCGATCCGGACCGACTGGCGGCGCGGCAAGGTGCTGCGCCGGCTGGCCGGCGACGACCCCGAGGTCAACGAGGAGTGGAACTGCGACAAGGGCAGGTGGGCCTTCACCTACGCCACCCAGCCCGACCGCATCCGCACCCCGCTCGTCCGGGGTGAGGACGGCCGGCTGGTCGAGGCGTCCTGGAGCGAGGCGCTGGAGCGGGCGGCCGACGGGCTGCGCGAGGCCGGCGGTCGCACCGGCGTCCTCACCGGTGGGCGGCTGACGCTCGAGGATGCCTACGCCTACGGCAAGTTCGCCCGGGTCGTGCTGGGCACCAACGACGTCGACATGCGGGCCCGGCCGCACTCGGCCGAGGAGCTGGACTTCCTCGCCGCCTCGGTCGCCGGCACCGGCGGGACCCTCACCTACACCGACCTGGAAGCCGCCCCGGCGGTGCTGCTGGTCGGCTTCGAGGCCGAGGAGGAGTCGCCGATCGTCTTCCTGCGGCTGCGCAAGGCGGCCCGCGAGCGCGGCGTGCAGGTCTTCTCGGTGGCGCCGTACGCGACCCCCGGCCTCACCAAGGCCTCCGGCCGGCTGGTGCGCACGGTGCCCGGGGGCGAGGCGGCGCTGCTGCACGCGCTGGCCGGCGACAACAGCAGTGAGCTGGACGAGACCGGGCGGGCGCTGGCCGAGGCGCTGTCGCATCCCGGTGCCGTGGTGCTGGCCGGCGAACGGCTGGCCCAGCAC
>JALYXH010000183.1 GCA_030947185.1 Actinomycetota bacterium | reverse complement strand
CCGACCGCCCGTAGCTCCGGCTGCGTGCGGTCGGTCATGTCCGGCTTCGGCGTTTGCCGCAGGCTGCCGATAGACAGATGCAGACCTCGGCCCTGGCGGTCGCAACATTCATCAGGAACAGGAGACGGGCACCGTGACGACCGTGCAGGCCCGTCCCGAAGCTCCGCCGGCACCGGACGGCAGTTCTCAGCCGAGAGCGGAGCGGCGTAGCGGCCGTGACCCTGCTGCCCGGCAGTCCTCCATCGTCCGGCCGGTCGCCGTCTTCCTGCTCGCCGGGCTGGCCGCCGCTGCCGTGATCACCGGCGCCGGCATCACCGTTCAGCGCCGCCTGGCTACCGACAACGCGGTGAAGGACGCCAAACGGCTGACCGCCGTGGTCGGGCGTGACGTCGCCGGACCGCAGCTGAGCGACGAAGCCCTGAGCGGCAGCGGCCCGGCCCAGCAGGCACTCGACAGGTTCGTGCACGACCACGTGCTGTCGACATCGATCATCCGGGTCAAGGTGTGGGACCCCTCCGGCCGGATCCTCTACAGCGACGACAGTCGGCTCGTCGGTCAGCAGTTCCCGCTCGGTGAGGACGAGCAGGGTGCCATCCGCAGCGGCCAGGTCATCGCCGAGGTGAGCAACCTGCAGGCCCCGGAGAACGCCGACGAGCGCCAGTTCGGCAAGCTGCTCGAGGTCTACCTCGGCATGCGCACGACCTCCGGCCAGCCGGTGCTCTTCGAGACCTACCAGCGGTACGACGTGATCAGCGCCTACGGACAGCAGACGTTGCGCGCCTTCGCCCCTGCCCTTCTGGTCGGTCTGGCGCTGCTCTACGTCGTACAGATCCCGCTCGCGGTGTCCCTGGCCCGTCGGCTCCGGGCCGGTGAGCGCAGGCAGGTCGACCTGCTCCGGCAGACGCTCGCCGCCTCCGACACCGAGCGTCGCCGCATCGCCGCCGATCTGCACGACGGTGTCGTCCAGGGCCTGGCCGGAGCCTCGTACTCCCTCTCCGCAGCCGGTACCAAGGTGGCTGCCGCCGGGCTGTCCTCGGAGGCGGCCGTCATCAGCCAGACGGCTACCGGCCTGCGGCAGTGGGTGCGCGAGCTGCGCACGCTCGTGCTCAACATCGCGCCCCCCAAGCTGCACGAGGAGGGCCTCGCAGCGGCCCTGGCCGACCTGACCTCCACCGTGCGCGCCGGCGGGGTAGAGGTGACCGCCGACGTCGATCCGCAGGTGCGACTACGGGCGGAGGACGAGGCGCTGCTCTTCCGCGTCGCTCAGGAGGCGGTCCGCAACGTCATCAAGCATGCCCATGCGGGCCACGTCCACGTCAGCCTCCACCGTGACGACCGCCGTATCCAGCTCGTCGTGGCGGACGACGGTGTCGGCTTCGACCAGTCGACCCGGGCTCGGCGACGCGGCGAGGGCCACCTGGGCCTGGAGCTCGCGGCCGAGCTGGCCGAGCAGACCGGCTGCCTGCTCCAGCTCTCCTCGGAGCCCGGTGCCGGAACCATGCTCACTCTCGAGATCCCGCTCCGATGATCCGGGTCCTGCTCGTGGATGACCACGAGCTGATCCGCCGTGGTCTGGCTGAGCTCCTAGCCGGTACGTCGGATCTCACCTGCGCCGGGTCGGCGGCAGGCGGCGAGGAAGCGCTGGCCCTGGCCGAGCAGACCCGGCCGGACGTGGCGCTGATGGACCTGTCGATGCCCGGCCTCGACGGCGTCGAGACCACCCGGCGGCTGCGGACGGTCGCGCCGGCCACCCGCGTCGTGATCCTCACCTCGTTCAGTGAGCGCGAACGGATCCTGGCCGCCCTGGAAGCCGGCGCCGTGGGCTACCTCCTCAAGGACGCGGAGCCCGACGAGATCCTGCGCGGAGTCCGGGCAGCGGCCGCCGGCGACGCACCGTTCTCCGCGAAGGCAGCCACCGTGTTCCTGCCGGGCGGCGGTGGGAGCCCGGCCGCGCCCGTCGAGCCCGCGCTCTCGCCGCGCGAACGCGAGGTGCTCGGCCTGGTCGCCGCCGGGCTGCCCAACAAGCAGATCGGGCGGCGGCTCGGCATCAGCGAGAAGACCGTCAAGACCCACCTGACCAACGTCTTCGCCGCTCTCGGCGTCGCCGACCGGACCTCGGCGGCACTCTGGGCGCAGCGCCAGGGCCTAGCCGGCTGACGGACCTCGGACCGGCTGGTCTACCGCCGTAGGACGACTCCCAGCCAGCTCGCTGACCAGCAGCTCGCGCAGCAGCCGCTTGTCGATCTTGCCGGTGCGGTTGCGCGGAATGGTCTGCACCACCCGGACGTGGCGCGGTACGGCGTGCGCGGCCATCCGCGTGCGCACCCAGCCCTGCACGGTCTCCACGTCGACCTCGGCACCGTCGGCGGGCACGAGGAACGCGGCGACGGTCTCGAAGGCGACAGCGTTCGGTACGCCGACCACGGCGGCCTCGGCGACCGACGGGTGCCGGACGAGCAGGTTCTCCACCTCGACCGAGTACACCTTCACGCCACCGTGGATGATCATGTCCTTCTTACGGTCGAGCACGTAGACGAAGCCGTCCTCGTCGAGCCGGGCGTAGTCGCCGGTGTGCAGCCATCCGTCGGTGATGGCAGTGGCGGTCGCCTCGTCGTCGTTGTAGTAGCCGGCCGTGACCGTCGGTCCGCGCACCCACAGCTCCCCCGCCTCGCCGGCAGCTACCTCATCGCCGTCGTCACCCACCAGCCGGATGTCGTTGAAGGGCACCGGCCGCCCCACCGACCCCGGCTTGGAAGCGAACTCGCCGTCCAGCAGACAGGTGATCGTCCCGGCGGTCTCGGTCATCCCGTAGACGTCGAAGAGCTCCAGCTCGGGCAGCCGGTCCCGTAGCCGGTCGACCGTCGAGACCGGCATCGGCGCACCCCCGAAGGCCGCGACCCGCAGCCGCGGCACGTCACGGAAGCGCGGGTCGCGCAGCAACAACGGCCAGATCGACGGGACCACGTCGAGGAAGGTGACGCCGGACTCGACGATCAGCGACACCAGCGCCACCGGGGTGAACTCCGGCATCGCCACTGCCGAGCCGCCGGCGAGCATCACCGGGTTGAGCTGGGTCACGTGTCCGGACAGGTAGTAGAAGGGCAGATGAATCGCTGTCCGGTCGGCCGGGGTCAGGCCCAGCGCGCGCACGTAGAACTCGGCAGCCTGCATCGTCCCGAGATGGGTGAGCCGGCTCGCCTTGGGCCGCCCGGTCGTGCCGGAGGTGTAGATCACGCCGTAGGTGTCCTCGGCGCCGGGCAGCGCAGCCGCCGCGTCCCATGCCAGCTGGGCTCCGGTGAGGTGGTTGCCGACGAGCCGGACCCGTCCGGCCGGCAGCCCGGCCTGCTCCCCCGCCGCCATGAGCTCGACCAGGTACTCCTCGTGGGCCAGCGCCAGCAGCGCTCCCGAGTGCGCCAGCATGTATCCCCACTGCTCGCCGCGCAGGTTGGTCGGCAGGCCGACGAAGACGTAGCCACCACGGGCGCAAGCCCAGATCGCCACCGCGATGTCCAGGCCGTTGCGGAGCAGGACGGCCAACCGGTCGCCGGGTCGCAGCCCCTCCTCCGCGAGGCGCCGCGCGGCGCCCTCGACGAGCTCGGCGAACTCCGAGTAGGTGACCTCGCCCTCCGGCGAGTCGAGCAGGACGCTGTCAGCAAAGCGCTCCCGGCCCCGGGCCAGGTTGTGCACGAGCGTCGGCACCTCGGAGGCGTAGGTGCGCACCGTCACACCGAGCCACGCCCGCTCGACCAGGCCCTCCGCCGTCATCTGCCCATCCCACCACGCGACGCGAGACCGGGCGGCGAGCGGGCAGCCGCGTCTGAGAAATCCGTCCTGTTGGGCTAAAGGACCAGCCGGGATAGCCCGAAAGAACTAGTGGCAGCCGCTCTCGGTGCGCCGAACGGACCAACTCACGGATCGATCAACCCGAGGAGCAGCACGTGCGCCGACGCCCCACCCTCCGGCTACCGAGCCGCCTGCGCTGCGCGGTGCGGCAGGTGGACGACGTACGCCTGGTGGAGGTGAGCGGCGAGCTGAGCGGACGCACCCGTCGCCGGCTGCAGGACCTGGTCTTCGACCTGGCCGCGGACGACGCCGGGCCGGTCGTGGTCGACCTGGCCGGGCTCGACTACTACGACATGGACAGCCTGGAGGGCCTGCTGGGTGCCCAGCGGCTGGTCAAGTGGGGCCGGCACTGCCCGGTCACCTTGCGCGGACTCGAGGCGGCCACCGACCGGCTGATGGCGCGGGCCGGCTAGCAAGCTCGCCAGCAGGTCTCACCAGGCTCGCGAGCCGGGGCCGCCCTTGAACGGGCCGACCACCGACGCGGTGACCCAACCGCCGTAGAAGTCCCCTTCCTGCGGCCGTACCTGCTCGGCACCGACGAAACAGGCATCCATGCGCGCCGGGTAGAACGCGATGTGGCCGGCCAGCTGCTCGTAGCCGGGCGAGGGCTGCGGGTAGTACCACGCAGCATCGGCCTCGTGCCGGCCGCCGGCCACTACCGAGCAGTAGGCGGCCATCCCCTTGAACTCGCAGTACGACGACCGGGCACTCGCCGTCAGCACGCCCGCCACCACGTCGGCCGGCGGCAGGTAGTAGACGGGCGGGTGCGAGGTCTCCAGCACGCGCAGAGCGGCAGTCGAGCGGGCGATCTCGACCCCGCCGAGGACGACCACGACCTCGGCGCTCACCCGCTGAACCGCGGGCGGTCGCGGGTAGTCCCAGACGGACTCCTGGCCCGGGCCTGGTACCTCCCTGCGCACGCCCCGCGGCAGCCGAATCAGCGGGAGTCGCCGGCCGAGCGCTTGCGCTTGCGCCGGCGGCTCATCAGGACGAGCAGCAGCACGCCGGCCCCCGCCGCCATGGCCACCCGGTCCTTGCGCAGCACCGACTCGCTCTGTCCGGCGTACGCCGTGACCCCGCCTGACCGGTAGGGGTAGCCCGGCGGCACCCCGGCGGCCAGCGCCTCCTCCGGCGAGATCTCCGGGCGGGCCTCGGAACCGGCCGGGCGGGTCGCTGTACCGATGTCGGGCACCTGGCCGCCGGCGCTCCCGTCGGCAGTCTGGGTGAAGACGGCGTTGATCTTCTCCTTGACCCGCGCGCCGCCGCGGCTGGCGACCCGCTTGGGGCTCACCTTCTCGGCGATCGCGTCCAGGGTCTCGGCCAGCTCCTGCCTGGTCGCCTCGATCTCGCGCTGGATCGCAGCCGGGTCACTGCCCGCTGAACTCGCCACCGTGCCTCCTGTTCGTCCCACTGCCTACGTCCCGGCCTACCCCGCGGAGTCGGTGGCTACCGACGCTAGGCGGTCAGATCCACGACGACCTTCACGTCGTCCGGCTGCCGGTCGAGGGCGCTGGGCCAGTCCGCCATCGGAACACGTCTGCTCACCACCCGGCCCAGCCAGCCGGCGTCGGCCGCTGCGAGCGCGTCGGCGGCCTGCTCGTAGTGCCGGCGGGCGGCGTTCACGCTGCCGAACAGGACCTGGTTGCCGAGCACCAGCCCGCGATTCACGGCGTCGAGAGCGGTCGGTGTCTGCTCGCTGCCCGCCGCGAGACCGGCCAGGCAGATGACCGCGTTGGGCGCGGCGCCGGCGACCAGGCCGAAGACCAGCTGGCCGATCCCCGTGCACTCGATGGCCACGTCCGCGGCGACACCGATCTTGTCGATCGGTTCGCTGTGGTACGTCGCCCCGAGGTCGCGAACGAGCGCGGGCTTCGGCCCGTCGGTGACCCGGTCGACCACGTGCACGTCGAGCCCCCGCTGTACGCCGAGCAGCGCGGCGAGCAGCCCGATCGGCCCCGCCCCGGTCACCACCACGGTGCTCGGCTGGTAGCAGGCGCGCGCGCCGATCCGCTCCACCTGCTCCCAGGCCTTCGCCACCACAGAGGTCGGCTCCAGCAGCACACCGAGGTCCCCCAGTGCCGCGTCGACCGGAACCGCGAACTCCGGGTCCACCCGCCACCGCTGCGACCCGTAGCCGTCGCGGCCCTTGATCCCGCGTTCGACGTAGCCGCCGTTGCGGCACATGTCCCACTCCTGCTGTGCGCAGCACGCACACGGCTCGGGGTCCGGCCGGCGCACGATGCCCGCCACCAGGTCCCCGGCCGCGAGCCCGGAGCCCTTCGGCGCCTCGAGCACTCGGCCCAGCGACTCGTGCCCCAGCACGAGCCGCTCGTGCCCGGCGGGCGGCTGGCCGTAGCCGGCAGCCACGATCTCGGCATCGGTGCCACAGATGCCGATGAACAACCCCTCGACCAGGACCGACCCGTCGTGCTCCGGAGGCTCCCCGATCTCCTCTACGCCGGCTGATCGCCGATCTCCCGGAGCGACGGTCACGGCTTGCACGGGCTGCTCCTCACTGACTGGCTGACGGGCTCACTCACTGGCGTGCTCACTGACTGACGTGGATACCACGAGCGACAGGAGAGCACGCCATCGTCGTCAGCAGTCCCTACGATGGACCGGCGGACCGAACCGCATCGCGAGAGTGGCGGAATTGGCAGACGCGCCGGGTTTAGGTCCCGGTACCTTCGGGCGTAGGGGTTCGAGTCCCCTCTCTCGCACCTGACATCCGCTGAGGAGGCGCTCCGTGCGACCAGCAGTCGTCGTCTTCGACGTCAACGAGACGCTGTCGGACATGGAGCCGATGCGCGAGGTCTTCGCGGCGATCGGTACGTCCCCCGACCTGCTCGACACCTGGTTCGCCGCCACCCTGCGGGACGGTTTCGCGCTGACCGCGGCGGGCGCTACCGCATCATTCCCCGACGTCGCCGGCGACGTGCTGCGGACGCTGCTCCACGGCCGGCCGGGCCTCACCACCGATGTCGACGACGCGATCTCCCAGGTGCTAGGCGGCATGTCGGCACTCGACGTGCACCCCGACGTACCCGAGGGGATGCGGATCCTGCACGAAGCCGGCGTACGCCTGGTGACCTTGACCAACGGTTCGACGGCCATTGCGGCGAAGCTGTTCGACAAGGTGGGGGTGGCTGACCTGGTCGAGCGGCGGATGTCAGTGGACGAGCCGGGCCGGTGGAAGCCCGCCGCGCAGGCATACCGCTACGCCGGTGACCAGTGCGGGGCGGCGATGGACCGGATGGCGATGGTCGCCGTGCACCCCTGGGACCTCGACGGCGCCAAGCGCACCGGGATGCTCACCGGCTTCGTCAACCGGCGCGGGCGCCCCTATCCGTCGGTTTTCTCTGCCCCCGACGTGACCGGTGCCGACCTGCCGGCGGTGGCCCGAGGGCTATTGGCCCTTTGATCAGTCCAGGAGCTCGGCGAGCAGCGGGACGAGCGTGCTGAACGCCTTCCCGCGATGGCTGATCGCATCCTTCTCCGCCGCCGAGAGCTCTGCCGTGGTCCGACTTCCGCCGCCCGGGACGAAGACCGGGTCGTAGCCGAACCCGTGGCTCCCCTGCGGCCGGTCGAGCAGGTAGCCCTCCAGCGTGGCCTCGGCGACCCGCTCACCGCGGCCCGGCGCCACCGCGGCCGCCGCGCAGGCGAAGTGCGCGCCGCGCCGGTCTCGCGGCACATCGGCCAGCTGGTCCAGCACCAGCCGGAGGTTGGCGAGGTCGTCGCCGTGCCGGCCGGCCCAGCGGGCTGACAGCACACCGGGCATGCCGTTGAGCGCGTCGACGCAGAGCCCGGAGTCGTCGGCGATCGCCGTCAGCCCGGTGGCGGCGGCGACCGCCGTCGCCTTGATCAGCGCGTTCTCGACAAATGTCGACCCGGTCTCGGCGATGTCGCCCACGCCTGGGAAGTGCTCGAGGCCGACCAGGTGGACGTCGATCCGGCCGGTCAGGATCCGGCGCAGCTCGGCCACCTTGCCGGGGTTGCGGGTGGCCAGGACGACCCGCCTGCTGTTGGCCGGCCCGCTCACATCGGTGCGTGCGACGTGCGCAGGGGCCGGGGGACCGGTCGCGGCTCAGACAGCGCCGACCGCTGGGCCCGGGTCAGCTCCACGCAGCCGGCGACAGCGAGATCCAGCAAGACGTCGAGGGTGGCCCGGTCGAACGCGGCCTGCTCCGCCGTACCTTGGACCTCGACGAACTCGCCGGTGCCGGTCACGACCACGTTCATGTCGGTGCCGGCGTTGACGTCCTCGTCGTAGCAGAGGTCCAGCCGCGGCTCACCGTCGATGACGCCGACGCTGACCGCCGCGACGGAGCCGGTGAGTGCCTCGCCCTTCAGCGAGCCCCGCTCGCGCAGCCAGTCCACGGCGTCGGCGAGCGCGACGTAGGAGCCGGTGATCGCCGCCGTACGGGTGCCGCCGTCAGCCTGGAGCACGTCGCAGTCGACGGCGATCGTGTTCTCGCCCAGCCCCTTCAGGTCGATGCTGGCGCGCAGGCTGCGACCGATCAGCCGGCTGATCTCGTGGGTCCGGCCGCCGATCTTGCCGCGCACCGACTCGCGGTCGTTACGCGTGTGGGTGGCGCGCGGAAGCATCGCGTACTCCGCGGTGACCCAGCCCAGCCCGCTGCCCCGGCGCCAGCGCGGGACGCCCTCGGTCACGCTGGCCGAGCAGAGCACCCTGGTGCGGCCGAACTCCACCAGGGTCGAGCCCTCGGCGTGCTCCTGCCAGCCGCGGGTGAACACGACGGGACGCAGCTGGTCGGCCGAGCGGCCGTCGGGGCGGGGCATGGGGGGCAGCCTAGATGTCGCCCTCAGATGTCGCCCTCAGATGTCGTACGTTGCGCAGGCCCGGGCCAGCTCGAGCCGGCCGGTGTATGTCGACGCCGCGTCGATCAACGACTGCTGCTCGTCTCCCCACGCGACCAGGTGGGTGAGCAACAGCCACCTCGCGCCGGCCCGGGTCGCATGCTCGCCGGCCTGGCGACCGGTCAGGTGGACGTCCTCCGGGTGCTTCGTGCCGTCCAGGAACGACGCCTCGCAGAGGAACAGGTCGGCGTCGCGGGCCAGCTCGACCAGCGCGTCGCTCTCGCCGGTGTCGGCCGAGTAGGCGAAGGCCCGCCCGCCCGCCTGGACCCGTACGCCGTAGCACTCGACCGGGTGGTTGACCCTCGCCAGGGTGACCTCGAAGGGGCCGAGGTCGAGGGTTCCCGGCCGGGCCGGCCGGAAGTCGTACACCTCACCGAGCCCCTTGCCCTCGGCGCCGTAGACCTGGTTGAGCCGGCGCTCGGTGCCCTCGGGACCGTAGACCGGGATGCGCGGGGCCGGGCCGCCCGGGTGGTAGTGCCGGGCGTAGGCGTAGGACACCAGGTCCAGGCAGTGGTCGGCGTGCAGGTGGCTGAGCACGACAGCGTCGACGCCGAGCAGGTCCCCGCACCGCTGCAGGTTGCCCAGCGCGCCGTTGCCCATGTCCACCAGCAGCCTGAAGCCGTCGTGCTCGAGCAGGTAGGACGAGCACGGGGACTCGGGCCCAGGGAACGTGCCGGCGCAGCCCAGAACGGTGAGACGCACGCCGGTCAGGCTCCGACTGCTGTCGCGAAGCCGGCGGCGCGGACGCTGCCAACCTCCGGACCGAGGAAGCGACGGCCGAGCCGGCCGAACGCCTCCGGGTCCCCGGTGGCCAGGAACACATGCTCCGGGGGCGGCAGCTCGTCGGCGCGCTCGAGCTGCTCCCGGACGAGGGCGTGCAGGACGTCCTTCGCCGTCTCCTCGGCGCTGCTGATCAGCGTGACCTCGTCCCCCATGACCAGGCTGATCACGCCGGTGAGCAGGGGGTAGTGGGTGCAGCCGAGCACCAGCGTGTCGACGCCGGCGGCGCTGAGCGGTGCCAAGTAGTCCTCGGCAGCCTCGATCAGCTCGCGGCTGTGGGTGTCGCCCCGCTCGACGAACTCGACGAAACGGGGGCAGGCCGCGCTGGTGAGCTCGATGTGTGGTGCGGCGGCGAACGCATCGTCGTAGGCGCGGCTGGCCACGGTGGCCCGGGTGCCGATGACACCCACCCGGCTGTTGCGGGTGGCGGCCACCGCCCGCCGGACCGCCGGCAGCACCACTTCCACGACCGGTACGTCGTAACGCTCTCGCGCGTCACGCAGGCAGGCCGCGCTGGCGCTGTTGCAGGCGATCACCAGGAGCTTCACGCCCTCGGCGACCAGATGGTCCATCACCTCCAGCGCGAACGCGCGAACCTCGGCGAGCGGGCGCGGACCGTAGGGCCCGCGAGCGGTGTCCCCGACGTAGAGGACCGGCTCGTGGGGAAGCTGGTCGAGCACGGCCCGGGCCACGGTGAGGCCGCCGACGCCGGAGTCGAAGATCCCAATCGGCGCGTCGCTCACGTCCCACAGCCTAAGTGAGTCCACAGACTGCACCGCGCAGGAGCCGTCGGTCGCGCTCCCCGCCGACGGTACCCACGTGAGCGCTGTGGCCCTCCCCGACCCGGCACTGCAAAGCGTGCTCGCTGTGCAGTCGGGTGTCCTCACCGTGAACCAGGCGCTCCGGCATCTGACCCGCGGTCAGCTGCGGTGGCTGCTCGACTCCGAACGCTGGGCGCGCGTGTCCCCGCGCGTCCTGGTGTCCCACAGCGGCCCGCTGGACGTGGCCCAGCGTCGGTGGGCCGGGCTCCTGCACGCTGGCAGGACGGCGGTGCTGGCTGCTTCGACGGCCGCCGAAGTGGACGGGCTCGTCGGCTACGCCTGCGCCGAGGTTCATGTCCTCGTCCCAGTCGGGCACCGGGTCACGCCGCAACCCGGTCTCGTCGTGCGGCACTCTCGTTGTCTCACGAGCGCCGATGTGCACCCGCTCCGGCTGCCGCCGCGGACGCGCATCGCCCGCTCGCTCGTCGACATGGCGAGCAGCGCCGGCAGTGACGAACGCGCGGCTGCCATCCTGGCGGCGGGCGTCCAGCAACGGCTGACGCGAGTGGTCGACCTCGAGTCCGTCGTGAGGCGGTTGACGAGGGTCCCTCGCCGGGCCGTGCTGCGCAGGACGATGAGTGATCTCGCCGGAGGCGCGCACTCGCTGCCGGAGCTCGAGTTCACCCGGCTGCTGCGCCGGCACCGACTGCCGACCCCCACCATGCAAGCCGTCCGCCGGGACTCACGCGGCAGGCGCAGGTGGCTGGACGCGTTCTGGCCGGACTACGCGGTGGCGGTGGAGATCGATGGCACCGCGCACACCGAGGTGCGCCAGTGGTGGGCCGACATGGACCGCCAGAACGAGATCACGCTGTCCGGACCACTGGTGCTTCGCTTCCCTGCAGTCGCGGTGTTCGCGTCGGGCAACACGGTGGCCGACCACGTCCGGCGTGGTCTGCTCCTCGGTGGCTGGGTCGACCAGGCGTACTGAGTGCACAAGTGGCTGCTATGGCAACCACTTCTGCACTCAAAGCCGGTCGGCGGCGGCAGGCGGTCAGGCCCAGAGCTGGCCTTCCAGGGCCGCCTCCGCCTCCTCCAGTGTCCCGGCGTAGGCACCGGTCGAGAGGTACTTCCAGCCACCGTCACAGACGATGAACGCGATGTCGGCCCGCTCGCCCGCCTTGACCGCGCGTTCGGCCTGGCCGAGCGCCGCATGCAGGATCGCCCCTGTCGAGATGCCGGCGAAGATGCCCTCCTGCTCCACCAGCTCCCTGGTCCGACGCAGCGCGTCGCGCGGCCCGACCGAGAAGCGCGAGTCGAGCACCGAGGCGTCGTACAGCTCGGGCACGAACCCCTCGTCGATGTTGCGCAGGCCGTAGACCAGCTCGCCGTAGCGCGGCTCGGCGGCGACTATCCGCACGCCGGGCACGTTCTCCTTGAGGAACCGGCCGGCCCCCATCAACGTGCCCGTCGTCCCGAGCCCGGCCACGAAGTGGGTGATCGTCGGCAGGTCCTCGAGCAGCTCCGGCCCGGTCCCCTCGTAATGCGACAGCGCGTTGGCCGGGTTGCCGTACTGGTAGAGCATCACCCAGTCGGGGTGCTCGGCGGCGATCCGCTTGGCGACCGCGACCGCCTCGTTGGACCCCCCGGCGGCCGGCGAGGTGATGATCTGGGCGCCGTACATCGTCAGCAGCTGACGGCGCTCGACCGAGGTGTTCTCCGGCATCACGCAGACCACGCTGTAGCCGCGCAGCTTCGCCACCATCGCCAGCGAGATACCCGTGTTGCCCGACGTCGGCTCCAGGATCACCGACCCGGGCGCGAGCCGGCCCTCCTTCTCGGCCGCCGCGATCATGTACAGAGCCGCCCGGTCCTTCACCGACCCGGTCGGGTTGTCCTGCTCGAGCTTGGCCCACAGGCGCACGTCGGCGGACGGCGACAGCCGTGGCAACCCGACCAGCGGCGTGCGGCCGAGGGAGTCGAGCAGGCTGTCGAAGCGCATGGGGAGGCGGTCAGCCGCCCGGGGTCGCCCGCTGGCCGGAGCCACCGGCCACGGCAGGCAGGATCGTGACCGCGTCGCCGTCGGCGAGCGGCGTCTCCAGCGAGCCGAGGAAGCGGACGTCCTCGTCGTTGACGTAGACGTTGACGAAACGCTGCAGGCCACCGCCGTCGGCGTTGACCAGCCGGCCGCGCAGTCCGGCGTGGCGGCTGTCCAGGTCGGCGAACAGCTCACCCAGGGTGCCGCCCTCGGCCGGCACTGACTTCTCCCCGCCGGTGTAGCTGCGGAGGATCGTCGGGATACGCACCTCGATGGCCATCAGCCGGTCTACTCCTGGGCTCGGGAACTGGTCCGTTGGTGCAACGACAGGGCACGGCGTCGGGATTCCGGCTCCGTCAGTACGCCGGCACCACCTGCACCTGCTCCTCCTCCACTGTTCCCGCTCTGATGCGGAAGGACCGGAACTCGGTGGACTCGCTGTCGCGGGTGGAGACCAGCACCCAGTGGGCATCCGGCTCGCTGGCATAGGCCAGGTCGGTCCGCGAGGGGTAGGCCTCGGTGGCGGTGTGCGAGTGGTAGATCACCACCGGCGTCTCGTCTGCGGTGTCCATCTCCCGCCAGACCTTGAGCTGCTCCTGCGCGTCGAACCGGTAGAAGGTCGGCGAACGCTCCGCATTGGCCATCGGTACGAAGCGGGTCGGCCTGTCGTCCCGGCCGGCCACGATCCCGCAGGCCTCGTCCGGATGGTCGCGCCGGGCGTGCTCGACGATCGCGTCGTAGGTCGCCTGGTCGATCGTGAGCATGCGGGCAAGCCTAACGGCGCCCAGCCGGCCGACCGGACTCGATCAGCTCGATCAGCAAGGCCTGGACGTCGGTGAGCCACTCGTAGGTCTGCAGCCCGGCGAGCCGGGGGTCGTTGTACTCCAGCCGCTTCATCTGCCGGCCCAGGTCCTCGCTCACCTCCAAGCGCGTGCCGAGGGCGAGCCGAAGGTCGTTGAGGGCACCCAGCCACAGCTGAGCCTGCTCCTCGTCGAGGACCGGTGGGGGCGTGGCCCGCAGCCCGTCACGGAGCGCTGCTGCGGCTGCGCGTTTGCCGGCGACCAGGTCCGACTCGGTCAGCCGGCGCAGCTCGGCGGCTGCCGACTCGTCGGCGTACCCGTCCGGCAACAGGCGGGCCAGCACCGGGTCCGGTGGCCGTTCCGGCGGGGCGCCGGCCGGGTCCGGCAGGCCCACCAGCGCGGTCAGGGGGTCAGCGCCGGCTGCTGTCGCGTTTGGTGCCCGGTCATCGAGCAACTCCAGCAGCCGCTCGGCCAGCATCGCGATGAGCTGGGCCTCGGCCGGGCGCAGGCGGACGGCGATGCCGGACGGCGTACGGCGGAACGGAGCCGGCACCTCAGTCCTGCTGCAAGGTGGCCCACAGGCCGGCCGCGTGCAGGCGCGCCACGTCGTTCTCCATCTGCTCGCGGGAACCGGCCGAGACCGCCGCGCGGCCCTTGTAGTGCACGTCCTGCATCAGGGCGGTCGCCTTCTCCTTCGAGTAGCCGAACAGCTGCTGGAACACCAGCGTCACGTAGGACATCAGGTTGATCGGGTCGTTCCAGACGATCGTGACCCACGGCCGGTCGGGGCTGACCCGCTCGTCCTGGTCCGGGCGGTCGACCCGCTCGGGAGCGAGTGTGCCCCCGCGCGCAGCCGGTCCGGCGTCGGTGCTCACCCGTCCATGGTGGCAGACCGCGAAAGGCTCCGAGCCGCTCCCGCGGGGGTCGCTAGGGTTGGTCGCGTGCCCGGCGTCGCCCTGCTGACCGACCGCTATGAGCTGACGATGCTGCAGGCCAGTCTGCGCAGCGGGGCAGCCGATCAGCACTGCGTCTTCGAGGTCTTCGCCCGTGCCCTGCCCGCCGGCCGGCGCTTCGGCGTGGTTGCCGGGACCGGCCGGCTGCTGACCGAGATCGAGCGCTTCCGGTTCGACGCCGAGGACCTCGAGTTCCTCAGCAACACCGGCGTCGTGGACGAGCGGACCTGCCAGTGGCTGGCCGACTACCGCTTCTCTGGCGACATCGACGGCTACGCGGAGGGCGAGGCCTACTTCCCGGGATCGCCGATCCTGACGGTGGAGGCCTCCTTCGGCCAGGCGGTGCTGCTGGAGACCCTGCTCCTGTCCGTGCTGAACCACGACTCGGCGGTGGCCTCGGCGGCCGCCCGGATGACCAGCGCCGCCGGCGGCCGGCCGTGCATCGAGATGGGCTCGCGGCGGACCCACGAGGAAGCTGCGGTGGCGGCCGCGCGGGCCGCCTACGTCGCCGGCTTCGCGAGCACGTCCAACCTCGAGGCCGGTCGCCGCCACGGGATCCCCACCACCGGTACGGCGGCGCACGCGTTCGTCCTGGTCCACGGCGACGAGCGGGCCGCCTTTGCCGGCCAGGTCGAGGCCTTCGGCCCGGGTACGACGCTGCTGGTGGACACCTTCGACGTCATGGCCGGTATCCGGACCGCCGTGGAGGTGGCGGGGGCGGAGCTGGGCGCGATCCGCCTCGACTCGGGCGACCTGCTCGCCCTGGCCTACGACGCCCGCTCGCTCCTCGACGAGCTGGGCGCCACCACGACCCGCATCGTGGTCACCAGCGACCTCGACGAGCACGCGATCGCCGCACTGGCACCGGCGCCCATCGACGCCTACGGCGTCGGCACCTCGGTGGTGACAGGCTCGGGAGCCCCGACGGCCGGTTTCGTCTACAAGCTGGTCGCCCGGGCGGCGGAGCCGGGCGCCGACGCACCGCTGCTGTCGGTCGCGAAGCGGTCGCCCAACAAGTCCTCGGCCGGCGGCCGCAAGCGAGCCACCCGCCGCCGCGACCGGGCCGGCCAGGCGCTGACCGAGATTCTCACGGTGGGCGACCATCCGGATTCGAGCCCGGAGCCCGGCGCAGACGACCGGCCCTTGCAGGTCCCCCTGATGCGGTCGGGCTCGGTGCAGGGGCCGGCCAGCATCGCGGAGGCGCGCCACCGGTTCGTGCAGTCGCTGGCCGAGCTCCCCCCCTCCGCGCTCGCCCTCTCGCGCGGCGAGCCGGCCATCCGCACGAGCTACCAGGGAGGAAGCCGCCGATGAGCCGGTACGACGCATCGACGGCGCTGGTCGTCGTCGACGTACAGAACGACTTCGCCGACCCCGACGGCGGCCTCTACGTGGCCGGGGGCGAAGCGGTCGTCCCGGTGGTCAACGCCGAGATCGCCGCGGCCAAGGCCGGCGGTGCGGCGGTGTTCTACACCCAGGACTGGCACCCCGCGCAGACACCGCACTTCGAAGACGACGGCGGTGTGTGGCCGGTGCACTGCGTGCAGGGCAGCTGGGGCGCCGAGCTCGTCCCTGGCCTGACGGTCGACGGGCCGGTGGTCCGCAAGGGCAGCGGCGGCGAGGACGGCTACTCCGGCTTCTCGGCGCGCGACCCGGTCTCCGGCCTCGAGTCGGCCACCGCTCTCGGCTCGCTGCTGGCGGCGGCCGGCATCCGCAGGCTGGTGGTCACCGGGCTGGCCGGCGATGTCTGCGTGAAGGCGACGGCGCTGGACGGGCGGCGACTGGGCTACGAGGTGACCGTGCCGCTCGCGACCACCCGCTTCGTGCTGCTGGCGGTAGGCGACGACGAGCGGGCCGTCGAGGAGCTGCGGGCTGCCGGGGTGGCGGTCGAGTCGGACTAGTCCCCGGCGTCTCCGGTGTCCCCGGCGTCTCCGGTGTCCCCGGTGTCCTCGCCCAGCTCGCGCTTGACCACCTTGCCGCTGGCATTGCGCGGCAGGTCGTCGACGAAGTGCACGTCGCGGGGCACCTTAAAGGTGGCCAGCTTCGACTTCACATGCGCCTTGAGGTCGTCCTCGCTGGGCTTCTTGCCACCGCCGGCGACGACGTACGCCGCGAGCCGGGCGCCCATCTTTTCGTCCGGCACCCCGATCACGGCGACCTCGGCCACCCCGGGATGCGCGGACAGCACGTCCTCGACCTCGGCCGGGAACACGTTCTCCCCGCCGGAGACGACCATCTCGTCGTCCCGACCCTCGACGAACAGTCGCCCCTTCTCGTCGAAGCGGCCCATGTCACCGGTGGCGATGAGCCCGTCCAGACGCTCCTTGTCCTCACCGCCGGTGTAGCCCTCGAACAGCATGCCGTTGCCGACGAAGATGCGGCCCGTCTCCCCCGTCGGCACGTCCTCCCCGTCCTCGCCGACCAGCCGGATCACCGTCCCCCGCGGCGGGTACCCCGACGTGCCCGGCGCCGCCCGCAGGTCCTCCGGTGTCGCCACGCTGGCGTAGGCGGCCTCGGTCGAGCCGTAGAGGTTGTAGACGACGTCGCCGAAGGCGTCCATGAACGCGCAGGCGAGATCCCCCGGCAGGGCCGAGCCGCTGACAGCAACCACCCGCAGGCTCGACACGTCATAGCTCTCGCGCGTCTCGGCGGGCAGCTCCATCAGGCGCTGCATCATCACCGGGACGACGACGAGCGCGGTGGCTTCGTGCTCGGCGACCGCGGCCAGGATCTCCTCGGCGTCGAAGTGGCTGCGCAGCACGACCGTCGAGGACAGGACCAGCGCCAGCCCCCAGTGGGCCATCCCCCACGTGTGGAACAGCGGCGCGGCGACGACAGTGGTCTCCCGCGCCTTGATGGGGATCTTCGACAGCAGCGCCACGGCCGGCTCGATCCCGTGCGGCTCGTTGCGCGGGGCCCCTTTCGGCGTACCGGTGGTGCCGGAGGTGAGGACGACCTGGCGGCCGCGCTCGGCCGGCTTGGGCGGGGCGTTGTCAGCGCCCTCGGCCAGCTTGTCGACCGACACGGCACCGCCTCCGACGTCGTCGGGCCCGGCCTCCGGGTCCGCCGCGGCGACGATGCGCAGCCGGTCCTCGGCCGCCTCCTCGAGCAGGTCCGCGAACTCGGCGTCGTAGGCCACCGCCACCGCGCCCTCTCGCTCGAGCACCTCGCGCAGCTGCGGGCCCGCGAAGCCCGTGTTGAGGTAGAGGATGTCGGCCCCGAGCTTCGACAGGGCGACGGAGACCTCCACGAACGCGCGGCTGTTGCGGGCGAGCAGCCCGACGACGTCGCCCGCGCCCACCCCGGCTTCCGCCAGTCCGTTGGCCACCGCATTCGTACGCCGGTCGAGCTCGGCGAAGGTGACGGTGCCGGCCTCGTCGGTGACCGCGATGGCGTCCGGGTAGCGGATCGCGCCGGCTGCGTACCCGGCCGCCGGGGTGACGCCCCAGCGCACCGCAGCCAGCCCCATCGAGACCAGGTGGTCGGGCCGGACCGGCTTGGCCAGACCGGCCTCGGTGAGGACCCGCAGGGACTCGACGGCGTTGATGACACCGCCGGCAGCGGTGCCCACGCGGCCACCGGCCAAGCCGCCCACGACCTCACCGAACCTGCTGACGACCTTGCTCGCCGCAGCCGCCCGCGCCAGCTCGCTGACGCCGTCGACCGCTCCACTCACGGCCCGGGACAGAGGTGTGTCGCTCATGAGCCGGGAGTATGCCGCCTCGCCGGCGCGCTACCGGAAGACGCCGGTGTGCCCAAGGGAGTAGCGGCCCGGCTGCGGGTAGATGCTCAGCCCGTGCGGGCCGCGGCCCACCTTGATCTTGGCCAGCATCTTGCCGCTTGCGGTGTCGAGCGCGTAGACCTCGGAGTTGTACCGGCCGGTGAGCCAGAGCACCTTGCCATCACTCGACACCCCGCCCATGTCCGGGCTGCCGATGCCTCCGGGGAAGACCCACTTGGTGACGACCTGCTTGGTGGCGAAGGACACCACCGACACGCTGCCCTCGCCGCGGTTGGAGGCGTACAGCATGGTCGAGTCGCGGCTCACATAGAGGCCGTGCACACCCTTGCCGGTCGGCAGGAAGCCGGTCACCTTCAGCGCGTCGCCGTCGATCTCGTAGAGGCCGTCGGCCTTCATGTCCGCGACGTAGAAGGTCTTGCCGTCCGGGCTGAGCTTGACGTCCTGGGGAGAGCCGGTGCCGTCGCCCAGCTTGAGCTCGCCGAGCAGCTTGCGCTCCACCATGTCTACCTTGATCATCTTGCCGGCGAACTCGCAGCTGGCGATGACGTAGCGACCGTCGGCGGAGAAGTCCATGTGGTCGACGCCCTTGCACGGCACGTCCAGCGAGAAGTCGAGCTTCATCGTCTCCGGGTCGCGGAAGTCGAGCCGCTCACGCGCTTCGGCGACCACGACGGCGTACTTGCCGTCGGCTGTGTAGTACATGTTGTAGGGGTCGTCGACCTTGACCTCCGGTCCGGGCTTACCCGTCGCCGGGTCGATCGGCGTGAGGCTGTTGCCGTCGTTGTTGAGCACCCACAGCTTTTTGAGGTCGTACGACGGAGTCACGTGCTGGGGCAGCCGGCCGACCGGGAAGTGGTCGACGATCTTGAACGTGGCAGGGTCGATGACGTCCACCGTGTTGCTGTTGCTGTTGGGCACGTAGACCCGGCTCGGGAACCCCTTCACGGTCGCGCTCAGCATGTCCGGGTGGTCGGCTGCGTAGATGTCGTTGGGGTCCAGGACGGCCGGGACGCCGGGCAACGGCTTGGCGTTGACGGAGCCCGTCTCACTGGAACTGGCAGAGGCCGACGACTTGGTCGGAGCGCCGGGGCCCGAGGCGGCCGGCTTGGCCGCCGACGAGGCGCTGCAGCCGGCGAGCCCGAGAACGAGGACCGTCGCGAGCGCCGGGAGGCGGGAGGAGCGCATGGAGGGAGGGCATCCAGACGTAGGGGAGACGGCCAGGGCCTAGGGCACTGCAAGTCAGGAGCTTTGTAAGTCAGGTGCACTGTAAGTCAGGTGCACTGTAAGTCAGGTACACGGCGAGCCAAGAGCACTGTAAGTCCTCAGCCCGCCGCGACCGGCATCGGCGCGCGCTGTCGGACTCTCTCAGGCCAGCAGCGTCGACACCGTGACCGGCCGCAGGCCCTTCCCGCGCAGGCCGTCCAGGATGGCCGGCAGCGCGTCGACCGTGCCCTGGTGGCCGAGGTGCAGGCTCACCACCGAGCCCGGTCGCACCGCCGCCAGAAGCCGCTGCCCCACCGCGGCGGAGCCCGGATCCTGGTAGTCGCGCGGGTCGACGTCGAAGCCCAGAGACGTCCGATACCCGGCGGCACCGGCCACGGCGAGCATCAACGGGGTGGCCCGGTCGATGCCCGAGGGCCGGAAGTAGGCCCCTCGGGACCCGGTCAGCTTGGTGAGTACGTCGGCGCAGCCCGCTACCTCCTTGGTGACCGCCGTCTCGGACAGCTGGCCGAGGGAGGGGTGCGTGAACGTGTGGTTGCCGAGCTCGTGTCCGCCGTCGAGGATCCGCCGCGCCAGCTGCGGGTTGTCCTGCAGCCAGCTGCCGACCGCCAGCACGGTGAGCCTGGCTCCGCCCCGCTCGGCCTCGTTGAGCAGTGCGGTCGCGAGCGCGGCGCTGCCAGCGCCATGGAACGTCAGCGCCACCTCCGGCCGGTTGGACGACCCACGCAGGACCTCGACGGCCGGCCCGGTCGCGACGGGCGTCTGACCGGCAGCCGGCGGCGACGGAGGCGTGCCGCCACCCGCCGGGGAGCTGGCAGCCGGCGTGGCCCGCCGAGTGCTCCGCTCCGCACTGCAGGCGGCGGCGACGGCAGCCGCCGCCGCGCCGAGCAGGGCCCGACGGCTCAGCGGCACGGCGCCTCCTCGGCGGTCCTGTGGTTCCTGCCCTCGGCTTCGACAGCAGCAAGCCTACGGGGCGACTACCGCACCCGGCGCTTCGGTGCCAGGGTGGTCGCCGGGCCGTGCCCAGCCGTCCGCCCCAGACAGAGGAGCCAGCGATGAGCGAGCGCACCACCGGCAAGTCCAGCAGCACGAGCTCGAAGAGCGGGGCCGGGTCTTCGGGCTCGAAGTCATCGGGTCCGGGGTCATCGGGTCCGGGGTCATCGGGCTCCGGATCATCGGGCTCCGGATCATCCAGCTTCGAGTCGTTCCAGCGGGAGCTGACCTCCCGCCTTCAGTCGATGTTCGACACCTCACGGTTGCAGCCGCTCTTCGAGGCTCAGCAGAAGGCAGTCACCCAGATCTTCTCGGCCATGGCGCCGCAGGAGGTCGTCGGACGGGTCCAGTCGCTGTTCGACGCCCAGCAGAAGGCGTTCGCGGACGCGGCGGAGAGGTTCTCCTCGAGCGATCTCGGCAAGCAGCTGCAGTCCGCCTTCGACGCCCAGCAGAAGGCGGTCAACGAGGCTGTCGAGAAGCTTCAGTCGAGCGAGGTGGGCAACCGCCTGCAGCAGGCGGTCGAGGCCCAGCAGAAGGTCGTCGGCGAGATCGTCGACCGGATGCAGTCGACCTTCGAGGCTCAGCAGAAGGCCTTCACCGAAGCTGTCGAGAAGCTCCAGCCCAACCGGTCGGGCGGCTCGAGCACCAACCGGTGAGTCCGGGCAGCCCGCGGCTGCCCGACGTCAGCTGACCGGTGGCAGCGTGTCGAAGCGCACGCCGGTCAGTCGCTCCGACTCTGCCCACA
Organism: Actinomycetota bacterium; assembly: GCA_030947185.1. Taxonomy (GTDB): domain Bacteria; phylum Actinomycetota; class Actinomycetes; order JALYXH01; family JALYXH01; genus JALYXH01. The sequence continues at coordinate 5,802 of JALYXH010000183.1, read as the reverse complement.
GTCTCGCGGCGACGTCGTCGTCACGTGCCTGCCGTGGCGGCTTCGCATCGGTCGGGTGACCACGCATGCCGAGCAGGCCGTCCGGTCCGACGTAGCTGCCGCCGGCCACGTCCGGCGCCGTGGCCGCGAACAGCAGAGGCAACGCCCCCTGGGCGTCCGACTGCGCGAAGACCCGGTTGGCCGCCTGCGAGAGCACTGCACCGACGCGGCTGCCCTGCAGGCGCGGCCCTGCCGACTGCAGGTTGGTGGCGGCGTACCCCGGGTGGGCCGCAACGCTGCTCAGCGGCGCCCCTGCTGCCCGGGCCCGGCGGTCGAGCTCGCGTGCGAACAACAGGTTGGCCAGCTTGGACTGGCCGTAGACCGCCCACTTCCGGTAACGGTTGACGCTCTGCAGGTCCGCGAAGTCGATCTGCCCCATCCGGGCCGCTTCGCTCGCCACCGTCACCACTCGCGCAGCCGGACTGCGCTGAAGGGCGCCGATCAGCAGCCCGGTCAGTGCGAAATGGCCCAGATGGTTGGTGCCGAACTGCATCTCGAACCCGTCCTCGGTCAGGCGAGGAGGGATGGCCATGACGCCGGCGTTGTTGACCAGCAGGTCGAGCGGGCCGACGTACGCCGCGGCGAAGGCGCGGACCGAGGCGAGGTCGGCCAGGTCGAGCTCCGCCAGGGTCACGGCCGCGGCAGGGACCTGTTCGCGGACCCGGCCCAGAGCCTCCTGCCCCCTGCCGGGGTCCCGGCAGGCCAGCACCACCTGCGCGCCGTGCCTGGCCAGCTCGAGGGCGACCTGCAGTCCCAGCCCGCTGTTCGCTCCGGTGACGACGGCGGTCCGCCCTTTCTGGTCCGGGATGTCACGCGCGGTCCAGGGCCGGGTCGACTTGCTCTTCGTGCTCACGCGTTCCTCCGGGGTCAACTGCGCCGATCCGGGCTCCAGCATCGTGGGAGCGTCAATCCGGCGCAGGCCGGGGATGGCAGGTCCATGGACACGTTCTCCCGAGACGCCCTCGACTTCGACGTCACCGACGCCGGCCCGCCCGGCGGTAGTCCGGTGGTGCTGTTGCACGGCTTCCCGCAGACGAGGGAGACGTGGGCGGGCGTCATCCCTGTCCTGACGGCCGCGGGCCACCGCGTCCTGGCGCCGGCCCAGCGCGGGTACAGCCCCCGGGCACGGCCGTCCGGTCGATCGGCGTACCGCCTGCAGGAGCTCGTCGCCGACGTGCTGGCCCTCGCTGACGCGGCCGGGGCGTCGACGTTCCACCTGGTCGGCCACGACTGGGGCGGGGCGGTCGCGTGGGCCGTCGCGGCGCTGGCACCTGAGCGGCTGCGGAGCCTGACGTCAGTCTCCACACCGCACCCGCGGGCCCTGGCGCGCTCGCTCGCAACCAGTGGGCAGGCACTGCGCAGCTGGTACATGGGCGCGTTCCAGCTGCCGGTCGTCCCCGACCGGTTGTTGCTGGCCGGTAACGGCGTCCTGCTGCGCCGCTCGCTCCAGGCGAACGGCCTCGGCGCGGAGCAGGCTGCGGCCTACGTCCTGGCCATGCGCTCGCCCGGCGCCCTCACGGCCGCGCTGAACTGGTACCGCGCGCTCCCCCTCGACCTCGGCGCAGGACAGCGCATCGGGCGGATCCGGGTGCCGACGCTGTTCGTCTGGGGCTCCCGGGACGCCGCCCTGGGGCGGGCGGCGGCCGAGGCCAGCGGACGCTGGGTGCACGCGCCGTACCGGTTCGAGGCCCTGGAGGGGGTCTCGCACTGGCTTCCGGAGCAGGAGCCGGACAGGCTCGCCCGGCTGGTCATCGAGCATGCGGCCGCGGCCGGCGGCTGATGTGCTCAGCGCTTCCTGCGGCGCCACAGAAGCAGCGCCGTCCCGGCCGCGACCAGGACAACCGCAGCGCCGGCGAGCGCTGGTAGCTGCCACGCAGTCGAGTGGTGCCGGAGGGGAGTGCCGCCGGCGACCGGGCCCGTCGGCCGCGGGTCCGCAGCCCGGGGGTCGTTCGGTGCCAGCCCGGGCGCGGGATCGACGAGCCGGCCGACGCCGGGAAAGCGCCCGTCCGCACTGAACCCCCAGTCGAGCAGTCGCTCGGCTTCCGGGAAGTACCCCGGCGTGGCGTGCAGGAGCGTCACCACCAACGTGTGCCCGTCCCGGCGAGCAGCCCCGACGAAGGTGCCGCCGGCCCGGAGCGTGTAGCCGGTCTTGACGCCGATGGCGCCCGGATACTGGGCCAGCAGCTTGTTCTCCGGCCGGATCGACGTGGGCGCCCCGGCGGGCCCGGTCACGGTCAGCTGCTGGGCAGAGACCAGCCGGGCGAACTCCGGGATCCCGAGGGCAGCCCGAGCAATGAGCGCCAGGTCGTATGCCGACGTGCTCTCCCCCGACGCGTCGAGACCGCTCGGGGTCAGCGGGTTCGTGTCGTCCGCGTGCAGATGGCGGGCTTCCCGGGACATCCGATCGAGCGTGTTCGCGCGCCCACCGTCTATCCGGGCCAGCGTGTTCGCGGCGTCGTTGGCACTGCGAACGAGCAGATAGCCGAACAGGTCCCGTACCGGGTAGGCCGCCCCGACCTCCAGCGGCGCCTTGTTGCCGTCCACAGCGACGTCCTCGGCAGTGGGCGAGGCCTTGCTGTCCGGGTCCAGCCGCGGGATCTCCGTGACCGCTGTGAGGATCTTCAGCGTCGATGCCGGAAGGTAGCGACCATGCGGGTCTCGGGCGGCCAGCACCTCGCCCGTGTCGAGATCTGCCACCAGCCAGGACGATGCGGTGATCGCCGCGGGCAGGCCGGGAGCACCGTTCGCCGACACCGTCCCGCTGGTGCCCAGGCGGGGGCCGCCTACCGGCTCCGAACCGGCCAGGGCTGGGGTGGCGGCAGCGGCGGTGATGGCGACGACGACAGCGACGGCGGGTAGCAGGGCGGTGAGCACACTGCCGCCCTACCCGGAGCGGGACCGGCTAGCGCAGGTGCGCTCGGCCTCAGTGTCGCGTCCCGGGCAGCACACGCCCCACCGGTCGACGCCACGGCCGTTCGGCCCAAGCAGGTTCGGCCGTGCGGTGCTAGCGCGGTAACTGTCCGATCACTGACAGTTACAGAGCACCCCGCCTATACCCCCGCAGGAGCCACCGTGCCGGTTCGACAGCACCGTCGCCAGGCCGCCTTAGCCGTGGCCGACGAGCGTCGCCCGTTGGTCTGCGCCCGCGTTCCGCGCCCAGCCGGCGCGGTCATCGCTGCCGCCGCCCTGGTCCTTCCGGCGCTGCTCGGCGTGACGGCGACGCAGGCTGCCGCTTCGCAGCCGCGGCTCGACCGCTATGTGCTGCGGGCTACTCCCGGCGCGCTGGCCGGCGTCGAGGCCGGCGTGCGCTCTCTCGGCGGCACCGTCGGTCGGGAGATGCCGGCTGTGGACACGGCGGCCGTCACGCTGTCGCCGCTGGCTGCTGCTGCGATGCGCCGCGACCCCCGGGTGGCATCGCTGACCGACAACGCAGCCGTGCAGCTGGACATTGCGCACAATGGCTACGCGCCCCTGGCCGACTCCTACTCCCTCGTCCGGGCCGAGGCCGCGGCGGCTGTCCGGCCGAGCTGGGACGACGGCGCCGGCAAGGGCATCGACGTGGCCCTGGTGGACTCCGGCGTCGTGCCGGTGGACGGTCTGGCCGACCCCGGGAAGGTGATCAACGGTCCTGACCTGACCCCGGAGTCACAGAGCGCAGACACCCGCTACCTGGACACCTTCGGCCACGGCACCCACATGGCCGGGATCATCGCCGGCCATGACAGTGGCGCGAGGGTCGAGGCCCACAACACGAGCGACTTCCTCGGGGTCGCCCCCAAGGCCCGCGTCGTCTCGGTCAAGGTCGCCGACGCCCGTGGCAACACCGACGTCTCGCAGGTGATCGCCGGCATCGATTGGGTCGTCCAGCACGCCCACGACCCGGGCATGAACATCCGGGTGCTGAACCTGTCCTTCGGCACCGACGCCGCCCAGCCCTACGTTGCCGACCCGCTCGCTTACGCCGCCGAGGTGGCCTGGCGGGGCGGCATCGTCGTCGTCGTCTCAGCCGGCAACGGAGGCTCCAAGCTCGGGCGGTTGGACAACCCCGCCCAGGACCCCTATGTCATCGCCGTCGGTGCCGCCGACGCCGTCGGTAAGAAGGTGGCGTCGTTCTCCAGCGTCGGGGACGGTGTCCGCAACCCCGACCTCATCGCCCCCGGTGCCCATGTCCAGTCACTGCGCGTGCCCGGCTCCTACATCGACGCCACCCATGGCGCGACCGGCAGGATCGACAATCGGTTCTTCCGCGGCAGCGGTACCTCTCAGGCCGCGGCCTTCACCTCCGGTGCCGTGGCCGACCTGCTCTCGAAGCAGCCGGACCTAACCCCGAACGAGGTGAAGGCAGCGCTGACCTCGACCGCCGTTCCGGTGGCCGACGACAGCTCCCCCGAGGCCCAAGGGCACGGCCTGCTCAACCTTGCCGCCGCCATCGCACAGTCGGGCCACCGAGGCCAGGCCAGCGGCGGCTCCGGTCAGTCCTTCCCTGCCGCCAACGGCGCCGGCACGCTTGAAGGCGCTCGGGGCAGTGCCCACCAGGTGCTGGCGGGCGTCACCCTGGCCGGCGAGCGGGACATCATGGGCCGGCCGTTCGACGCCGCCGCGATGGCTGCCGCCGAGTTGGCGGGCAACTCCTGGGCCGGTGGGGTCTGGAACGGCAGTGCCTGGGCTGGCAGCGGTTGGACCGGTTCCTCGTGGGCCGGTAGCGCCTGGGCCGGCTCGACCTGGGCCGGGAGTGCTTGGGCCGGTAATGCCTGGGCCAGCGGGGTCTGGACCGGCTCCAGCTGGGCGGGCAGCTCCTGGCTCGGCAGCGGCTGGGCGGGCAGCTCGTGGGCCGGCAGCTCATGGCTCGACGACAGCTGGGGCGGCGGTTCCTCCGCGTACGCCGCCAGCCGTACCGGCGTACCTCCCGTCCCGGTTGCCGTTGCCGGCCGAGGCGGATCCAGCACCGGTGCAGCCCAGAAGGCCGAGAAGGCCGGCTTCGGCCAGGACGACTGGAAGTGAGCGCCATGTCGGCACGGGGGAACGGCGCCGGATCCGGCGGGCACAGCTGGACCTGCCCCGGTCACAGCTGGACCTGACGGCCGCCGGTCGCCGACGGGCACCAACCGGTTGACCGCCAAGTCGGCCGAGCGGGTGCGGTCAGTGGAGTGCTGGGGCCTCAGTGCGCTGCGCGACGGAGACCGAGTACGCCGGCCGGCGGATGTGCAGGATCGGGTCGTCTGACGGCTCGATCCCAGGGGTCACCCGCATGGGGTCCATGACCAGCACGTCGTCGCCGGTCTCGCGGACCGTGTCCAAGCCGGTCAGCTCCACCACCCTCATGTCGACCCACTCGCGGTCGGCCGGCCAACGCGCCGTGCAGTCGTCGGTCGGGTCGCCGGCTCGGGCCAGCTGCGCGCGCAGGGCGAACCGGACGGGCAGCCGCTCCAGGATCTGCGTTCATCAGGTAGGCCGGTCCGGCGAAGGATTATTGCCAAGTAGGTAGGGTACCTATGCATCTAGACGGGAGCTCGTCGTGAGCCCCGCAGAGCTAAGGAGAACCCGATGGGGATCATTGCCTGGATCGTGCTGGGAGCCATCGCCGGAATTGTCGCGGAGAAGCTCACCGGTTCTCGGACCGGGATCGTGCTGGCCACCGTGCTGGGGGTCGTCGGTGCGCTGCTCGGCGGGTTCCTGGCCAAGGCGCTGTTCCACGTCCAGACCCTGAACAGCTTCTTCAACCTCAGCACCTGGCTGACCGCGATCGTCGGCGCTGTCCTGGTC
>JALYXH010000177.1 GCA_030947185.1 Actinomycetota bacterium | reverse complement strand
GGCGAGCACCGCTGCACCGGCCGCGCGGACGGCGACGGGGGCGCCGGTCACGCTCGCCTTCGGTGGGGACGTGCACTTCGAAGGGTCCCTGCGGACCCGCCTCGCCGACCCGTCATCCGCGTTGGCGTCGATCGCGCCGGCGCTCAGTCGCGCCGACCTGGCAATGGTCAACCTGGAGACCGCGGTCACCACCCGCGGGACACCGGCCGCCAAGCAGTACGTCTTCCGCGCGCCGCCGGCGGCGTTCAGCGCGCTCAAGGAGGCCGGCGTCGACGTGGCCTCGATGGCGAACAACCACGGCGAGGACTACGGCGAGACCGGTCTGCGGGACTCCCTCGACGCAGCGGCCGCCGTCGGACTGCCGGTGGTCGGCATCGGGCTCACCGAGGACGCCGCGTTCGCACCGTGGCGCCGGACGATCAACGGCCAGCGCGTCGCTGTGATCGGCGCCACCCAGGTGCTCGACGACGACCTGGCGGCGGCCTGGACCGCTGGACCGGACAAGCCCGGGCTGGCGTCGGCCAAGGACGTCCCGCGACTGCTCGCCACGGTGCGCACGGCCCGGGCCAGCGCCGACACGGTGGTCGTCTACCTGCACTGGGGGACCGAGCAGGTCAGCTGCCCGACCCCGGCGCAACGGACCCTCGGCTCACAGCTGGTCGCCGCCGGCGCCGATGTCGTGGTCGGTTCGCACGCGCACCTGCTCCTCGGCGGTGGCTACCTCGACGGCGCGTACGTCGACTACGGCCTGGGCAACTTCGTGTTCTACGCCACCACCGGACCGGCCATCGTCTCAGGCGTGCTGACGCTCACCACCCGCGGCCGAGCTGTCACCGGCGCCGAGTGGACACCGGCGCTGCTGAGCGACGGCGTCCCGCGGCCACTGACCGGCGGGGCCGCGGCGTCAGCGGTGCAGGCCTGGTCAGCCCTGCGGGCGTGCGCGGGCCTGGACGCCGCAGCTCCGTGACGCCCGCACCGGTTCCGCGACATCGTGCTCAGGCGGCCGGGCCGGTCAGCAGACGCCCCAGCTCCTCGGCCCCCGGCAAGCCGACCGGCCGGACCACGACGCCGGTGCGAACGGTGAGAAAGGCCGCCTCGACCCGGTCGGGCTCGACGCCGCGCAGCCGGGCCCAGGCCAGTCGGTAGATGGCCAGCTGCAGGGGGTCGGCCGCCTCCCGGCCGGTCTTCCAGTCGACCACCTCCCACCGGCCCTCTGCCAGGTCGTAGACGGCGTCGATCCGGCCACGGACCACCCGGCCGGCCAGGGCCAGCTCGAAGGGTGCCTCGACCGCGAACGGCCGTCGTCCGGCGTACGGCGAGGCGAGGAAGGCAGCCTGCAAGGCGGCCAGCTCCGCGTCGTCGTCGGCCCCGTCGTCCTCGGCTCCGGGAAGGTCCTCCGGGTCCAGCAACGGATGCTGGGTGAACAGGGACTCGACCCAGGCATGGAAACGGGTGCCCCGCCGGGCCGCCGGCACCGGTCTGCGCGGCAGCGGTCGACGGAGGTCCCGGGCCAGGCCGTCCGGGTCGGCCCGCAGCCGCAGCACCTGCGAGGCGGACAGGCTGCGCGGCAGGACCACCGCCCGATCCCGGTTCGCGGCCGCAGCGGCCTCTGCCTGCAGCAGCGCGGCGTCATGGTCCCATTCGGCGAGCAGCGCCTCTTCGACGACGGACAGGCCGGCCGGATCGGCCGGCTCCCCTCCGGCGGCCAGCCGGTCGAGCGCGGCGAGGACCTCGGCGGCCGCGGCCCGCCGCCTCGCCAGCTCCGGCCGGCGCAGCGGGGTTGGCCAGGGCAGCTCGAGGGCGGCGGCAAGAACAGGGCTCGTGGCGCCGTCGGGCGGCGGGTCGACCCACCGCTGCACCCGACCGAACCCGGCCTCACAGTGCAGCTTCAGCTGCTCGAGCAGCGGGGACGGCCCGCGCGGCGTCTTCTGCGTCGGCCCCCACCAGTGCGAGCTCGCGATCACCATGTGCCGGGCGCGGGTGACGGCGACGTAGGCGAGCCGTCGCTCCTCGCGCTCGAGGTGCGCGCCGCAGTCGTCCCGGAACGCGTCGAGGCCCTTGTTGCTCCATGCCGGCGCCGCCGGCATGTCGTCAGCGTCGCCGCGCAGTGCGTAGGGCAGCACATGTGCGCTCGTCGGCCAGCGATCACGCACCGCGGTCAGCGGGAAGACCTTCGCCGTCATGTCGGGGACGGCGACGACGTCCCACTCCAGGCCTTTCGCCTTGTGCACGGTCATCACCTGGACGGCGTCGGTGCCGGACGGTCCGGTGCTGTCGAGCCCGCGGTCGTAGGCCTCCGCGGCACGCAGGAAGGCGAGGAAGGCGGCCAGCGAGCTCTCGCCGTCGAGGTCGAGAAAGCCTGCAGCGATGTCCAGGAACGCTGCCAGCGCGTTGCGCCGGCCTGCCGTGAACGCCGCCGGGCTGGCCGAGAGCTCGACCTCGAGACCGGTCTGCTCGATGACCCGGTGCAGCAGGTCAAGCAGCGGCTCGCCGAGGTGCCGGCGCATCTCCCGCAGCTCGTGGCCCAGGGCCAGCACCCGCTCCCGGCCCTCGGCCGACCATCCGTGGCTCCCCGGCATCAGCAGCGCGTCGGCGAGGGCAGGGACGTCGCAGGGATCGACCCCGGACACCGCCTCCGCCAGTGCGTCGGTCTCCATCTCGAGGTGCACGCCGTCGACCTCGTCGGGCAGGTCGGCCGCCTGCCCCGGCTCGGGAGCAGGCTCCGCCCCGGGCGGCTCGGGCCGCAACAACCGTTGCGCCTGTCGTCCGAGGGTGACCAGGTCGCGCTGGCCGAGGGCCCATCGCGGCCCAGTGACCAACCGGACCAGGGCGGCGTTGCTCGTGGGGTCGTCCAGGACCTCCAGGGTGGACACGAGGTCGGCGACCTCGGGCAGGCCGAGGAGACCACCCAGGCCGACGACCTCGACCGGGAGTCCCTGCTCGAGCAGCGCCGCATAGATCGCGGCGAAGTCGGCCCGCGTCCGGACCAGCACGGCGATCTGGCCGGGTGAGGTGCCGGCGTCGACGGACGCGCGCAGCTGCTCGGCGGTCCACGCCATCTCCTCGGCGTAGGTCTCGTGCAAGGCGACCAGGGTGGTCCCGACCTCCGTCAGGTCAGCCCGCGGCCGCAGCTCGGTCACCCGGTGGACAGCGTGCAGCGCGGCGGCCACGGCGTTGGCCAGGCGGAGCAGCAGACCGCCGCTGCGCTGACTGACCGCTAGGGGCAGCACTCGCGCGGGTCGCCCGTCAGCGCACGGGAAGTGAGCAGGAAAGGCGTCCAGGTTGGCCACCGATGCCCCGCGCCAGCCGTAGATGGCCTGGCAGGGGTCACCGACCGCAGTGACCGGATGGCCCGCGCCGAAAAGACCAGCCAGCATCCGACGCTGGGCGACGCTCGTGTCCTGGTACTCGTCGAGAAGCACGACCCGGTAGCGCTCGCGTTCGAGACCACCAACCTCCGGCCGGGTCTCGGCCAGCTCCGCGGCCAGGCTCACCTGGTCGGCGAAGTCGACAGCGTCGATATCCCGCTTGGCCTCGCGGTAGCTCTCGACCAGCCCGACCAGCTCCAGCCGGGCGCGGGTGGCCGCTGTCACCTTCTTGAGCTCGGCCGACAGCTTCGGAAGGGCAGCGAGCGCCAGCAGCAGGTCCTCGTCGTGGGTTCGTAACCGGTCCGGCGGGACCAGGTGCTCGTGCAGCTCGCCGTCAAGAGCAACCAGGTCGCCCACGAGCATCGACAGCGGTCGGGTCAGGGCCATCAACGGCCCCGGCGCCCGGCGCAGGACCCGAGCCGCCAGCTGGAACCGCGTCGCGTCCGCGAGCAGCCGGGACCTGGGCTCGACGCCGATCCGCAGACCGTGCTCGGCCACGAGCCGACCGGCGAACGCGTGGTACGTCGACACGGTGGGCTCGCCACTGCTGACCGCGAACGTGGTGCCGGCCGAGGCGTTCTCGGCTGCCTCCACCGGTCCAGCGCCCGGACCGCAGCCGGCGCCGACGCCGGCCAGAGCCAGCGCCGACCGGATCCGCCCCGCGAGCTCGGCGGCCGCCTTGTTCGTGAAGGTCAGGCCCAGTACCTGTTCCGGCGCAACCTGGCCGGTGGCGACCAGCCAGACGACCCGGGCGGCCATGACCGAGGTCTTGCCCGAGCCGGCGCCGGCCACCACGACCGCCGGCTCCAGGGGTGCGCAGGCCGCGGACAGCTGCTCGTCGGTGAACGCCGTGCCGAGCAGCCGGCGCAGGTCTGCCGGTAGCAGCTGCCCCTGGCCAGGCGAAGGTTGCGCGCTCACTCGACCACCTGACGCCCTTCAGGCTGTGCTGGACAGCTTCGCCGGAAGTCGCACCGCTCGCAGCGCTGCAGACCGGGCGACGCGGGGAAGTCCTCGGCCAGCACGCGACGGACGGCGTCATCGAGCATGGTCTCGATCCAGGTGGAGCCGTCCTCGTCCGCCACGAGCGGGGGCTGTGGCTGGACCTTGGGACCGGCGCCCTTGCCCACCCGGAGCTGCACCAGCTCGGCACCGCCCAGCGCGGGAGGGCCCGCGGGACGACCGGCCTCGGCGAGCCGCTCGTCGAGGGCGCCTGACCGGACCGCCAGCTGGTAGGTCGCCAGCTGCGGATGGTGGGCTATCGACGGCTCAGGGGGAGCCTTCTTCCCGGTCTTGAGGTCGACCACGTGGACGCGGCCGTCGTGATCTATCTCCACTCGGTCCATGAACCCGCGAAGCAGGACAGGTCCACCGGGCAGGTCCAGCGGCAAGGTGAAGGCCACCTCGGTGCCCACCACCGTGCGGTCGCGAGGCGAGGAGTGCCAGACGAGGAAGCGACCGAGCGCCTCGCGGGCTGCCTCGTGCTGCTGGTGTGACAGCCACGGCGCCTCATAGGCGAGGTGGGCCCAGACGCGGTCGAGGCGGCGCATCACCTCGTCGAGGTCCGCCGGTGTCCGTCCGCGGGCGACCTCGTCGGCGAGCGCGTGCAGGACGCCGCCGAAGCCCATCGCCGCGGTGGCCGCCTTGGTCGCGTGCACCTCGTGGCTGAGGAACCAGCGCAGCGGGCACTCGCTCAGGTCGGAGACCGACGTGCCCGACAGCCGGACCCGCTCGCCGGGAAGCGTCATCGGCGCCTCCGCATGCGTCGGGTCGTTCAGACCCCACCACGAGCGGGGATGGGCGGCCGCCACGGCCGGAGCGTCGGTGCCGCCCGCGGCCAGCCGGGCCAGCCGGAGCGCGGCCGCCCGCTGGAGCGCCGGCGAGCTGTCGGGGTCGACCGTCGCCGAGCGCAGGGCGGCCACCAGCGAGACCGTCGCCAGCGGCCGCCGCACCCGCTCCCGCACCTGCTCCGCCGAGGTGCCGAGCTCGTCGAGGAACCGCGAGGGGCGTTCACCGTCGTCCTCCGCCGAGGCGACGGAGGTGACCACCAACCGCTCGCGGGCTCGCGTCACTGCCACGTAGAACAGCCGGCGCTCTTCGACCAGCAGCTCCGCGGCGGTGGTGGGTTCACGCGCTCCCGAACCGGTGATCCGGTCGGACTGCAGGAGCGACCCGCGCTGCCGCAGGTCGGGCCAGACCCCTTCCTGAACGCCCGTGACGACGACCAGGTCCCACTCGAGGCCCTTCGACCGATGCGCCGTCAGCAGCCGGACCGCGTCCCCTCGCAGCGACCGCTCGGCAAGCGTGTCGCCGGGGATGCGCTGCGCCTCGAGCTCGTCGAGCAGCGGCCCGACCCCGGGCCTGGAGCGCTGCTCACCCGCGCGCCCGACGGCCTCGAACAGCGCGACGACGGCGTCGAGGTCGCGGTCGG
>JALYXH010000180.1 GCA_030947185.1 Actinomycetota bacterium | reverse complement strand
GCCGTACCCGCGCCTCGCCGCCCCGCTCCGCCGCTCACGCTGGTGCCGTCGGCGTCCCGGCACGCGGCCCGTACGCCGTTCGCCCTGATCGTGCTCGGCCTGCTCGCTGCCGGCCTGATCACCCTGCTCGTGCTCAACACGCTGCTGGCGCAGGATGCCTTCCGCCTGCACGACCTGCAGCGCCGCGGCGTCGCGCTGAGCGAGCGGGAGCAGCTCCTGAACCGTTCGGTGAACGACCTGCAAGCGCCCGCAGCACTCGCGGCGCGGGCCCGTGCACTCGGCATGGGGCCCGCTACCGACCCGCTGTTCCTCCGGCTGAGCGACGGTGCCGTCCTGGGTGGCAGCGGCGGCCCGCCGAAGCCGAAGCCGACGCCGAAGCCGGCTGCACCGGCCCCGCCGGCACCGGTGGCAGCCGCCGCTGCGTCAGGGGCCAGCCCAGCCCAGCCCAACGCGGCGTCGCCGTCGGTCTCTACCCTGGTCCAGACCGCCGCTCCGGCCCCGGCCGGCAGTGCCAAGCCGCCGGCCGGCCGGCCCAGCCCAGCGCCGTCCGCCTCGACGGCGCCCACCCCGCGTCCGACGGCCAGCCGGTGACCCGGCCCCCCTCGTCGCACCCGGCAGCGGCGCGCCCGGCCGTCAAGAGGGGTTCGGCTGCCCGGTCAGCACCGCACCCCCGGTCAGCACCGCACCCGCGGCCCGCCCAGGGGCGCCTGCCGACGACGGGCCGCCGGCCACCGGGACCACCGCGGCCGCCGGGACCACCCCGGTCTCCTCGTCGACTGCCGCTCGGGAGCCCGGCGCGGCGACTGCGGTTAGCTCTGGTCGTCGTGCTCGCGGTGCTGGCCGTGGTCGCGGGCCGGCTCGTCCAGCTCCAAGGGTTCGACGCCACGGCGTACGCCGCCCAGGCCGAGAAGCAGCGCCTGCGCACCGTCGCCCTGCCTGCCGCCCGTGGGGAGATCACCGACCGCAACGGTTCGGCGCTCGCCCTCACGGTCGACGCGCGCGCCGTCTATGCCAACCCGCGTCTGGTGGTGGACGCGGGCACCACCGCAGCGGCCCTCGCGCCGTTGCTGCACGAGCCGGTGGACGTGCTGGTGAAGAAGCTGGGCAGGAACGGCGGCTTCGTCTACCTCGCGCGAGGACTCGACGTGGCGGTCGGCCATCAGGTCAGCGCGCTCAAGCTGCCCGGTGTCGGTACGGCCGCGGAGTTCCGCCGGGTGCACCCAGGCAAGGACCTCGGTGCCAATGTCGTCGGCTTCACAGGTACCGAGAACCACGGCCTGGCGGGCGTGGAGCTCGCCTACGACAAGCTGCTGGCCGGCCGGGACGGAACCCAGACCACCGAGGTCGACCACGCCGGCCGGGTGATCCCCAGCGGCGCGCACCGCGAGCAGGAGGCGGTGCCGGGCCGGTCGGTCTCGCTCACCATCGACCGTGACATGCAGTGGATGGCCCAGCAGACGCTGGTCGCCAAGGTGGCCGAGACCAGGGCGAAGGGCGGCACCGTCGTCGTCCTCGACCCGCGCACCGGCGAGCTGCTCGCGCTGGCCACGGCACCGACCCTCGATGCCGACGACCCCGGGAAGGCCCCTGCCGAGGCGCGCGGGAACCCGGCGGTCAGCGAGGTCTACGAGCCGGGCAGCGTCAACAAAGTGATCACTGCCGCGGCCGCCCTGGACGCCGGCGTGGTGACGCCGGACTCGGCAGTGACGGTGCCACCGCAGCTCAAGGTCGCCGACAAGATGTTCACCGATGCGGAGGCGCACGGGACCGAGCAGCTGACCTTCACCGGCGTCCTGGCGAAGTCGAGCAACATCGGCACCATCGAGGTCGCCCAGCGGCTCGGCAAGGCTGCCCTCTACGACTACCTGACCCGCTTCGGCCTCGGCGCGCCCACCGGGACCGGGTTCCCCGGCGAGAGCGCCGGGATCCTGCCAAAGCCGGCCGACTGGTCGGGCAGCCAGGCCGGCACGATCCCGATCGGCCAGGGCGTGTCGGTCACCTCCCTGCAGGTCGCCTCGGTCTTCGGCACGATCGCGAACGGGGGTGTCCGGGTGGCCCCGCGGCTGGTCAAGAGCACGACGGATGCGGCAGGGGCGCCGGTCCCGGCGCCCGCTCCCGTCACCACCACGGTCGTGTCGCCGGCCACCGCCAGCCAGCTCACCACGATGATGGAGGCGGTGACCAGCAACGAGGGGACCGCGCCGGAGGCGCGCATCGACGGCTATCGGGTGGCCGGCAAGACCGGGACGGCCAAGCGGGTGGACTCGGCCTGCAGCTGCTACCGGGGCTACACCGCCTCCTTCGTCGGGTTCGCTCCCGCGGACGCGCCGCAGCTCGTCGTCGAGGTGGTCCTCCAGGACCCGCAGACCGAGGTGTTCGGCGGCGCGGTAGCCGCCCCCGTGTTCCACGACGTGATGGCCTTCGCGCTCATGAGTCGCGGGATCGCCCCAACCGGTACGCCGTCGCCGACGGCGCGGCTCACGATCCCCTGACGGGTAGCGTTCCCGCCGTGTCCGTCCCCCCGACCGCGCCGCCTCGCGGCGTGCTGCCCCGGCCGGCACGGGCC
>JALYXH010000026.1 GCA_030947185.1 Actinomycetota bacterium | reverse complement strand
GCAGGGTGATCTCCCTCTGCGATCAGGCGCAAACCGTCCGGACTCTCAGGGCTTTCTCAGGCCGGGAGCGAAGCCACCCGGTGACACTGGGTAGTGACCAGGCGTGCCGAGGGAAGCGAGACCAGTGCCGGATAGACGAGTGGCCGCGGTGCTGGCTGTGACTGTCGCGCTGCTGGCCGGCGCGGGCTGCTCGGCCGGGACGGCAGCTCGTCCGTCCGGGCGGTCGTCGAGCACGTCGGGAACCCAGCAGGCCGGCGGAGCCCCGGCCGTTCCTCCGACGGCCGCCCAGCCGTGCGGCACCGGTGCCCGGCCGCCCGCGCGCTACGACCACGTGGTCTGGATCGTCCTGGAGAACCACTCCTACAGTGAGGAGATCGGAACCGACCAGGCGCCCTACACGACGGCGCTCGCCGGGCGCTGCGGCTCGGCCACCAACTTCCACGCCGAAGCCCGGCCCAGCCTGCCCAACTACGTCGCGATGACGTCGGGCGGGACGCAGGGCATCACCGACGACGGGCCGCCGGCGGACAACGCCGTGGCGGTCGACAACATCTTCGCCCAGCTGGGAGACCGGTGGCGGGCGCTGCAGGAGTCGATGCCGCAGGCCTGCAGCCGCGACGACGCCGGCCAGTACGCCGTCAAGCACAACCCGGCCGTCTACTACCGGAACGTGGAAGCTGCCTGCGCCCGGCAGGACGTGGCCCTCACCACGCCGCCGGACCTCTCCGCGGCGTTCACCTTCATCACGCCGGACCTCTGCCACGACACGCACGACTGTCCGATCCCGACCGGTGACGCCTGGCTGGCCGCCACCCTCCCCCTGATCCTCGACAGCCCGCAGTACGCCACCGGCCGGACGGCGGTGTTCCTGACCTGGGACGAGCCGGCGGACGACGACGCCGCCGGCAACATCCCGACCCTCGTCATCGCGCCCTCGGTGCCGGCCGGGACGATGGTGGCGGACCGGCTGGACCACTACTCGATGCTGCGGACGACGCAGGAGATGCTGGGACTTCCGCGGCTGCTCGGCGCTGCCGTCGGCGCGCCCAGCATGCGGCCGGCGTTCCGGCTGTGAACCTGGGGTAGAAAGGCCAGCATGAGCGAGAACGCGCAAGGGTCCGCTCCGTCGGCGGCCCGGGAGGCCGGGCGGTCGGAACTGCTCCCCGAAGAGACCACCGCGGGCAGCGAGGCTCCGGCCGGCCAGGCTGCTGCGATCCTCGCCGACTCCGACGAACGGATGGCGGAGGCCGCCGACGGCCCGGGTGCCGACGTCGAGCACCGTAAAGCGGGCGACCTCACCTGATCCACCCAGCTGAGGACTTCTGGGTCGGCCCGCGCTCCTAAGGCGGGAGGGTGGGTAGACCGCAAGAGCTGACCCCCCTCACCCTTCCGAAGGACCCGACCATGAAGCTCCGCCGTGCCTCTGTCGTTGCTGCAGCCGTGGCTTTCGTCCAGTCGCCGCAGGGACAGCAGATGATCGCCCGCGCGCGGGACCGGTTCGACACCCCGGACAACCGCGCCAAGCTCCGGCAGACCGCCGAGCAGCTGCGCGCGACAGTGGCCGCACGCAGTGGTCGGGTCAACCAGCGGCGCTACTGACCTTCGAGCCGACGGGGCCGCCGTCGGTCACTTCGAGGCCAGGATCCCGGCCACCTGCTCCGGCGACGCCCCGAGCTTGACGTAGAGGTTGGCCCAGGTGCGGTCGATAGCGGTGGCCGGCTTCCGGTCGCAGTACCCCTTCATCGCGTTGGCGGAGTAGTAGCGCAGCATGCTCAGCACCAGCTGCGTGTTCGCTTGGGAGCCGGCTGTGTAGTCCCGCGTCGGCTCGTGGCGCTGGTGTGCCATGCAGGACACCGGCGCGCCCTTGGCGTCATCAAAGGCCGGCTCGCTGCTGGACTGGGTGCAGCCGCCGAGGACGCCGAGCAGGGCGAGGCCGGCAAGCTGCGTGGACCGGTGCCTTCTCACACCGTCCCGGCCAGCGCGCGCAGCGTGAGGCCCACGCCCACGAGGAGAACCAGCACTGCCGTGACGACGGGCAGCACGGCGCTCAGCCGACCGGCGCTCAGGCCTCGACGGGAGGTCAGGCCGACCAGCCGGTTGCGCAGGACGACGAGCAGGAGGCCCGTCCCCATCAGCGCACCGGCCATGCCGAGTCCGTAGCCGAGCACGAGCAGGACACCGAAGACCGTCCGGCCGAGCGCCACAGCCGCCAGGAGGACGAGCAGCGCGGATGGGCTCGGCACCAGGCCGCCCGCCACCCCGAGCCCGACCAGGCCACCGCGGCCGAACCGCGCGGTGCCGGAGCCCTCGCCCTGCCCGTGGGAGTGACCGTGCCCGTGGGGGTGGTCCTGCCCGTGGGAGTGACCGTGGGAGTGGTCGTGATCAGGCGAAGCGCCGCGGTCATGGGAGTGGCCCGGAGCGGGTGCGGGCCCGAACCCGGACCCGGCGTCGGGGGCTGCGGTGGTCGCGGCTCCGACGAGCACCCGCGCCGGACGGGACTCCGCCGCCCCGACTGCCCCCGCAGGTGCGGCTCGGAGGGCCGCCGCGGGCCGCCGGCGTACCGCGGCCAGGAGCAGGAACGCACCGACCCCGGCGACGATGAGCCCGGACACGACACCGAGGCCCTGTTCGGCAGCTGTCGGGGCGAAGGCGGCGGTCAGCGAGATGAGCAGGCCGAGGACGAGGACACCGGCGGTGTGGGTGATCGTCACCGTTGCGCCCACGGTGACGACGTCTCGCAACCGTCCGCGCCGGCCCACGAGGTACGCCGCCATGATCGTCTTGCCGTGTCCGGGCAGGAAGGCATGGCCCGCTCCGAGCAGCATGGACAGCAGCAGCGCGAGCAGTCCAACCCCTACGGTCAGGTGCTTGCTGCCGACCACGTTGTTGAACGCCGTCGACAGCTTGTTGAGCTCGCGGACGGCCACCCCGGCCACCGGGATCCTGCGCGCGGCGGCGTAGGTCGAGGTGGCCGCTCCCGGCACGACTCGTAGGACGGCGCTGCGCTGGTTCAGCGGCGAGGAGAGCAGGTCGTTGGGGTAGCGCAGCAGCGCGTCGCTGATGCTGGCCGCCGGGACGGGCGAGTTCTGCAGGGAGACACCGGACCCGACGGCGGTGATCTCGTGCCAGCCGATGCCGTCGCCGTCCCAGCCGGCGTCCAGCGACACGGTTGCGGACCTGGTCAGATCGACCGGCGCGGTGAGCTCGCACACGAGCCGGCCCGCGGTCAGCGAGATCACCCCGGGACGCTCCGCGTAGTCGCTGTGCAGCACCGACCAGGGAGCGGTTCGCCCGTCCACCTGCAGCCGGGTCGAGGGGACCATCGCCGCGCACTGCTTCGCGGCGTACGCCGCCCGCTCGCCTGCTGTCACCACCCCGTCCCCGTCGGTGTCGACCAGAGACTTGCGCTGCAGGGTCGGGATCTCGGCCACGTCCTCGACGGCGAGGTCGGTCACGTGGTCGGCGTACAGGTGCAGACCGTCGTAGTGGTTCACGGTGGCATTTCCCAGCGGGTGTGCGCTGGCGGCACTGGACAAACCGAGCAGGGTTGCCACCACGATGAAGCCGGCCACACCGACCCGGCGAAGCCACTGCACACCGGTCATGCCGCGCCTCCGAGCTCGGTCAGTGCCTGCCGCAGCATCGGCGCATGGTACAAGCTGAAATGGGGGTTGATCGCCTGCGCCTGTTCCAGGCTGGCCTTGGCTGCCGCGCGCTGCCCGAGCGACTTCTCGATCATGCCGCGGTGGAAGAAGAACAGAGCGTTGCGGGTGCCCAGCGCCATCGCCTTGGCCATGTGCGCCTGCGCCTCGGCGTCGCGGCCGTTCGCGTGCAGCGCCCAGGCGTAGGCGTCCTCCATCTCGATGAAGGGTCGGATCCGGAGTCCGGCCTCGCCGAACGCCAGAGCCTTCGCCGGGTCGCCGTGGTCGGCGTAGAACAGCGTCGGGTCGGTGTCGAGGGTCACCCCGTTGGCCTGGAACAGCGCCACCTCGGTGCCGAAGACGGTGAACTGCTGCTGGGCTTCCCTGTCGCGGCCGAGGGACTGCAGCAGCTCGCCGGCCTCCACGACGTACTGCGGCTGCGGCACCTCGCTGACGACCTTCAGGTAGTCGGCCACCGCCGCGTCGGTGCGCCCGAGTGCCGCCTCCGCCCGGGCCTTGCCCTGGCGGAGGGCGCTGTAGGTCGGGTCGATGGCGAGGCCTGCCTCGTTCTCGGCCAGCGCGGCGGCCGGGTCCCCGGCGTTGAAGGCCAGCTCCCCGAGGTAGTAGTGCGCGAATGCCCGGTCGGCCGGGCTCGTCGCGTCGTCGAGAGCCCGCCGCATCGCCGTCGTCGCTGCGGCGATCTCCCCGTGCAGCTCGAAGACGTATTCGCTGCGCGTGAACGCCGGCGTCCCCGGCTTGAGCTCGTTCATCCGCTGCGCCGACCGCGCCGCCTCGTCGTACATCCCGAGCTGGGTCTGGGCGTCGTTGAGGGCGCCGTACAGCGTCGCGTTGTAGGGGTTGATCGTGAGCCCGCGCTGCGCCCAGCCGAGCGCGGCGGTGAAGTCGTGCTCCCCGGACTTCAGCGCCGACTGGCCCGCCATGGCCTGGAAGTTCTCGGTGCCGTTGAGCGTGAGCGAGCGGTCCAGCGCCTCCGTTGCCTTCGGGTAGTACGACGGGTCCACGGTGAGCTTCGCCTGCTGGACGTAGTCCAGTCCGAGCGAGGCCCAGGCCTGGTAGTCCTCCGGCGAGCGCCGGAGCCTGTCCTGCAGCACGGCGATCTCCCGGCCCAGCGGGTCGGCCCGGCCGGCGGCCGGCGCAGGCTGCGCAGCGTCCGGTCGGGCCGGCGTGCGACCGACAGCCACCGCGGCGACCGCGCTCAAGCCCAGGGCCAGTCCGATCACCACCAGCGCGGACGCAATGCGGCGGTTCACGAGTTGGCCGCGCCGGCGCCCGGCTCCTGGTGTGCGAACGCGACGAGATTGTCGAGATAGTGCCCGGA
>JALYXH010000161.1 GCA_030947185.1 Actinomycetota bacterium | reverse complement strand
GACTCGAGCGGCGTCGCCGCGCAGCTGATGGCCGGTGGCAGCTGCCTGGGCACCGTCATCGCAACGTCCTGCACCGAAACGGCGGTCCCAGCCGGCAGCTGGAAGTACACGGTCACCCCAGCCACCGGGAACTGGCGTGGAGGCGAGAGCGCCAAGGTCGACGCCGTCGTCGGGTCGCCGACGCTGGTGCTGACCCCGACAACCACGGCCACACCGGTCATGTTGACCGGGTCGGTGGCCAACTTCGTCGTCGGGCAGCCTCTTCAGTTTCGGCTCGACAACGCCAGCACAGGAGCGCTCCTAACCGGGACGGTTGCCGGCTCGGCGACGCCTGCTGCCATGCCCGCCGGGGCGAACGCAGCCGCGACGGTGACCCTGCCCGCCGGCATCAGCAGTGCGGTCCACAGGGTGTACGCCGTCTCTTCCGGTGGCGAGCTGGCTGCTCAGTCGGTGACCGTCGACAACACCCCACCGCCGGCCCCGGCGCTGACGAGCAACCCGACGAACCCGAGCATCCAGGCGTCGGCGACGTTCTCCTTCACGGACAGCGGCGCGGTGGCGTCCTACCTGTGCAAGCTGGACGGCGGCGCCTACGTCACCTGCACCAGCCCGACGACCTATCCGGGGCTGACGGACGGCTCGCATACCTTCTCGGTCACAGCGACGAACTCCGTGGGCACCGTCAGCGCGGCAGCTGCCTACACATGGACAGTGGACACCGTGTTGCCGACCGGTGCGATCACCTTCCCGACGAACGGGTCGTCCTACAACGTCACCTCCTACAACGCCGGCTGCTCCACCGCCGGGCTGGGTGACCTCTGTGGCACCGCCGCGGACGCCGCCTCCGGAGTGTCCGCGGTCCGGGTCTCGGTGCAGTCCGGGTCGGGGAACTACTGGAACGGTGCCAGCTTCGGCAGTGCCGGCGAGGTGCTGCTGACCCCGACCGGCACCTCCGCCTGGACCTACGGGCTGGCCAGCGCGGCAATGAGCAACGGGGTCACCTACACCGTCCGGCTGCACGTCACGGACGCCGCGGGCAACACCTCCGCCACCGTCACGTCGACCTTCACCAACGACACGGTCGCCCCCGCGTCGCCTACGATCACCGCCAAGCCGGCACTCCTCAGTACGACAGCGGCGCCGTCATTCTCCTTCACTGACGCCGACGCCACGGCCACGTTCACCTGCACCATCGACGGCGCGGCAGGCGGCTGCACCAGCCCGAGGAGCTACGCCGGGCTGAGTGACGGCTTTCACGCCTTCTCGGTCACCGCGACCGACCCTGCGGGCAACACCTCGGCCAGCACTCAGTACTTCTGGGCGTTGGACGCGACCGGCCCGACCGGAGCCATCACGTTCCCGGCCAGCGGGTCGAGCTACAACGCCGCTGGCTACAGCGGGGGTGGCTGTGCGGCCGGAAGCAACCAGATCTGCGGCACCGCCAGCGACGCGGGCAGCGGGGTCAGCTCGGTAACCGTGAGCGTCCAGAGCGGCTCCGTCAACTACTACGACGGGTCCGGCTTCACGAGCGGCGCCGAGGTGCGGCTCACGACGAGCGGGACGACGGCCTGGAACTATGGTCTGCCCGGGCTTGTACTGACCGACGGCACCCTCTACACGGTGCGACTGCACGTGACCGACTTCGCCGGCAACACCTCCACTGTCGTCTCCATGTTCACCTACGACACCACCGCTCCCACAGCAGCCGACGTCCAGTCGGGAAACAAGCCAGGCGGCGTCGCCGGGACGCCCGAGACGGGCGACACCCTGACCTTCTCGTTCAGCGAGCCGATGAGGCCGGCGTCGATTCTGTCGGGTTGGACCGGCGCATCCACACCAGTCGTGGTCAAGCTCCAGGACGGGAACGCCTGCCAGGGCCAGTGCAACGGGAACTCGCTGGCCTACATCTACAACTCAGCGGACACGGCGGTACTTCCGCTCGGGACGATCGACCTCGGCGGCACGGGCTATGTGTCGGGGACGCTGAACTTCACCGGCTCCAGCATGGTCATGAGCGGTTCGACCGTGACAGTCACCCTGGGGACGCCGTCCGGCTCGACCCTCGCTGGTGGGATGGCCGCGCCGATGATGTGGAGCCCCGTCGCAGGTCCGGTGGATAGGGCCGGCAACGCGATGGTCTTGACCACCCGCACGCAGGCCGGACCTTCCCGCCTCCAGTTCTAGCTGCCGGCGGGCGACCGTCCGGCACCCCTGCCACAGCGCGGCAGCTTGACGTCACCTTCGGCTCAGCAGACCGAACCGTCCGCACTGCCGTCCGGCAAGCGCCATCCGGCGCAGCCGACCTAGTGCCGAACGGTCCCTCCACCGGGTGCCGACGGTGCCGATACCTAGAGCTCGGGCGGGTGCGACAGCTGGAGCGGGAGCAGGTGCATGGAAGCGGAGAAGGCCGGCGAGCCCGAGCGTTGGCGCGGTCGTCCCACCGTTGCCCGCGCACTGCGCGTCCTCGTCGTCGTCGCACCGCTGCTGTGTGGCGTCGGTGCCTCGCTGCTCATCAGCCGGCTGCTGCCAGACGCCCACGCGACCGGTGGACGCCTGCTGTGGTGGCTGGCCATCTTTGCTGTGTCCACAGTCGTGATGTACCTGGTCGACCACGTTCTGCGCCGGCTGCTGCCGTTGGCAGCACTCCTGGAGATGTCGGTGCTCTTCCCCGGCCGGGCCCCGTCCCGGTTCGCTGTCGCACGCGACGCGGGCGACACGCGTCACCTCGCGCAGGCGCTCGCGCGGGCACATGACGCCCGCAACAGCACGCCGGCAGAGGCCGCACAGACGATCCTTGCGCTGGTCGGCTCGCTCAGCGGGCACGATCGCAAGACGCGCGGCCACGCCGAGCGGGTGCGGGTGTTCACCGACCTGATCGCGGACGAGCTCAGGCTGCCCCAGCCGGCACGAGACCGGCTCCGCTGGGCAGCACTCCTGCATGACATCGGCAAGCTAACGGTCCCCCCACCGGTACTCAACAAGGCCGGCAAGCCGGACAAGCACGAGTGGGAGCTGCTCAAGCGGCACCCCGATGAGGGCGCGCGCCTGGCCTGGCCACTGCTGCCATGGCTCGGCGAGTGGGGGGCCTTGATCGCCCAGCATCACGAGCGCTACGACGGCTTGGGCTATCCGCGCGGCATCAGCGGGGAGTCGATCTGCCTGGGCGCGCGCATCGTGGCTGTGGCCGACTCGTTCGAGGTCATGACCGCCGCGCGGTCCTACAAGCGACCGATGTCGCGGGCGGCAGCCCTGCGCGAGCTCGTCGACTGCAGCGGGCGCCAGTTCGATCCGGCCGTCGTCCGAGCGCTGCTCAACGTCTCGACACCTCGACTGCGGCTGGCCATGGGGCCGTTGTCCTGGCTCGTCCAGGTGCCACTCGTGCGAGCGGCGTCCACCGTGTCTCTGAACGGCGCGACCCAGGCTGCCGGGACAGCGGCCGGAGTCGGCGCACTCGTCGTCAGCGGCGCCATCGGGGCCGCAACGCCGGCTGCGTCCTCCCCAGCGTCCGGAGCCGGCGGCAGCAGCCATGTGGCACCGGCCGACCAGCAAGCCGTGCTCTCCGCTACTCCCTCCCCTGCCCTGTCACTGACTGACGTGACCTCGGCGGCGGCGGACCGTGTGATCCGCCCGGACGACCAGGGAGCGGCGACGGCGCACGACCGGGGGCCGGGGGTCAAGCCGCACGCGCCGCACTCGCCCGCTGCGCCGGGCGGCCCGGTCTCGACAGCCGGCTCCAGGGCGACGAACGGCGGGGCCGAGCCGCAGGCGTCGGGCGGGCCGACGCCGACCAGCAGCCCGAACGCCCTGCCGAGCGGACGCGTCCCCAAGCCCGGCGCGACCACACCCACCATCAGCGTGCCGAAGACCAACACTCCAACGGGAAAGATCGCGCCGACGCCGACCTCGACCTGACCGCTCCAGGTGCCGACCGCATCCCAGCAGAAGCGTGCCCAGGCCCAGAAGTGCGACGGCGAGCCCGAGCAACCCGGCGACCGGGGCACCCGGACCGGTCAACGGCAAGGTCGGACTGCCGGCGACCACGACCGGTGTGGCCGGCCGGCTGATGCGTTCGGCGAGCACCGCCAGCACCGACGTACGCACGGTGTTGGACGTGACCGGGCCGGCCTGGTCCGAGCGCACCATCCCGGTGTTGTCGACAGTGCCGCCGCCAGGCGCCGGCACCACTGTCGCGGTGAAGCGGACTGTCACCGACGAGCCGGCTGCCAGCGCGCCGACTGCCCAGCTCACCGTCCGGGTCGCCGGGTCGTACGTCGCGGTGCACCCGGTGCCGCAGGACGCGGCTCGGAAGGCGGTCTTCGCGGGCACCACGTCGCTCACCCGCACGCCGGTCTGGGCCCTTCCGGTGGCTCCGGCGACCAAGGTGTAGGTGAGCGTGTCACCGGGCCCCGCGCTCGCAGCCCCGGAACCGCCGTTGACCGCTGCCGTCTTGGTCAGGGTCAGCCCGGCGGCGGGCACCAGGACGGGATGTACGACGACGTTCGACGTGGTGGTCCGCTCGCCCGTGGTGATCGTTGCCGAGTTGCGGACGCCGCTGCCGACCCCGGCGCCCGTCCCTACCCGGACCCTGAATGACACGGTTCCGCTCTTGCCGGCTCGCACGGTCAGGCGCACGCGCAGGGTGCGGTCGTTGGCGTCGTACGACCCCAGGCAGGGCCCCGAGCAGCTGCCGGAGTCCGTCTCGTACGTCGTTCCCGCCGGGATCACATCGACGATCTCTGCGTTCATCGCGTCAGCGTTACCGGTGTTGGCGTAGGTCAGGGTGTAGGCGATCTCCTGGCCGGCCGCGACGGGAGTCCCGGGTGCCGGGATGGCGGACTTGACCAGTGTCAGAGCAGGGGCAGCAACGGCAGCTGCCCGCGGCGCTGACCCGCCGGGTGCCGCCAATGCCGCCGCGGAGGCGCTGACACCGGCGCCCAGCGGTGCAAGCGTCAGCACCATCACCGTCAGCGCTCGCCGGCCCAGCCGGCCGGAGCACCTCATCGAACGTGTTCGTTGCACGCGCCGTCCCGTCAGCTGAATCCGTTGCAGGAGTGGGTCTTACCACTATTCGGCGACCGCGTTGGCGACTCGTGACGGCTGGGGCGCACGGGGCACCGAGGCACCGAATCAGGACGCCCGGGCCTCCGCCGCCGCCCGGACGGTCAGACCCGCACCGTCCGGTCGGACCGCAACGAGGGCTTCGTCACCGTCTCGGATCTCGCCGGACAACAGCGCCTTCGCCAGCGAGTCGCCGATCGCGGACTGCAGCAGCCGGCGTAGCGGGCGCGCGCCGTAGACCGGGTCGTAGCCGTGCCGGGTCAGCCACTCCCGGGCCGCTCCGTCGACAGTCAGGGTCAGCCGGCGAACAGCGAGCCGGCTCGCGAGCTGCGCGACGAGCAGGTCGACGATCCGGGCCAGGTCGTCCGGGCCGAGGGCGTCGAAGACGATGACGTCGTCGAGCCGGTTGAGGAACTCGGGCTTGAACGACTCGCGCACCACGGCCATGACCGCGTCGCGCTTGCGCTCGGCCGGCAGCGAAGGGTCGTTGACGTAGGCCGACCCGAGGTTCGAGGTCAGCACCAGGATCGCGTTGCGGAAGTCGACGGTGCGGCCGTGGCCATCGGTCAGCCGGCCGTCGTCGAGCACCTGCAGCAGGACGTCGAAGACGTCCGGGTGCGCCTTCTCCACCTCGTCCAGCAGCACCACGGTGTAGGGCCGACGGCGCACCGCCTCGGTGAGCTGTCCGCCCTCCTCGTAGCCGACGTAGCCGGGTGGGGCGCCGACCAGTCGGGCGACCGAGTGCTTCTCGCCGTACTCGCTCATGTCGATGCGGACCATCGCGCGCTCGTCGTCGAACAGGAACGCCGCGAGGGCCTTCGCCAGCTCGGTCTTGCCGACGCCGGTCGGGCCGAGGAACAGGAAGGAGCCGGTCGGGCGGTCGGGGTCGGAGACGCCGGCCCTGGCCCGGCGGACCGCGTCGGAGACGGCCTGGACGGCCTGGTCCTGTCCCACCAGCTGCCGGCCGAGCTCGGCCTCCATCCGGAGCAGCTTGCTGGTCTCGCCCTCGAGCAGCCGGCCGGCCGGGATGCCGGTCCATGCGGCCACCACCTCGGCGACGTCGTCGGCGCCGACCTCCTCCTTGACCATCACGTCCTCGGAACGGGCCCCCGCGACGTCAGCCGCGACGGCGAGCTCCTTCTCCAGCAGCGGGATCCGTCCATAGAGCAGCTCGGACGCCGTCGACAGGTCGCCTTCCCGCTGGGCCCGCTCGGCTGTGACCCGCAGCTCGTCGAGCTCCTTCTTCAGCTCGCCGACATGGTTGAGGCCGCCCTTCTCCCGCTCCCAGCGCGCGTTGAGGGCGTCCAGCTGCTCCTGACGGTCGGCCAGGTCGGCGCGCAGCCGATCCAGCCGCTCCCGCGACGCCGCGTCGTCCTCCTTGCCGAGCGCGAGCTCTTCCATCCGCAGCCGGTCGACCGCTCGCTGCAGCTCGTCGATCTCGACCGGCCGTGAGTCGATCTCCATCCGCAGCCGCGAGGCCGCCTCGTCGACCAGGTCGATCGCCTTGTCGGGCAGGAAGCGCGCGGTGATGTAGCGGTCGGACAGCGTCGCGGCGGCCACCAGCGCGGCGTCGCTGATCCGTACGCCGTGATGGGCCTCGTAGCGCTCGGTGAGCCCGCGCAGGATGCCGATCGTGTCCTCACGGCTCGGCTCGCCGACCAGCACGGGCTGGAAGCGGCGCTCCAGTGCCGGGTCCTTCTCGATCCGCTGGCGGTACTCGTCGAGCGTGGTCGCCCCGACCAGGCGCAGCTCGCCGCGGGCCAGCATCGGCTTGAGCATGTTGCCGGCGTCCATCGCCCCCTCGGCGGCGCCCGCCCCGACCACGGTGTGCAGCTCGTCGATGAAGGTGATCACCTCGCCGGCGGCGTCGCGGATCTCACCGAGCACGGCCTTGAGCCGCTCCTCGAACTCCCCGCGGTACTTCGCCCCGGCCACCATCGCGCCGAGGTCGAGGGAGACCAGCCGCTTGCCACGCAGCGACTCCGGCACGTCGCCGGCGACGATCCGCTGCGCCAGCCCCTCCACCACAGCGGTCTTGCCGACTCCCGGCTCCCCGATCAGGACCGGGTTGTTCTTCGTACGCCGGGACAGCACCTGCACCACCCGGCGGATCTCGGTGTCCCGGCCGATGACGGGGTCGAGCCGGCCCAGCCGCGCCGACTCGGTCAGGTCGACGCCGTACTTCTCCAGCGCCTGGTAGGTCGACTCGGGGTCCTCGGTGGTGACCCGCCGGCTCCCGCGCACCCGGGTGAAGGCGGCGAGCAGAGCGTCCGTTGTCGCACCGGCCTCGCGCAGCCAGGTCGCGACGTCGCCGCCGGCCTGAGCCAGGCCGACCAGCAGGTGCTCGGTGGCGACGTACTCGTCACCGAGCGCCTTCGCCTGCTCGGACGCGGCCACGAGCACGGCGAGGGTGGGCCGGGCCAGCCCGGGTGCCTGCACGGTGCTGCCGCTGGCCCGCGGGAGCCGGGCCAGCGCGGCCTCGGCCCGGCTCTTGACCGCTGCCGTGTCGGCACCCGCGGCCGCGAGCAGGGCACCCGCGCTGCCGTCGCGCTGGTCGAGCACCACCAGCAACAGGTGGACCGGCTCCACGTGCGGGTGCCCGTCGGCGGCGGCCCGGCGCACCGCGGCTGAGAGCGCTTCCTGGCTCTTGGTCGTCAGCTTGTAGGCGTCCATGCCGGGCTCAGCCTCCCGACCGGCCGGGTGGCCGCCAGACCATCAGCGCCCCGCGGTCGAACGGGACCAGGTCTCGTCGGTAGGACGCGTGCGCAGCCGCCTCGCGCCGGTCGGCCTCGGCCCAGGCGAGACTCAGCTCGGCCGCCAGCTCCTCGATCCGGGCCTGCAGCGCCTCGACCTGGGTCTCCAGCTCGATGATCCGCTTGACCCCTGCCAGGTTGACGCCCTCGTCCTGCGAGAGCCGTTGCACCTCGCGGAGCAGCTCGACGTCGCGGGCGGAGTAGCGCCGCCCGCGCCCGGCCGAGCGGCCCGGCGTGACCAGCCCGAGCCGGTCGTACTGCCGGAGCGTCTGCGGGTGCATCCCGGACAGCTCGGCCGCCACCGAGATCACGTAGACCGGCCGCTCGTCGCCGAGCGGACCGGCAACCGGCTCCGTCATCGCCCACCAGCTCCATCCGTGGCCCATGCCGTCAGGTGCGCCCGCGGGTCGTCCGGGGCTGCAGCGGCGTAGGCCTCCAGGGCCTCCTTCGCCTTGCCCGTCACCTTCGTCGGTACGGCGACCTCGAGCGTCACCAGCAGGTCGCTCCGGCCGCCGCCGCCACGCTGGGGGATGCCCTTGCCACGCACGCGCAGGACGCGGCCACTCGTCGTACCGGCCGGGACCTTCAGGGTCACCGGTCCGTCGAGGGTCGGGACGGTGAGCGTGGTGCCGAGCGCTGCCTCCGGGAAGGTGACCGGAACGGCCAGGGTGAGGGCGTCGCCCCGGCGGGCGAAGTACTGGTGCGGCGTGACGTGCACGACCACGTAGAGATCGCCCGGCGACCCGCCGCGCTCACCGGGCGAGCCCTTGCCGGCCAGCCGGATCCGCTGGTTGTCATCGACGCCGGGCGGGATCCGGACGGTGATCGTGCGCTCGGCGGCGGTGGTGCCGGTGCCCTGGCAGGTGGAGCAGGGGGTGTCGATCAGCTGGCCGCGGCCGCGGCACTCCCGGCACGGCTCGGAGAAGGCGAACCCACCCTGGTTGCGGGTGGTCATGCCGGAACCGGAGCAGACGGGGCAGGTCCGCGGGCTGGTGCCCGGCGCCGCACCCGAGCTGTGGCAGGTGTCGCACACGTGCGGGCTGGCCAGCCGAAGCGGGACGGTGACCCCCTCGGCGGCGTCGACGAAGCTCAGCGTGACCGCCGTCTCGACGTCGCCGCCCCGCTTTGGTCCCCGGCCGGCCGAGCGACCGCCCGCCCCGAACAGGCCGCCGAACAGGTCCCCCAGGCCGCCCGCCGCGTTGGCCGCGCCGCCGAACAGGTCGCCCAGGCCGTTGACGTCGAAGTGCACATTGGCGTTCGGCCCGCCGCTGCGGCGCCCGGCGGCGCCGGGGGCCCGGAACCCCCCCGCGCCGAAGAGCGAGCGGGCCTCGTCGTACTCCTTGCGCTTGGTCGCGTCGGAGAGCACGTCGTAGGCCTCGGAGACCTCCTTGAACCGCTCGGCCTTCTTCGCCCCCGTGCCGTCGTCGCCGGCGGTGTCGGGGTGGGTGGTGCGGGCCAGCTTGCGGTAGGCCTTCTTGATCTCGGCGGCACTGGCGTTCTTGGGTACGCCGAGAGCTGCGTAGTAGTCCTTCTCGACGTAGTCGCGGGCGCTCACGGCGTACCTCCTCTCGGTCGGCCGGGGGTGGCCGGCGGCCCTGCCATCGGGATCGTCAGTCGGCCGGGCCCTCGACGACGCTTACGGGATCGGTGCCGACCAGCTCCGGCTCGGCGACAGTGACCCGGGCCGGTCGCAGGACCCGGTTGCCGAGGCGGTAGCCGGGCTGCAGCACCTCGACGGCGGTGGGCTCGCTGACCTCGCCCGAGTAGGTGTGCATCAGCGCCTCGTGCACCGCCGGGTCGAACGGCTCACCGGGCTCGCCGTAGGTTTCCAGCCCGAGCCGGCCCGCAGTCGCCTCGAGCGCTTCGGCCACCGACCTGAACCCACCCTCGAGCTCGCCGTGGGCGCGGGCCCGGCCGATGTCGTCGAGCACCGGGAGCAGAGCCATCAGCAGGGCACCGGTGGTCTGCTCCGCGACGGCCAGCCGGTCGCGGTCGACCCGCTTGCGGTAGTTGGCGTACTCAGCCTGCAGCCGCTGCAGGTCGGCTGTCCGCTCGTCCAGCTCGCTCCGCACGACGGCAAGATCGGAGGACGCCGCCGGAACGGCCGGTGTGGCAGCAGACGGCACCGGGTCGCCGCCCGGACCGGCGCCCGTCGGCGTACCCATCGACGGGCGGACCTCGCCCGACTCGGGGTCGATGCGCCGCTTGTCCCGGATCACCACCCGGGTCGGGTCGAACTCCCCCTCCGGCTCCGACGAGGGGAACGGGCTCATGCAGCCCCACCCTTGGCGTGCGGCTCGTCGACGATCTCGGCATCCACGACGTCCTCGTCGTGCCCGTGCCCGTGGCCGGCGGCACCCGGGCCGCCCGCCTCCCCGGCACCCGCGCCCGGTC
>JALYXH010000110.1 GCA_030947185.1 Actinomycetota bacterium | reverse complement strand
GAGTGCGGCGGCTGACCTGCGGCTGTTGGGTGGGTATCTTCGCGCCGGCGGCCTGGGCGAGGTCGGCCGGCGCGCCCGCGGCCGGCTCATCCGGCGGACGCGCGAGCTCAGGGGTCGACGGCGCCGGCGGGCGTTCTGACCATCGTCCTGACGGGCAGATCAGCCGGCTGCGGCACGCAGTCGAGCGAGCACCTTGCGGGCAAGTCCTTCGAACGGCAGCCCGGTACGCCGTTCCAGCGCCCGCAGCAGCCGGGCTGCCGGCCGCAGGCCGCGTCGCGCCATCGCGCGGCCGGCCACGTCGAGCCGCCGCACCGCGGGTTCGATCGGCAGCGCGGCATAGGCGAGCTGTACGTGCACCTCGTACACGGCAGACCCGACCTCGCGCTCGACGGCGAGCTCCAGCTGCGGGTCATTGCCGTCGACGAGCAGCACGTGCGGGCGCAGCCACGAGCAGTTGGTCAGCGCGAGCCGGGCCAGCTCGGCCGGGGTCTCGAGCCGGATCTCGACCGGATCGGTAGCACCGCGCGGCCAGCAGCGCACTGATACCCAGTCGACGCGGAGCAGGCACGGCGCTGTCGCCGGGTCGATCCGGATGCTCCTGATCTCCGCTGACCTGACCGTGGCTTGAATGTAGGACAGCCCGAACCGGTTGCGCCGCGGCTCGATGATGATCTTCCCGCGCTCGCCGTAGCCGAACCCGTTGTCGACGTAGACCTCGACGTTGCCCGTCTCCAGGCGGCTGCTCACGGCCTCCCAGGACAGCTGGCCGGCAGCCACCAGCCCGGCCGCCCGGGCCAGCTGTTCGTCGTGGACCGCAGCGAGCCCGAAAGGCCAGTACAGCTCGCCCATCGGAACCGAGGCGAAGCCGGCGGGGTCGAGGTGACGAACGGCGCGCACGATGTCCGTGCCGACGATCGGGTCCGTTCCGGTGGAGCCGTAGTTCTCGTCGTGCACCCAGGTGCCGAACAGCCGCGCCTCCTCCTCGGTCGGTGCCACGACCGACCTGGTCAGGATGCCGAGCAGGATCGACTCGGCGCCCGTGTGCAGCGGCGCCAGCCGCCCCGGCTGGAAGGTGCTGTAGCGGGCCCACTCCCGCTGAAAGGCGAAGACACCCTTCTGTACGACGTCGCGCTCGACACCCTGCAGGAGCAGCGCGTCGGCTCCCGGCCCGGCCAGGACCGGCTCCAGGTCCGCGGTGAGTCCGACCTGCGAGCCGAAGTCGGGCATGCAGACCTGCTCCAGGATCTCCGGGCTGCGCATCACCGCCACGGCCTCCGGCCCCGGCACGCCGTTGGAGACGAGGAAGCCGCTCAGGTCGACCCCCTCCATGACCCGGTCCAGGGCACCCGCATGGGTCACGAGGTACAGGCCGCGCGTCTCGATGCCGGTGTCCTCCTCGCGCAGGATCTTCTGCAGCATCGACTGGATGGAGCCGCCCCAGCCCAGGTCGGCCAGCACCATCAGGGACTCGTCGGGCGGCAGGACACTGCGGACGTAGCGCACGACGCGCTCGCGCAGGGCTGCCGAGCTGGCCACGATCTCGGCCCTGCGGTCGGGGTTCCTGGTCAGCGCGTCCAGGACCTCAGCCGCCAGCACCGGGTCGCTGAGCCGGTTCTGCGTCCTGCCGGCGAACTGCGGGAGGTCCTCCGCACGCACGCCGAGTGTGGTGGCGAACTCGCCGACGGTAGGCAGCTGCCGGCGCGCGAGCAGCGTGGCCAGCTCTTCCTGCGTGGCCTGGCGGATGCCGGCGCGCGCACACACCTGCCGGGACAGCCAGACCGGCTCCGCCGCGACAGCCGTGTTGAGGTAGGCACCCGTGACGTTCATCAGCTCGGCGAGCACGGCGCCCTCGCGCATGAGGCAGAAGATCTTGCTCACGCCGGCCTGCGAGGTACGGTGCTGGGCCCATTCGGCGAAGCCGGTGAGCACCGGGCCGAGGACCCCGGCGCCGTAGCGCCAGAACCCGCGCAGCTCCTCCGGCAGGGCGTCGGCCGCGCTGCGCTGGACCGCCTTCGCGCGTAGGGCGGTCAGCCCGAAGTCGCCGTAGCCGGCGATGACCGGGGTGCGGATGTAGGCACCCTCCCGCCCGAGCACGCTGTCGAGGGCGGCCGGCCTGCGCTCGAACAGCACCGACCGGATGCCCAGCCGGCGCGGCGCGGTCACGTCGCTGTCCTGGTTGTCGCCGACATGGACGACCTCGGCCGGGTTGACTCCCAGCTCCTGGAGCACCAGGTCGAACAGCCCAGCCGCCTTGCCGACACCGTGTTCCGACGACACGAAGATCCGGTCGATCTCCAGGTCCCGTAGCGCGTCCATGTCGAGGAGCTGGCGGAGCTGCGACTCCGAGAAGTAGGTGTCGGAGACGAGTACGACGCGCATCTGCCGCTCGACGGCCATCCGGGCGAGATCCACGACGTCGAGGTCAGCGAGCAGCAGCTCCTTCTCCACCTCGAGCTCCACGGCGACGAGAGCGTCCACCGACGTGCCGGTCGGCCACAGGTGCAGCGGAAGGTCGGCGTAGACGGACGTCAGGGTGACCTCGGAGCCGGCGCCGGATGCGGCGAGCAGCGCTCGCGCCCGCGCCTCGGACGCCACTCTCGCCTGGCTGAAGGTGGTCACCGAGATGTGCTCGGCCAGCAGCCCCCGCCCGGCCAGCCGCGCGCCGACCAGGCCGAAGGCGGCGACGGGTTCGGGGACCCTTCGCCACACGAGGGTGTCGAAGACGTCCATCGACAGCACGCTGACCGCGTCGTCCTCGATGGCGGCAACGGCGGCCTGCAGTCGGCCGTCGGAACTGGTGGCTTCCCGTAGGCGGGTGTCGGCCTGGCTCGCCGGACCAGCGCTGATGGCCGGACCTCCCCTTCTCGGCCACCGACAGGCGGCCTCCGGCGGCCGCGGTCGGCCTCGCGCCCGCGGCCTCCACGATCGGGCTGACCGGCACCGTAACATCAGCGCGGAGCCTGCCAACCGGCCAGGACCGGCGAACCCGCTGGAGGACTCTCCCCGTGCCTGCGCTGCTGCTGCACTCGCTGAGCGAGCACCGAGAGGTGATCTTCGGTTGCCTCGAGGCGGTGAAGGCGAGCCGCGTGGTGGAGGTCGGGTCGGAGTCCGGCGGGTTCACCATGGAGCTCGCCGCCTGGGCGGCGGCGGCTGGGGCCCACTCGGCCAGCATCGAGCCCTTCCCGACCGACCAGATCCGCGAGCTGGCCGCGACCAGCGAGTCGTTCTCGCTGGTCACCGAGCGCAGCCCAGCCGGGCTGAGCCTGCTGGAGCCGGCCGATGCCTACCTGCTCGACGGCGACCACACCTACTGGACCGTGTTCCACGAGCTGCGCGAGATAGCCCGGCTGGCCACCGACCGGGATCACCCACTCGTCGTGCTCCACGACGTGGGGTGGCCGTGCGGCCGGCGCGACCAGTACTACGCACCCGACCTCCTCCCTCCCGAGGGCGTGCACCCGCATGCCTTCGACCGGGGCGTGGTGCCCGGGGACCCCGGAGTGGTCCTCGGGGGGTTCCGTGGCGAGGGCGCATACGCGGTCGCCCTGCACGAGGGCGGCCCTGCCAACGGCGTCCTGACCGCGGTGGAGGACTACCTCGACGGTGCCGCCGACCTCGCCTACGCGCATGTGCCCTCGGTCTTCGGGCTGGGCGTCATCTACTCGAAGTCGTCTCCAGCGGCCGACCCGCTGGCCGAGCTGCTGGCGCCCTACGACCGGAGCCCGCAGCTGGCCCGGCTGGAGGCCAACCGGCTGGAGCTGCTGCTGAGGGTCATCTCGCTGCAGGACGCCCTGGCAGGGCAGGACCGGGCCAAGTCCCGCCTGGTCCTGACCTACGCGGAGCGGCTGGCTGCCGTGGAGGCCGAGAACACGGCACTCCGCCTGGATCGGCTACGGCTTCGCACAGCGCTAGGGCGCGACACCTGAGCCGAGCTCGACCCGGCCGCCGGCCGGTCGCCATCGGCGTAGGCGCCAGACGGAGGTGACCGCCTCCCAGGCGATGCCCGCGTGCATCTTCGAGACCCCGTGCTGACGGTCCCGGAAAACGATCGGCGTCTCCACCAGCCGGGCACCGAGTCGCTGCGCCCGGTAGGTGGTCTCGATCTGGAACATGTAGCCGTCCGCTCGCAGGGTCGGGACATCCAGCGCGTGGAGCAGCGGGACCCGCCACGCCTTGAAGCCGCTGGTGAGGTCGCGCTGCGGGACACCGAGAACTGCCTGGGCGTAGCGGTTCCCCCACCGCGACAGCGCCCGCCGCCGCAGCGGCCAGTCCCGCACCCCGCCACCCGGGCTGTAGCGGGAGCCGACCACCAGGTCCGCGTCTTGGGTGGCGGCGACCAGACCGGCGAGCGCGCCGGGGTCATGGGAGCCGTCGACGTCCATCTGCACGATCACGTCGTACCGATCCTCTGCCAGCGCCTGCCGGAAGCCGGCGACGTAGGCCCGGCCCAGCCCGCGTCGACCGGAGCGCTCCAGGAGCCTGACCCGGCCGGCGGATGCCGCGGCGAGGGCCCGGACGGCCTGCCCCGTCCCGTCCGGCGAGAGATCGTCCACGACCAGGACGTCGGCCCGCACCGGCTGGCCGAGCACCGACTCGACGTGACCGGCGACGTTGTCGATCTCGTTGTACGTCGGGCAGACCACCAGGACCCGCGGCGGCTCGGACCCGCGGTCGGTCGCGCCCCCGGGCAGCGGCCCGGGCGCCCGCCACCGCCGCGTCTCCAGCTCGGTGGCCGGCACGACAGCGGATCGGGCCAGCGCCCGCCGCCGGCGCAGGACCACCGGCAGCAGATGCAGGTAAGACGCCAGCACCCGGACCCGCAGCCCAGCCTGGTGCAGCGGAAGGGAGCCCGCGCCGGTCAGTCCAGCCCCCACCGCGCGCAGAGCGACCGAGAGCGTCGTCAGCGGGTAGCGGCCGACCGTCCGGGCCATCAGCTGGGGTGACGCGTTCTTGGTCAGCGTCAGCAGCCGGTTGCGGTGGTCGTGGAAGACATGCAGGTCCGAGCGGACACCCACCGTCGCCGAGTGCTCGTGGCGGACGACGGCGGCCGGCTGGTAGCGGACGGTCCAGCCGCGCCGGCGCAGCCGCCAGCACAGGTCGACGTCCTCGTAGTAGAGGAACCAGTCGTCGTCGAACATCCCGGCGTCGCGTACCGCGGACATCCGCAGGGCCAGCGCGGCGCCGCAGCCGCCGAACGCCTCGCCCGCCTCGGCGTACGCCGGACCGTCCGGCTCGCCGTAGCCGCGGTCCACGGCGTAGCCGTCCCGGGTCAGCACCGTGCCGGCGCTGTTCACCACGTCGTGCAGGGCGGTGCCGGCGGGCAGCCGCACCACCACCTCCCGCCAGTCGGTGTCGACCGGCGCCCGGACGCCGGCGGCGGTCAGCTCGCCCGGCTCCTCCGTGCGCGCGGTCACCCGCACCTCGACCTCGCTCGCCAGGGTGCTGCCGAGCGCTGCGGTCGGTACGAGGAGCTCGAGCTGCGGGCGGCACCAGCGTCCGGACGACAGCGCCGGCCCGGCGACCAGCAGGGGGTCCCACGCAACGCCGCCGGTGACGTCGACCCCGTCGACGACGACCCGGTCCAGCGCCAGCCACCGGCCCGTGACCCGCAGCGGCACGCTGACGAACCGGGGCATCAGCACCAGCTTGGCGGCGACGGCGCCGACCTTCTCGTCGGAGAACTCCGCCAGCAGGGCGGCCAGCCAGCCGGGCTCGGGCACGGCATCGTCGTTGAGCAGCACGGCGTACGGCGAGGTGACCTGACGCAGGGCCAGGTTGTTGCCGCCGGCGAAGCCGAGGTTGCGCGCGCTCCGGAGCGTCCGGACCCCGTCGGTCCGGGCGGCCAGCAGGGCGGCGGTGCCGTCGGAGGAGGCGTTGTCGACGACCCAGCAGGCCACCGGCTGCTCCGGGCGCTGCTGCGCGGCCAGCGAGTCGAGGCACCGCGGCAGCCAGCGAGCCCCGTTGTAGGTGACCACGACCACCGTCGCGGCGGCGCTGCCGGCCTGCGTCGCGAACACGCATGGGAGCCAATCACAGCCCGTCGCGGCCGGGCCGGTCGCGATCAGCCGGCCAGGGCCTGCCGGTAGGCCGCTCTGGTCGTCTCTGCGCAGCGGGCCCACGTCCATTCCGCCGCCCAGGCCCGTCCCGGCGCCGGGTCGAAGGCGTCGTCGCCCAGGGCGGTCAGCATCGCCTCGACGAGCGCGTCGACGTCCCCGGCCGGGACCAGCCGGGCGTGCCCACCGGTGGCCTCTCGGACGGAGGGCAGGTCGCTGGCCACCACCGCCGTCCCGCAGGCCAGCGCCTCCAGGGGCGGCAGGCCGAACCCTTCATAGCGCGACGGATAGACGAGGCAGCGGGCACCGGCGACGACCTGCCGGAGGTCGTCCTCGTCGAGGTAGCCGGCACTGGCGACGCCGTCGGCCGGCGCCAGCGGGTCGCCCCAGCCGGCCGGCCCGGCGAGCACCAGCGGCGGCACCGAGGCGTCGGATCGCCGCATGGCGGCGAACGCGGCCAGCAGCACAGGCAGGTTCTTGCGCGGCTCCCGGCTGCCGACGAACACCAGGTACTCGGCCGGCAGCCCGTGCGCGGCCAGCCAGGCGGGGCCGGGTGGCTTCGCCTCGAACCAGCCGCGGTCCACCCCGAGCCCGGTGACGACGACCCGTTGACGGTCCACCCGGTAGCGATCGACCAGCTCGTCGGCGACCGACTGGGACGGGGTCAGGACGATCCGCGCCGTCCGCAGCGCGCGGGGCACCAGCTCGCGGTAGCGGCGGCTCGCGGCACTGACCAGGTCGGGGAACCGGTCGTAGGCCAGGTCGTGGACGGTGACCACGCCGGCGGCACCTCGTCGTGGCGGCAGCACGAAGTTGGTGCCGTGGAACACATCCAGGCGGCCGGTGAGCCACTCGACCGGCGGCACCGGCCCGCGGGCCCAGAGCTCGAGCAGCGCCCGGGCGGGCAGCCGCCGGGTGAGGATCCGGGCCGCCCCGGCACCGGCAGTCACTGCGGCCGGCCGCAGACCAGCGCCGCCCCGCACGGTGAAGGCGGTGAGCGTCAGCTCCGGCGGGTCCGGAAGGGCCGCCAAACCGCCGACCAGTCCGGCCACGTACCGGCCGACACCGGTCGGGCTGCCGAGCAGGGGGGTGGCGTCGAGGCCGACTCTCACCGGCCAACCCTGTCACGCGGCTGGTAAGAAGCCGCATGCGCCTTGCACTGGTCCTCGAGCAGTGCCTCGCCCCGGTTCCCGGTGGTACGGGGCGCTACTCCGCCGAGCTGGCGGCTGCTCTGGCGCGCTCGGCGCCGGACGGTGCGTCGGTCGCCGGCTGGACCAGCTGGCACCTGGACACTCGGGCCGCCCGGGTGAAAGGCGTCGCGGGGCCGCGTCGGCTGCCGCTGCCGCGCCGGCCGCTGGTCGCGGCCTGGGAGCGCCGGCGCGGTCCGGTGCCCCACGCGGCAGACCTAGTGCACGCGCCCACGCTGCTGGCCCCGCCACCGGCCGGCCGCCCGCTCGTGGTGAGCATCCACGACGCGGTGCCGTGGTCGCACCCGGAGACCCTGACCGCCCGTGGCGTCGTCTGGCACCGCCGGATGGCGGGTCTGGTGGCGCGCACGGCCGACCTCGTCGTCGTACCGACCGCTGCAGTGGCCGACGAGCTGGCCCGCGTGCTCCCTCTGGGTGACCGGGTCCTGGTGGTCGGCGAGGGGGTCTCCGACGCCCTGCGGCTCCCGGCCGACGCGGCGGCCCGGGCGGCGGCGATGGGCCTGCCCGAGCGGTACTTCCTCACTCTTGCCACGCTCGAGCCGCGCAAGGGGCTCGACGTCGTGATGGCGGCCCTGGCCGACCCGGCCGCTCCCGACGTGCCGCTGCTGGTTGCCGGGCAGCCCGGCTGGGGTGGCCTCGACCCGGTGGCGGAGGCGGCCCGGCTCGGGCTGGCGCCCGGACGGGTCCGGCTGCTTGGCCGGCGCTCCGACGTCGACCTCGCCGTCCTGCTCGACCGGGCGCTGGCGCTCCTCGCCCCGTCGCGAGCCGAGGGTTTCGGGCTGCCCGTGCTCGAGGCGATGGCCGCCGGACTGCCGGCGCTCACCTCAGACGCGCCGGCGCTGGTCGAGGTGGGCGGCGGTGCCACCCTCGTGGTGCCGCGCGGGGATGTCGCTGCCACCGCCGCCGCCATGCGCGCCCTCGCCGAGGACGGCGGCCTGCGCGCGCAGCTGGCCGCCGCCGGCCTGATCCGGTCCACCGCGTACTCCTGGGACGCTGCCGCGGCCGCCTTGTGGACGGCGTACGCCGACCTCGCCGGCTGACGCGCGCGCCGCCGTCTGGGCGGGAGGCATCCGGCGTAGGGTTGGGCAACGAACAAGACACAGCATGGCTCGGTTCGACCGGTGGGAAGGAGCCCGCGCGTGGCCCCCCGCGTGCTCGTCGACGCAACAGCCGTACCCGCCGACCGCGGTGGCGTTGGTCGCTACGTCGACGGGCTGATCTCAGCACTCGACGTCCTCGACGCCGGCGTGGCGCTGGTCTGCCAGCGGGCCGACGCCGAGCGGTACGGCCGGCTCGCCCCGTCGGCCCGCATCGTCGCCGGTCCCGCCGCGATCGCCCACCGGCCGGCCCGGCTGGCCTGGGAGCAGACCGGCCTGCCGCTGGTGGCGCAGCAGGTCGAGGCCGACGTCGTGCACTCACCGCACTACACCATGCCGCTGCGCGCCGGCCGCCCCGTCGTCGTGACCATCCACGACGCGACGTTCTTCACCGAGCCCGAGCTGCACACCTCAGTGAAGGGGACGTTCTTCCGCTCGGCGACCCGCACGGCGCTGCGCCGGGCCGCCCGCTGCATCGTGCCGTCGAAGGCGACGCGGGACGAGGTCATCCGCGTCCTGGACGCCGACCCGACCCTGCTCGACGTCGCCTACCACGGCGTGGACACCACGACGTTCCACCCGCCGAGCGAGGCGGAGAAGGCGCGGGTCCAGGCGCGGCTTGGCCTGCACGGGACACCGTACGTCGCCTTCCTCGGCATGCTGGAGCCGCGCAAGAACGTGCCCAACCTCATCCGGGGCTGGGTGCAGGCCGTGCACTGGCGTGACGACCCGCCTGCCCTGGTGCTCGCCGGCGGGACAGGGTGGGACGACACCGTCGACTCCGCGATCGCCGAGGTTCCCTCGCACCTACGGGTGCTGCGGCCCGGCTACCTGCGCTTCACCGACCTGCCCGGCTTCCTCGGCGGTGCCCTGGTGGTGGCCTATCCCAGCCACGGCGAAGGGTTCGGCCTGCCCGTGCTGGAGGCGATGGCCTGTGCGGTGCCGGTGCTGACGACGCCGAGGCTGTCCCTGCCCGAGGTCGGCGGTGACGCGGTTGCCTACACTGAACCCGACGCGGACTCCATCGGGCGGGACCTGTCCGCCCTGCTCGACGACTCCGCCCGCCGCGCGACACTGTCCGAGGCGGGCCACCGCCGCTCGGCGGAGTTCACCTGGGCGGCCAGTGCCGAGGCGCACCTGGCCAGCTACGCCCGGGCCGCCCGCCAGCAGTGACGGCCGGAGCAGCCGCGCACCCGCATCCGGTGACTACCGCTGCGGCGGCCGGCCCGCCGTCGGTCCGGGTGGTCGTCGTCACCTACTCGCCCGGCGGCTCGCTCGCCGATTTCCTCGACTCGCTCGCGACCGCGACCCGGAGCCCGGTCGAGGTGGTGCTGGCCGACAACGGGTCGACCGACGGCGTCCCGGAGCGGGCGGCGGCGGAGCGGCCCGGCGTCCGGCTGCTGCCGACGGGGGGCAACATCGGCTACGGCCGGGCCGCGAACGCCGGAGCCGCGGGCGCTCAGCCCGACTGGCTCGTGGTCGCCAACCCCGACATCGTCTGGTCGCCCGGCTCGCTCGACACGCTGCTGACGGCGACTGCCCGCTGGCCGGCAGGCGGGTCTTTCGGTCCGGCGATCAGGACTCCGGCAGGGGAGCTCTACCCGTCCGCGCGGGCCTTCCCGTCGCTCGGCCGTGGCATCGGGCACGCCCTGTGCGGGTGGTGGTGGCCGGCCAACCCGTGGACGGCGGCCTACCGGCGGGAGCGGGGGCTGCCCCGCGAGGGCCCGACCGGGTGGCTGTCCGGCTCCTGCCTGCTGCTGCGCCGGAGCGCGTTCGAGAACGTCGGCGGTTTCGACCCCTCGTACTTCATGTACTTCGAGGACCTCGACCTGTGCGCCCGGCTGGTGGCCGCCGGCTGGCAGAACGTGCACGTCCCGTCGGCGGTCGTCACCCACATCGGGGCGCACGCGACCAAGCGGGACGCGCCGCGGATGCTCGCGGCGCACCACCGCAGTGCCTATCGCTACCTCTCGCGCCGGTACGCCGGCGCACGGCACGCGCCGCTCCGGCTGCTGCTCGCCGGCGGACTGGCCGTCCGCTACCTGCTGGCACGTCGGCTGCGCCGGGTGGCCGACGGGCCGGCTCCCACCCGGTTGGCCACCCTGCTGGGCGAGACGTCCCGCGGTGACCGTCCGCCGACTGCGGGCTGAGCCGTGGACGCCATCGTCCTGGTCGGTGGGCAGGGCACCCGCCTGCGTCCCCTGACTATCACCACGCCCAAGCCGATGCTGCCGACGGCCGGTGTGCCGTTCCTGGCCCACCTGCTCAGCCGGGCCCGCGACGCGGGCGTCGACCACGTGGTGCTGTCCACCTCCTACCGCGCGGAGGTCTTCGAGAGCTACTTCGGCACCGGGTCGGCGCTGGGCCTCGAGATCGACTACGTCACCGAGGTCGAGCCGCTGGGCACCGGTGGCGGCATCCGCAACGTCGCCGGCGCCCTCCGTGGCGACGACGTCCTCGTCTTCAACGGCGACGTGCTGTCCGGGGTCGACCTGCGGTCCCTCGTCGCCGCCCACCGCGACACGGACGCGGACGTCACCCTGCACCTCACGGAGGTGGCCGACCCGCGGCCGTTCGGGCTGGTCCCTCTGGACGACGACGGCCGGGTGACGGCGTTTCTGGAGAAGCCCACCACGGCAGCGGAGATCGTCACCAACCGGGTCAACGCGGGGTGCTACGTGTTCGACCCAGCCGTGCTTGCGGCCATCCCGGCCGGCCGGCCGGTCTCGGTGGAGCGGGAGACGTTCCCCGGGCTGCTCGCCTCGGGTGCGCTGGTGCGGGGGTACGTCGACGCGTCGTACTGGCTCGACCTCGGGACCCCTGCCGCCTTCGTTCGCGGCTCCGCCGACCTCGTGCTGGGACACGCGCCTAGCTCGGTGCTGCCGGGCCCGGTGGGTGAGTCCCTCGTGCTGGCGACCGGGCAGGTCGACCCCACCGCCACGCTGACCGGCGGTTCAGTCGTGGGGGCGGGGGCCGCTGTGGGAGCCGGCGCACAGCTCGACGCGGCCGTCGTCTTCGACGGCGCGGTGCTCGCCGGCGGCGTACGGGTGGTGCGATCGGTGGTGGGGGCCGGCGCGCGGATCGGGCCGGGCACCGTGCTGGAGGACGCCGTCGTCGGCGACGGTGCGGTCGTGGGAGCCGGCAACGAGCTCCGGGCGGGAGCCCGGGTCTGGCCCGGCGTGCGGCTCGCTGACGGTGCTGTCCGGTTCTCCAGCGACCGCTAGATGCCGTTGGGCTCCGGGGCCTTGGAGCCTGGGAAGGCCTTCATGAAGTCCGCGACGAGTGCGCCGGAGGCGCTGGCGCAGACCTGCTTGTGACCCCACGTGGTCACCGCGACGTGCTTGCCGTCCGGGAACGCGCCGTGGGCCTCGTCCCAGGGGGCGACGATGAACTTCAGCTTGTCCTGCTTGGTCGCGATGTCCTTCAGGGCGGTGATGTCGGTGCGCGAGGCGCCCTTGTCGTACCAGAGGACGGTGTAGCCGTGCTCCTCGTTGTGCACCAGCTGTTCGACCTTGGCGGCTGCGTCCCCCCGGGCGTAGAAGTGCTGCGTGCGCGGAAGCGGCTGGGCGTAGTGCTCTCCGCCGACGGGCGGCACGCTGTTGTAGTCGACCTTGGTCACGGCGGGCTTGTCCGTGCCCGGACCGACGTGCTGGGCCGCCGGGCCCGCCTCGGGACTCTCCGCCGGCGCGCAGCCGGCGCCGGCCACCGGCACCCCGAAAGATGCCAGCGACTTGTGCGTCGGCGAGTTGATCGACTTCAGCGCCGGCGGCACGATCGCCAGCCCGAGGATCACGAGTCCGACCAGCGAGAACCCGCCCACGAACAGCAGCGTGCGCCGGCGCTCGGCCCTGCGCTGCTGGCGCTTGAGCGCCTCGACCCGCGCCCGGCTGTCGCGGCGGGTGGACTTGGCCTGCTTGCGGCCGCGCGGTCCGCTCGTCTTGGTGCTCGGCACGTCCGCGTCGTCTCCGTCATCAGGCATGGGTGCAGCCGCTGGGCTGTCCGGTCGATCCAAGTCTAGGTGGCTGCCCGCGCGGACCGTCGGCTCGACGCGGCAGACTGGGCGGGTGGACGTCGGAACCCGGACGGTGGCGCCGCTCCGGTCGACCTGGTGCCCGGCCGCCGCGGTGGACGTCGCGCTGACGCTGAGCGCCCTGCGGCGCGGTCGCGGCGACCCGACGTACCAGGTGAGCGCCGACGGATCCCTGTGGCGGACCGCTCGTACGCCGGCCGGCCCGGCGACGCTGTGCCTCCGCCAGACGCGGGCCGGGGTCGAGGCTGCGACGTGGGGCGCCGGCGCGGAGTGGCTGCTGGCCGGCGTACCCGACCTGCTCGGCGGTCGGCATCAGTGCGACGGGTTCGCCCCCGCCCATCCCGTCCTGCACGAGGCACACCGGCGGCACCTGAGGCTGCGCGTCCCGCGCACCGGTCTGGTCTTCGAGGCCCTGGTGCCTGCTGTGCTGGAGCAGAAGGTCACCGGCGGCGAGGCGCGGCGGGCCTGGCGTGACCTGCTGCGGTCCTACGGCGAGCCGGCCCCTGGGCCCGCACCGGCCGGTATGCGGGTGGTGCCGACACCCGACGGCTGGGCGCGCATCCCGTCCTGGGACTGGCACCGCGCCGG
>JALYXH010000107.1 GCA_030947185.1 Actinomycetota bacterium | reverse complement strand
GCGCTCGCCGCAGCCCGGCCCACGCCGGCGGCCCGGCCGGCCGCACTCACGGGGCCGCCCCGGCTCATGGCGGCCCCGCTTTGTAGCCGACGCCGCGCACCGTCAGCACGACCTCCGGGTGCTCGGGGTCCCGCTCGACCTTCGACCGCAGCCGCTGAACGTGGACGTTGACCAGCCGGGTGTCGGCCGCGTGCCGGTAGCCCCACACCTGCTCGAGCAGCACCTCGCGGGTGAAGACCTGACGAGGCTTGCGTCCCAGAGCGACCAGCAGGTCGAACTCCAGCGGCGTGAGGGCCAGCGCCCTGCCGTCGCGGACGACCGTGTGTGCCGAGACGTCGATGTGCACGTCACCGACCGACAGCGTCTCGCCGGGCTCGCCGTCGTTGCGGCGGAGCCTGGCCCGCACCCGGGCGACCAGCTCCTTGGGCTTGAACGGCTTCAGTACGTAGTCGTCGGCACCGGACTCCAGCCCGAGCACGACGTCGATCGTGTCGGTCTTGGCCGTCAGCATGACGATCGGTACGCCGGACTCGGCCCGGATCGCCCGGCAGACGTCGAGCCCGTTGGTGCCCGGCAGCATCAGGTCGAGCAGGACGAGGTCCGGGCGCGCCTCGCGGAAGGCGGCAAGCGCGGCGTCGCCGTCGCCGACCGCGGCAGTGTCGAAACCCTCGCTGCGCAGGACGATGCCGAGCATCTCGGCCAGCGCGGCGTCGTCGTCCACGACGAGCACCTTGGGCCTCATGGCCGCCGCCTCGAGCCGAAGCTGTCCGTCATGACAGTGATGGTCCCACCGCGCTCCGCGCAGCGCGGGAGGCGTGCCACGATGGCGCCGAGCGGGCCGCTCGGCCGCCACCGACGGGGAGGTCCATGAGCCAGGACCCGGGCTGGGCCGCACCCGGCTCTGACGCGGTCGGATCGGCCCCCCCGCCCGGCGGACCCGAGCCGCACACCGGGAGCCGACCGGACGTCGCCGGCTCAGGCGGTAGCTCGGGCGGCGGCCTCGGCTGGCCGACGACCGCGCCGCCCTTCGGCCAGCCTGCGCCCGCTCTGCAGCCGGGCGTCGTACCCCTGCGCCCCCTCGGTCTGGGCGAGCTGCTCGACGGCGCGGTCACCACCATCCGCCGCTATCCCCGCGTCACGCTCGGCTATGCGACGCTGTTCGCGGTCCTCGGCCAGGGCAGCTCGCTCGCGCTCAGTGCCCTCAGCGGACGCCTGAGTACCCGGCTGCCGACGCGCGGCTCACCGTTCGCCGCACTGAGCTCCCTCACCTCCGGACCGGCAGTCCTGGCCGTCCTGCTCTCGTCGTTCGCCGACCTGGTGCTCACCGGGTTCGTCGCCGTCATCGTCAGCGAGGCTGTCCTCGGTCGCCGCATCGGCGCCCAGGCGGTCTGGCGACGGATCCGGCCGCTGACCTTTCCGCTGCTGGTCGTCAGCGCACTTGTTGCGGTCGTGCCGTCGGTCGGCCTGACCCTGCTGGGTACTGCCCCGATCCTCGGCGTTCTCCTGCTGCTCGTGCCCGGTGTGCTGCTCTGGGGGGCCTGGTCGCTCGCCGTGCCCGCGCTCGTCCTGGAGCGGGCCGGCATCGGTGGAGCCCTGCGCCGGTCGTGGCGGCTCGCCGTACCCGACTGGGGCCGGGTCTGGCTGGTCAGGTCGTTGTCATGGCTGCTCGCCGGCGTCCTGAGCTCGCTGGTCGGAGCCGTGTTCGGCGCGGTGGCCTTCGTGTCGGTGTTCCAGTCGGCACTGCACGGCGGGAGCACGGTGGCCATCAGCCCGCTCGGGCTCACCTTGGTCGCAGTGGGCAGCGTTCTCGCGAGCATCCTCACCGGCCCGTTCCTGGCGGGCGTGCTTAGCCTGCTCTACATCGACCGGCGGATCCGGGCCGAGGCGCTCGATGTCGCCCTGCAGGAGTCCGTCCGCGGCGCGGCCCGGCCGGGCTCCGCGCTACCCGCCGCCGGCGCGCCCTGATCCGGGCGGTGCCTTGATCGTCTCGCTCGTCATGGCGGCCGCCCGGCTCGCTGCCGTGCTTGCCCCGCTGGAGCGGGATCAGGCGCGCGATGCCGCCCGCCGTGAGCTGCAGCGTGAGGTCTACCACCGCGACGACCCGTCGCCGCTGACCCGGCTCCTGCAGACGGCCGGCCGGGTGATCGGCCGGATCGTCGACCGGGCCGGCCAGCTGGCGCCGGGCGGCACCGTGGGGCTGCTGCTGCTGCTCGCGCTGGCACTGGCGCTGCTGGCCGCGATCAGGCTCACGGCAGGCCCGCTGGCCCGCTCGCCGGGCCGTCTGGACGGCGGGTTCCGGACCGGCGCGCGGACCGCCGAGG
>JALYXH010000099.1 GCA_030947185.1 Actinomycetota bacterium | reverse complement strand
AGGAGGAGCCGACGAGCTGCCCGAAAGCGGTGACCAGTCCGACGTAGAGCGCGATCAGCACGCCGGTGACGGCGGCGTACGAGACCGTCCGGCTGACGATCCGGTCGATGTCGTAGAGCCGATAGCGGAGGACGGCGACGGCGGCGGATACCGGAATGGCGGCGAAGACCGGGAACAGGAAGCCACCGCCGAGCACGAAGACACCCGCGACGAAAACCACGACGGTGACCGCAACCGTGTAGATGAACCACTTGATCTGCTGCCGCTCCTCA
The DNA here is from genome assembly GCA_030947185.1 of Actinomycetota bacterium. GTDB lineage: Bacteria > Actinomycetota > Actinomycetes > JALYXH01 > JALYXH01 > JALYXH01. Next base: position 14,200 of record JALYXH010000099.1, on the reverse strand, counting down.
CCGTCGGACCGGCGCAGCCGGATCAGCAGGGATGCCATCGCCGCCAGGAGCACGGCCAGCTGGGCCGTCAGCAGGATGGCGAACGCGACATCCGCGACGCCACCGATGGGCGAGCGGAACGGAGGGGCCGAACCGGGGAAGTAGTCGTCCTCGGCGGACGGTGACAGGGCAGCTGCGACCGCCAGCAGGCCGTAGGTGCCGACGATCACCCAGACCAGCACCCGCGCTCGCGCAGACACCAGCCGACCGTGCGGAAAGAGCAGCAGGAGGAACGCCAGCAGCGAGAAGGCGGGGTGCCACAACCAGGTCCCGACCCAGGCGAGCCACTCGGCGCCGGGCAGCCGGTCGGGTGTGGAGGCGGCGGCGCCGGCGTAGGCCTGGGCGAAGACGCGGTAGGCCATCACCAGCCCCCAGCCGGCGATCAGCCAGCCCACGGGGTTTCCGGGCCGACGGCGCGTGAGCAGGGCGCCAACCAGGGCGAACGGCACGCTGACCGGCACGAACAGCCAGGCGGAGGCGTCGCCGCCAAGCGACCGACCGCCGACGACGACGGCTGCGACCAGAAGCACCAGCGCGAGCGGCGCCACCGCCCAGCTCGAGACCGAGGCGAGTCGACCAGCCACCAGACCTCCCCGTGCGCCGCGGAGTCCGCGACGGGCAACGCACCGAAGGCTACGCGCGGAGGCCTGCTTCGGGGCTCGGGTCGGCGAGGAGCCCGACCTCAGGGACCGGGCATGTGCAGGGCCTCGGGCGCGATGTCGCCCGCGGGCTCGGGCCCGACGTACTCGAACACCACCGCGTCGACGTCGTTACCGGGGATCTGGGCCGTCTCGTCGGTCTGCTCGTAGACGTCGAGCATGCCGGGCGCCTCGGAGGCGGCCAGCAGCCGGGTGACCTCGGACTCGACGGTGGTGGACTGGCCGTCCCGCGGCCCCCCGCGCAGCAGCACTGTCGTTTCGTCGAGCATGGGATCCTCCGGGTCGTGAGCGCTGATCGATCGGGTAGCGGTGTGACGTCGTGAGCGGGGACCTGCACGGGCGGACCACCCGGCTAGAGCTCGCCGACGCCACTGTGCGGGAGTGGGACGCCGTCGTGCTCGACGCCTCGCCGGAGGGCGTGGTGCTCGACCGTTCCGCCTTCTACCCCGGCGGCGGCGGCCAACCCCCCGACCACGGTGTCCTGCTCTGGGGTGGCGTGCAGTCGCGGGTGGTCGGCGTACGGCGGGGTGAGGACCTGCTGGTGCAGGTGGCCGACGGCGACCCGGTGCCGAGCGCCGGCACCGCCGTACGCGGGGCGGTGGAGGACGAGCGGCGGACAGCACTGATGCGGACGCACTCGGGGCTGCACCTGCTGGCCGGAGTGGTGTTCCGCGACTTCGGGGCGCTGGTGACGGGCGGCAACATGGAGCCGCTGACCGCGCGGATGGACTTCGACCTGCCCGAGCTGCCGGCCGACTTCCGCGACCGGATCGCGGCCGCCTGCGCAGCAGAGGTCACGGCCGACCGGGCGATCGAGGTGTCGGTGCTGCCCGTGGACAAGGCGTTCGAGATCCCCGACATCATCCGGACCGCGACCAACCTGCTGCCGCCGGGGCTGACCGAGGTGCGCCTCGTCGACATCGTGGGGCTGGACGTGCAGGCTGACGGGGGTACGCACGTGGCCTCGACCCGGCAGATCGGCGAGATCGAGGTGGTCAAGGTGGAGAACAAGGGCAAGGCCAACCGCCGGCTACGGGTGCGGCTGCACTGAGCCGGCGGCGGCGGGGGTGGCGGCGGCCGGTCGCGCCAGCCGGAACAGGTCCAGCTCGACGCCGTAGAAGCGCGTGGTGCGGGCGAGCTGGGACATCCCGAGCCGCCGGGCCACCGCCTGGGAGCGGTGGTTGGCCGGGTTGACGACGGCATAGATCTCCGACCGGCCGTAGTGGCGCCAGCCCAGGTCGAGCGCGCCGCGGGCTGCCTCCGTCGCGTAGCCGTAGCCCCAGTGAGCGCTCGCGAGGTGCCAGCCGACCTCGACCAGCGCGCTGTCGCCGGTGCTGTCGGGCAGCGGCTTGAGCAGGACGGCCCCGAGCAGGATGTCGTCCTCGCGGCGCTGGATCGCCCACGACCCCATCCCGTCCCAGTCGAGGTAGCTGGCCAGGATGCGGTCGATCATCCGGCGCTGGGCCGCGGTGTCGGCCATTGGCCGGCCGTCGCCGAGGAAGGCGGTGACCTGGGGATCGCGGTAGATCTCGTACGCCTCCTCGACGTCCTCGGCCGTCCACCTCCGCACCAGCAGGCGGTCGGTGGTGAAGACGGTGTCCATGCGGGCACGGTAGCCGGATGGAGCTCACCCTCGTCCGTGGCGACATCACCGAGCAGGCGGTCGACGCCGTCGTCAACGCGGCCAACTCGTCCCTGCTCGGCGGCGGCGGGGTGGACGGCGCGATCCATCGTCGGGGCGGCCCGGAGGTCCTGGCCGAGTGCCGGGCGCTGCGGGCCGGTCCGCTCGTCGACGGGCTACCCGTCGGCGAGGCCGTCGCCACCACAGCCGGCCGGCTGCCCGCTCGGTGGGTCATTCACGTGGTCGGCCCGGTGTGGTCGGCCACGCAGGACCGGTCCGAGCGGCTGAGCTCCTGCTACGTGGAGGCGCTGCGGGTGGCCGACGAGCTGGGCGCCCGCACCGTCGCGTTCCCCGCCGTCTCGGCCGGCGTCTACGGCTGGCCGATGGACGACGCCGCCCGCATCGCCGTCTCGACGGTGCTGGCCGCCTCGACCTCGGTGCAGGAGGCCCGGTTCGTGCTGTTCGGGGACGAGGCGTACGCCGCCTTCGCCGCCGCTGTCGCCGCCGCTACAGCCCGGCCGTGAGGTCGAGGTCCTCGGGCGGGGTCGAGGGGGTCTTCCAGGCGATGTACTCCTTGCCGAAGACGCCGTGGTAGTGGTTGCCCCGCTCGACCATCCCGGCGTACGCCGTCTCGAAGGCGGCCAGGTCGCGCGCCTTGACCGCCGCTCTCGCCGGCGCGACGTCCTCGTCGAGGAAGGCCTGCATCGTCTCCTCGTAGCGCGGCCGGCTGAACGCGGACAGCCGCAGCTGTTTGATCACTGACTTGAGGAAGTAGTCGGCGAGCGGCCAGTTGCCGGCCCGGGCCGCGTAGTAGAGGCGGTGCATCCGCGGGCCGACCTCGGCCATCAGCCGGTCCATCCCGGGCTGGGTCTCGGCCAGCTGGTCGAGGGTCATCGACCGCTTGCCGTTGCTCACGAGGTGGCGGTGGTCGGGCGGCTCGCTCATGCGGTCAGTCTGCCAGCCGCTGACAGCCGGCCGGCGCCCGCTACGGTCCAGAGGTCAGGGGCGGAGCAGGTGCTCGCCGGCACCGACGAGCCACTGGCCGACGGTCTGGCGGACCCTCGAGTGCCGCACCGTGCCGGCGCCGCGGGCGAGGGAGGCCTGGCTGGCCTCGCGCTGGAGGGAGCTGATGTGGTCCATGGCGACGTCGTAGCCGGCGACGCCGGAGTTGCTGAGCGGGTACACGGTCGGTTTCTCCTCGGTCTCGACGTCGCGGGAAGCGGCGCCTTGTAACTATCGTTAACGCTCACGCACGTTACTTTACTCCTGAGGCGGTACCCGGCAACATGAACTTCGGTAGTTACGCCGACCCCGAGGTCGCCATCACCGTAGGGCTGGTCAACCGGCTCACCGGCGCGGACGTCGACACGCTGGCCGAGGCCGAGCGCCGCGCCTACGCGGCGGCCGCGCTGGCCGAGGTGACCGGTCGGGTCCGCCGCGTCGACCGGGACGAGGCCGAGCGGCTCTACCTGCTGGCGAACCGGCTGCGCGTGGTGTTCGAGCGGGCTGCGGCAGGTGACCTCGACGCCTGCGCCCGCCGGGTGAACACCCTGCTGACCGAGTACCGCGCGGCCCCCCAGCTCATACGGCACGACGACGAGCCCTGGCACGTGCACTTCCACAGCGAGGACGCCGGGCTGGTGAACAGGTGGGGGGCCACCTGCGCGACCGCGCTGGCCGTCGTACTCGGCAACGGCACCGTCGACCGGCTCGGCGTGTGCACCGCGACCGGCTGCCAGGATGTGTACGTGGACGTCTCCCGCAACGGCTCGCGCCGCTTCTGCTCGGGTGCATGCCTCAACCGGACGAAGGTCTCCGCCTTCCGGGCCCGGCAGCCGCGGTGAGCGCTCCGGGTGCCGGGAGCGCGGTCCGTCCGCAGCAGGACGCGTGGGAGACGACGCGGCTGGAGGCCTTCAGCGACGGCGTGCTGGCCATCGCGATCACCCTGCTGGTGCTGGAGTTCCACCTCGACGACAAGGCGGTGGAGGCACACGGCCTCGGCCGCGAGCTGGGCGGGCTGGCCGGCTCCTACGCGGCGTACGCCACCAGCTTCATCGTCATCGCCATCATGTGGATCAACCACCACGCGATGTTCAGGATGATCGCGCGCTCCGACCAGCTGCTGATGTTCTTCAACGCGCTGCTGCTCGGGGTGATCGCGTTCCTGCCGTTCCCGACCAGCGTCATCGCCCGCTACCACGACGGGGCGCAGGGCCGCCCGGCCGTGCTGCTGTACGGCGGGACGCTCGTCCTGGTCGCCCTGCTCTACAACCTGGTCTGGCGCTATGCCACCGCGCGGGGGTTCCTGCAGCCGGGGATCGACCCGCGGGCGCTTCGCACGATTCACCGCCGCTACCTCGCCGGGCCCGTGGTCTACGCGCTGGCGCTGGTGCTCGGCCTGCTGGCCTGGCAGCTGGCCCTGGTGCTGTGGGTCGGGCTCGCGCTGCTGTTCCTGCTGCCCTCGCCCTCGCCGTTCTCGGCTGACCCGGAGCCCTGACGCTCAGCCCTCGCGGTGCACCTTGTGCTGTGCCGCCTGGGCCCGCGGCTTGACGATCATCAGGTCGACGTTGACGTGCGCGGGCCGGGTCACCACCCAGGCCACGCAGTCGGCGATGTCCGCCGCGACCAGCGGCTCGCGGACGCCCTCGTAGACCGAGGCGGCCCGCTCCGCGTCACCGCCGAACCTGTTGAGGCTGAACTCCTCGGTGGCCACCATCCCGGGCGCGATCTCGGTGATCCGGACCGGCTCGGCGACGAGCTCCAGCCGCAGGGTCTCGGTCATCGCGGCCACGGCGTGCTTCGCCGCGGTGTAGCCGGCGCCGCCCTCGTAGACGATGTGGCCGGCGGTCGAGCCGATGTTGACGACGCAGCCGTCGCCGCTGGCGATCAGCGCCGGGAGCAGGGCCTTGGTCATCCGCAGGGTGCCGAGCACGTTGACGTCGTACATCTGCTGCCAGGCCGCGAGGCGGGCCGACGCGATGGGCTCGAGGCCGATGGCGCCGCCGGCGTTGTTGACCAGGACGGCGACATCGGGCACCTCGGCGGCGAAGGCGCTGACCGACGCGTCGTCGGTGACGTCGAGCGCGAGAGCCCGGGCGCCGATCTCCGCGGCGAGCTGTTCGAGGCGGTCGACCCGGCGGGCCCCCAGGACGACGTCGAAGCCCTGCTCGGACAGGCGCCGGGCGGTCGCCGCGCCGATCCCGCTGCTGGCCCCGGTCACTACTGCTACGCGCCCCGCCATCGTTCCCCTTCTCTGTCGCCGTCCGCTTCCGCTGTGGTCGTCCAACTCCGCGCCGAGCCCACCCTAGGCGGGCGTCGCCAGGCGGGTGTCGGGGTCATCGGGCAGGATGAGACCCGCTCGCTCCCAGCGGAAGGTGTTCGCCCATGACGGTGCCGGCCACCCGCCCCTCGCGTCTCGGTGCGGGCCGGCACAGCCTGCCGCGCCGGGTCGCCACCCTGTCTGTGCACACCTCGCCGCTGGACCAGCCGGGCACCGGCGACGCGGGCGGCATGAACGTCTACATCGTCGAGGTGTCCAAGCGGCTGGCCGCCCTGGGCATCGAGGTGGAGATCTTCACGCGGGCGACCAGCAGCGAGCTGCCGCCGGCTGTCGAGATGTCGCCCGGGGTGACCGTCCGGCACGTGACCGCGGGGCCGTTCGAGGGACTGTCCAAGAACGACCTGCCGGCACAGCTGTGTGCGGTGACCTCCGGCGTCCTCCGGGCCGAGGCGGCCCGGGAGCCCGGCTACTACGACGTCATCCACTCCCACTACTGGCTCTCCGGCCAGATCGGCTGGCTCGCCAAGGAGCGCTGGGGGGTGCCGCTGGTGCACTCGGCCCACACGCTGGCCAAGGTCAAGAACGCCAACCTGGCCGACGGTGACGAGCCGGAGCCGTGGGCGCGGGTCATCGGCGAGGAGCAGGTGGTGGCCGCGGCCGACCGGCTGCTCGCCTCCACCGACGACGAGACCCGTCAGCTCGTCGACCTCTACGGCGCCGACCCGGCGCTGGTGGCCACGGTGGCCCCCGGCGTCGACCTGGAGCGGTTCCGGCCAGGCGAGGCCTCGACCGCGCGCACCCGGCTCGGCATCCCGCCGGAAGCGCTGGTGCTGCTGTTCGTCGGGCGGATCCAGCCGTTGAAGGCACCGGACGTGCTGCTACGGGCGGCCGCCCGGCTGCTGGAGCAGGACCCGGACCTGCGGTCGCGGCTGGTGGTGGTCATCGCCGGTGGTCCCAGCGGCTCCGGTCTGGCCGAGCCGCTGCACCTGCACAAGCTGGCAGCGTCGCTCGGGATCGCCGAGCTGGTGCGCTTCGAGCCGCCGGCGACCCAGAGCCGGCTGGCCGACCTCTACCGCGCGGCGACGGCTGTCGTCGTACCCAGTCACAGCGAGTCGTTCGGCCTGGTCGCCCTGGAGGCCCAGGCCTGCGGGACGCCGGTGGTGGCTGCTGCCGTCGGTGGCCTGCGGACGGCCGTGGCGGACGGGATCTCCGGCCTGCTCGTCGAGGGACACGACCCGGCCGACTACGCCAGTGCCCTGCGGCGGCTGATCGACGAGCCGCGGCTACGTCGGATGCTGGCCCGCGGCGCCGTCGCGCACGCCAGCCAGTTCGGCTGGGCGGTGACGGCGGCAGGCGTTCTGCAGACCTACCGCGCGGCGATCGCCGACGCCGCCGGCTCGTCGCTCGGGCGGCTCGCAGCACTGTGAACCAGTCTCGGCAACAGCTCGACGAGGTGATCTGGCACGCGCTGCGCGAGGACGGCCTGGACTACCAGCGCACCGCCGAGGGCTCGTTCCTGGTCAAGCTCGAAGGGACGCACAAGCTGGCCACCATGTGCTGGCTGGTGGTGGGCGAGCACAGCCTGCTGGTCGAGGCCTTCTTCCTCCGCCGCCCGGACGAGAACGAAGCCGGGTTCTACAAGTGGCTGCTCGGCCGCAACGCCCGGATGTACGGCGTCGGGTTCTCGGTCGACCCGGTGGGTGACGTGTACCTGGTCGGCCGACTGCCGCTGTCCTCGGTGACCGCCGAGGAGATCGACCGGCTGCTCGGGTCCGTGCTGACCTACGCCGACGAGAGCTTCGACCCCGCACTGCAGCTCGGCTTCGCCGGCTCGATCCGGCGGGAGTGGGCGTGGCGCAAGAAGCGCGGCGAGTCGCTGGCCAACCTGGCCGCGTTCGCGCGCTTCGCCGACCCGGATCTGGTGGGGGAGCCGCCCGCGCGCTGAGCTCCGCCGTACTCTCTGGCGCCATGACGACCCTGGTGCTGCTCCGTCACGGCGAGAGCGAGTGGAACCGCGCGAACCTGTTCACCGGCTGGGTCGACGTCGACCTGACCGAGCGGGGGGTGGCGGAGGCCCGCCGCAGCGGCGAGCTGCTGGTCGAGCACGGGCTGCTGCCCGACGTACTGCACACGTCGCTGCAGAAGCGGGCGATCCGGACCGCGTCGCTGTCCCTCGAGGTGGCCGACCGGCTGTGGGTCCCGGTGCGGCGGTCGTGGCGGCTCAACGAGCGGCACTACGGGGCGCTGCAGGGCAAGGACAAGCGCCAGACGAAGGAGGAGTTCGGCGAGGAGCAGTACATGCTCTGGCGCCGCTCTTATGACATCCCGCCGCCGCCACTGCCGCCTGACGACCCGGGACATCCGGCGGGGGACCCGCGCTACGCGGGGCTGGCTCCCGACGTACTCCCGGCGACGGAGTGCCTGCGCGACGTGGTGGTCCGGCTGCTCCCCTACTGGTACGACGGGATCGTGCCCGACCTCCGCGCCGGGTCGGTGGTTCTGGTGGCTGCGCACGGGAACTCGCTGCGGGCGCTGGTCAAGCACCTGGACGGGCTCTCTGATGAGGCGGTGGTCGACCTCAACATCCCGACGGGGATCCCGCTGCGCTACGACCTCGACTCGTCGCTGCGCCCGGTCGTCGCGGGTGGGGAGTACCTCGACCCGGCGGCGGCAGCGGCAGCGATCGAGGCGGTGAAGAGCCAGGGTCGCTGATTCCTTCAGTGGATCTTGCGGGCGCGGCTGTCCCAGGGCGCAGCGCCGCCCGCAAGATCCGCGACAAGTGGGAGGGCGCCTTCACAGGGCGCGGGCGGAGCCACCAGAGCAGAGATGCCGGCGTACGTCGCGGACGACGACGTCCGGAGACTCACGGATGACCGGCACCGAATAGCGCAGCACGGTCCAACCGAGGGACACCAGCAGGTTCTGCCGCTCGCGGTCCCGACGGAACGCCTGGGGCGAGCTGTGTGCGACGAAGCCGTCGACCTCGATGGCCAGCCGTGCTGCCGGATAGGCGAGATCGAGGTAGGCGACGGAGCCGTCCGGGCCGGTCAGCCGATGCTGGTGACGAGGTCGGGGGAGACCTGACCGCGCCAGCAGGAGGGCGCACCGGCGCTCCCAGATCGACTCCGAGCCGTCGGTGACGTCACCCAGGACCCGGCGTAGCGCTGCCGACCCGGGCCGGCCACGTCGCAGCTCGCTGTGAAGATCGGTCGGGTCGACGACGCGGCGGCGGATCAGCTCCTGGGTCAGGTCGCCGAGCTCCGCCTCCGGCAGGACCGCCGCCAGCTCGAGCACCGTGGCCGGCAGCGAGGTCACCGGCAGGCGGTGCCGGATGACGACGTCGAGCCGCACCACCCGGCGTACGCGCAGGCCCGGGATGGGGCGGAACTCGCGCCCGGTGGGCACCGCCACCTCGACGCGGGCCGGCTGGGCCACTCCTGCCAGTCCCCAGACGAGGGCTGCCGATCGACGTGCGAGTGCCACCGGCGGCCCGATGCCGAGGCAGGCCAGCCACATCTGCTGCCACCTCGACTCCGGTGCTCCGGCGAGTGCGTAGCAACCGCCCGGCCGACGGAACCAGTCGCCCCGGGCTACCGCCTGACGAACCGCGCCACTGGTCACGCCGGCGGCGAGCGCCTGCTGCCTGGAGAACGCGCCGTGCTGAGTCGCGGCGAGGCGGGCGAGCGTCGGCTGCATCCAGCACACGCTGCCGCGAGGGGCCGGACGCTGGGAGAGCGGACGCCCGACCTGTGGACGCCCGTCGGCGGATCTTGCGGGCGTGGATGTCCTATGGAGCCACTGCGCCCGCAAGATCCACCAGAGAGGGGGTCGGCATGGTGGCCGGGTGCGGCTGCGCCCGGCCCCGGTCGGCGCACAGGCGGACCAGCTCGGCGTACGCCGTGACGCCCATCAGCTCGGTCAGCTCCGGCGCGTAGGTGACGTAGACCGGCTCCGCGCCGACGTGCGCCTCCGGCGAGGACGTGCACCACCAGGTCAGGTCGTGGCCGCCGGAGCCCCAGCCGCGCCGGTCGTACTCGCCCAGCGTGGTCACCAGCACCCGCGTCTCGTCAGGCCGGGTCACCCACTCCGACGTACGCCGGATGGGCAGCTGCCAGCACACGTCCGGCTTGGTCTCCAGCGGGTGCCGTCCGGTGCGCTCGGCAAGGGCGTGCAGCGCGCAGCCGGCGCCGCCGGCGAACCCCGGCCGGTTGAGGAAGATGCACGCGCCGTCGACGGTCCTGGTACGCCGCCCGCCGCCGTCCACCGTGGTGATGCCGCGCCGGCCGGCAGCGGCGTACTCCCAGGTGGCGGCCGTGAGCTCGGGCACAAAGGCGCGCACCCGCTTCTCGTCGGCCGGCTCGGAGTAGAACGCGCCGTGCGTGCAGCAGCCGTCGTCCGGGCGGTCCTCGACGATGCCGTGGCAGCCGCGCCCGAAGATGCAGGTCCAGGACGAGCACAGCCAGGTCAGGTCGGCGCGGAAGACGGCCTCGGCGTCGCCGGGGTCGACGAACTCGACCCAGTCGCGGGCGAAGTCCAGCCCGACCTCGCGGTCCCGCGGCGTGATCTCCACATCGGTCTGCACAGCAGCAGCCTAGAGCCGGGCGACCAGCAGCTCCGACGTTAGGCTGGGCCATCATGAGCGAGCAGGGGGCGGACCGCGGCGGACTGATCGCCAGGGTCCCCACCGCCAGGGTCGCCCTGTCGACCGCCTCGACCTATCCCGAGTCGACGGCCACCGCTTTCGAGATCGCCGCCCGGCTCGGGTACGACGGGGTCGAGGTGATGGTGTGGACCGACCCGGTCAGCCAGGACGTCGACGCGCTGCGGCGGCTCTCGGACTACCACGGCATCCCGATCCTGGCGATCCACGCACCCTGCCTGCTGATCACCCAGCGGGTCTGGGGCACCGACCCGTGGGCCAAGCTGGTCCGGGCGCAGGAGGCTGCCGAGACGCTCGGCGCCCGCACCGTCGTGGTGCACCCGCCGTTCCGCTGGCAGCGCGACTACGGCCGTGACTTCGTCGAGGGCATCGAGCGGATGGCGGGCGAGACCGCTGTGAAGTTCGCGGTGGAGAACATGTTCCCGCTGCGGGCGCGTGGTCGTGAGGTCTCGCCGTACTCCCCGGACTGGTCGCCGGTCGACGAGGACTACAGCGAGGTCACCCTCGACCTCAGCCACACGTCGGTCTCGCAGTCCGACGCGATGGCGATGGCCGAGTCGCTCGGGGACCGGCTGGAGCACGTCCACATCGCCGACGGCGTCGGCTCGGCGCGCGACGAGCACCTGGTGCCCGGTCGCGGTGACCAGCCCTGCGCCGAGCTGCTCGAGCTGCTCGCAACCCGCGGCTTCGCCGGCACTGTCGTGGTCGAGGTCAACACCCGCCGGGCGGAGAGCCGCGCCGACCGGGAGGCCGACCTGGCCGAGGCGCTCGCCTTCACCCGGCTCAACCTGGCCTCGTCGCCGGTGGACACCGACGCCGCCGCGTGGCGGCGACCGCCCGGCGGCCGGACGGCGTGAGCCGGTCGCTGTTCGACCCGCTGGCCGACGCCTACGACGCGGCCCGGCCGTCGTACCCCGCCGGGCTCTACGACGACCTCGAGCGGCTGACCCGGCCGCTGGCCGGCGCGGACGTGCTGGAGGTGGGCGCGGGCACCGGCATCTCGACGCGCGGCCTGCTCGAGCGGGGCGCCCGGGTGTACGCCGCCGACCACGGCGAGGGCATGCTGCGGCGGCTGCGCTCGCATCCCGGCGCGGCGCCGGCGGTCGTGGCCGATGCGCATGCGCTGCCGTTCCGGGACGCGGTGGCCGACCTGGTCTGCTACGCCCAGGCCTGGCACTGGGTGCGGGTTCCGGAGGCGGCGGCCGAGGTGGTCCGGGTGCTCCGGCCGGACGGTGCGCTCGCCTGCTGGTGGAACGACGAGTCAGCGGGCGGCCAGCCGTGGTGGGAGGCGCAGCAGGCTCGGCTGGAGGCGGGCAACGTCGGCTACTCGAGGGGCTACCGCGACAACGCCTACGCCGACCAGCTGGCGCAGACCGGCCTGTTCGGACCGGTACAGGTGGCCGAGACGACCTGGTCACGCGAGATCGACCTCGAGACCTACCTCGTCTGGCTGAGCTCCAAGTCCTACGTCGCCGCGCTCGGCGCCGGGCAGCCCGCGTTCATGGCGGCGGAGCGGGCGTCGATGGCGGCCGCTTTCCCCTCCGGCGTCGTGCACGAGTCCTTCCGCACGACGCTGTACGTCGCGGCGCCGGCCGGCTGACGTCGGTGGCTTGAGGTGGTGCGTTCCGGCCGGCGCCCCGGTGAGAGCGGCAGTCGGGAGGCGATCCTCGCCGCGGCCCGCGCCAGCTTCGCCCAGCGGGGGTACGACGGGACGACCATCCGCGCCATCGCCCGGGACGCCGCGGTGGACGCGGCGCTCGTGCACCACTACTTCGGCACCAAAGATGCCGTGTTCGTGGCGGCGATGGCACTGCCGATCGACCCGGCCGTGGTGCTGCCGGCGCTGCTCTCGCCCGGCCTCGACGGGCTGGGGGAGCGGCTGGTCCGGCTCTTCGTCGGGGTGTGGGACGACTCGGCGTCCCGGAGCCCGTTCGTCGCGCTGATCCGGTCGGCGGTCAGCCACGAGCAGGCAGCGGAGATGCTGCGTGGTTTCGTCAGCCGCGAGCTGCTGGGCCGGGTGGCTGCAGAGCTCGACCAGCCGGAGCCGCAGCTGCGGGCCGCGCTCGTGGGCTCCCAGCTGGTGGGGCTGGGCATGGTCCGGTACGTGATCAGGGTCGAGCCGCTGGCGTCCGCCGACATCGAGACGGTGGTCTCGGCGATCGCGCCAACGGTGCAGCGCTATCTGACCGGCGACCTGTAGGCCCAGCCTGCCCGCAGCGCTAGCGCCGGAGCGCGTGCGCGGAAGCGCGTGCGCCGAAGCGGATCTTGCGGGCGGAGTGGCTTCCTGGCGCACCTGCGCCCGCAAGATCCACGAGAAAGGCGAGGGTGGTTGAGGGTGGACGTGGCAGCGCAAGGCGGGTAGAACTCATCACATGATGAGTTCTCAGCCGGCGCCCGCAGTCGATGTCCGCGATCTGGTGGTGGTGCGCGGGGGCCGCGAGGTCCTGCACGGCGTCACCCTCGAGGTCCGCGCCGGCTCGGTGACGGGTCTGCTCGGGCCGAGCGGCTGCGGCAAGTCGACGCTGATGCGCAGCATCGTCGGCGTCCAGCGCATCCACAGCGGATCCGTCGACGTGCTCGGCCGGCCCGGCGGTACGGCCAGCCTGCGCAGCCGGGTCGGCTACGTGACGCAGGCGCCGTCGGTCTACGGCGACCTCACCGTGGCCGAGAACCTGCGCTACTTCGCCGCGGTCCTGGGCACTGCGCGCGACGCACCGGCCGGGGTGCTGGCTGATGTCGGGCTGACCGACCGGGCCGACGACGTCGTCAGCCGGCTGTCGGGTGGGCAGCGGGCCCGCGTCTCGCTGGCCACCGCGCTGCTTGGCGAGCCGGAGGTGCTCGTCCTGGACGAGCCGACGGTGGGGCTCGACCCGGTGCTGCGTCGCGACCTGTGGCAGCTGTTCCACCGGCTGGCAGCCGGCGGCACGACCCTGCTCGTGTCCAGTCACGTGATGGACGAGGCGAGCCGGTGTGACGAGCTCGTGCTGATGCGGGACGGGAGACTGGTCGCCGCGGCGCCACCCGCGGAGCTGCTCCGGCGGACCGGCACCGACGACATCGAGCAGGCGTTCCTGGCGATCGTGGAGCCGGCCGGAGCCCGCACATGAGCCCGCACATGAGCCCGCGGATCGTCGCCGCCACAGTCCGGCGGGTGCTCGCCCAGCTGCGCAGGGACCACCGCACGATGGCGCTGCTGATCGTCGTACCGTGCGTGCTGATGACCCTGCTCCGGCTGGTCTACGACGGGGCGCCCCAGGTGTTCGACCGGATCGGCGCCCCGCTGCTCGGGATCTTCCCGTTCGTCACGATGTTCCTGGTCACCTCGATCGCCACCCTGCGCGAGCGGACCTCCGGCACGCTCGAGCGCCTGCTCACGATGCCGATGGCCAAGCTCGACCTGCTGCTCGGGTACGGCCTGGCGTTCGCCGCTGTTGCCGTCGTCCAGGTGCTGGTGGCCAGCGCGCTCACCCTCGGGCCGCTCGGCCTCACCGTGCGCGGGTCGGCCTGGCTGGTGGTCGTGCTGGCAGTGGCCGACGCACTGCTCGGGACAGCGCTCGGACTGTTCGTCAGTGCCTTCGCGGCCACCGAGTTCCAGGCGGTGCAGTTCCTGCCGGCCGTCGTGCTGCCTCAGCTGCTGCTGTGCGGGCTGTTCGTGCCGCGCGGCCAGATGCAGGCGGCGCTGCGGTGGGTCTCCGACGTACTCCCGCTGTCCTACGCCGTCGACGGGATGACACGGGTGACGACGTCGGGAGCGGTCTCGGCCGGCCTGGTCATCGACCTGCTGGTGATCCTCGCCGCCGCCTTCGCCGGGCTGGTCGGGGGCGCGGCGACGTTGCGCCGGCGGACCGCCTGAGGCCGGTGCCGGCCATGCCCCCGCGCCGATTCCCCGCCGATCAAGGAGGAATGGTCGCGACACGCCGACCCGGAGCGACCATTTCTCC
>JALYXH010000055.1 GCA_030947185.1 Actinomycetota bacterium | reverse complement strand
CCTTCGCGATGATGTAACCGACGATCAGGATGATCAGGAAGACGACCAGCTTGGGGATGAAGGTCGCCACGTTGCTGAACGCGTTGGTCAGGCCGGTCTTGTACTCGATGCCGGCGAGGGTGTCGGCGGGGGTCATCTCGCACTCCACTTCGGGTTGTCATGGCGGTCCTGGGTAGACCGCCTGTAGGTAGACGCACTGATGCCGGTCGCATGACGCACGGGGTACATACGGATGTGCCGGAGGCAGGAGGGGAGCGGATGGGGACGGGCAGTGCGATCGCCGACCGCCAGGCGCTACTGGCGGTCGTGGGCCCGCTGCGGCGGGTGGTGGCGGCGCGGGTCGCCGACCCGCTTGCCGCCGAGGATGTCGTACAGGAGACGCTGGCCCGGCTGCTCGACCACGAGAAGGGGCTGGACGACGCCTCGGTGCTGCCCTACGCGATCGTCACGGCCCGCAACATCGTCGCCTCGCAGGTGCGGCACCAGCAGATATGGCGCCGGCACGCCCCGCGACTGATCGACCTGACCGGGGTTGAGGACCCTGAGCAGGTGGCGCTGCGCCGCGAGGAGGAGCGGGCGCTGGCGGTCGCGCTGCATGCCCTGCCGGAGGGTGACCGGCGCATACTCGTCGACCACGAGATCCACGGCACCGACACCAAGCGGCTCGCCGATCAGTCACAGTCGACGCCTGGGGCGGTTGCGGCCCGGCTGGCCCGCAGCCGGGCTCGGCTGCGGGTCGACTACGTCGTCGCCCTTCGCCGCGTGTCACCGCCCACTGCGCAGTGCCGCCCGGTGCTCCTCGCCCTGTCCGCGGGTGATCGTCGACGCCAGCGGGCGCTGGGTGCCGGTGAGCACCTGCTCGTCTGCTCGACCTGCGCCGACCTGAGCGAGCCACTGCTCGAGCGCCAGCGGGCGCTGGCGGGGCTGGTCTGGCTGCCCCTGGCAGCACTCGCCCGCGGCATCAGGAGCTCACACTCGGCGCAGGTCGGCGTCGCCGGTACGGCGGTGGCGGTCGCCGTCGTCGCAGCGGTTGCCGCCGCCCAACCTGGTTCGCCGCCGCGCGCGGCCGTCCCGCCGACCGCGGGAGCGGGGGCCGCTCCGCCGCCGCCGTACCTCACCGTCGATGGTGAGCCGCTCCTTCCGTTGGCCGGCAGCGGTGGACTAGCCGGTCGGGCCGGCCGACCGGCCGTCGGCACCGGGGCAGTGGTCCAGTCCGTCGTAGCCGGTGAGGGCTTCTGGGTGGGCGAGTCCGGGCAGGACCGAGTCTGGATCGAGCTGGCCGACCTGGTCGTGGGACAACCCGTGCTACCGCCGCTGCGCCCCGGCAGTCGCGTCAGCTTCGGCGGACGCGTGGCAGCCAATACGGCGGACTACCTCGCCGAGGCGCGCGCCGACGGCATTGATGGCGTTGACCAGATCGAGCGCGAGGGTGCGCACATCGACGTCGATCCGGCCGCGCTGACCCTCAACTGACGTGAGGTCGGCTGAGGCTCGCTACGGGCGAGACTGACTAGAGCGTCGGCTCGGTCCAGATCAACAGGGCCAGCTCGGCATCGAGGTCGACGTAGTCGCTCTCGCTGCCGGTCGGGACGGCGGCATAGGTCCGGGACAGGAACTCGACCAGGTCGGAGAGCGGAACCTCGAAGAGAGCCTTGCCCGATGGTGAGGAAAGCGACAGGCAGACGACGGGCTGCCCAGCCGTCTGGGCCGGCCAGACGCGGACGTCGCCCTCGCCGACCGCGCGGGTCACCCCATCGGTGAGGAGTTGGCGGGCGAAAGTCCACTCGACGACGCCGTCGCCGTCTCCGCCGGTGCGGAAGCCGACATGCACGGCGTAGGGGTCGGTGCTGTCGTAGCGCACCACAGCGACGACGGGAAGCGGGGCGCTGCCCGGAACGACCAGCCGCAGCTCCAGTTCGGAGCGAACCGACGCTGGGCGGGACGTCATGGCCACGGGGACCTTCCTTCGCTCTTGCTGTCGTCGAGGTTGCTGCTGGCCTTCGGGCCGGATGGCCTTCCGGTTCTATCTGTTGTCTCCAGGTTCCCCCGTAGGGGGTGACCCCTAACCCGACCACGGGGTGAATTGCGGCGAGTGATCGTCGGGGCTCCCCGTGACGGGAGACCGACTCCCAGCCGAGCCGGCTGCACACAGGTAAGGCGCGCCGAAGCGGGGTAGCGTCTCCTGTCTCGGAGCCGCCGTCAGACATCCGCTTCGCCCGCTCGCCCGAACGCAACGTATGAGGACCGCCGTGGCGACACCGTTGGACCGCTCGGCCGACGCCTACGCGGCGCACGCCGACGCTGCCCTAGTTGCCATGGTGGTCGAAGGTGACGGTGGGGCGCTCGAGGCTCTCTACGCCAGGTACGGGCGGGTCAGCTTCTCCCTGGCAATGCGCATCCTCGGCGACGTCCACTTCGCCCAGGACGTCGTCCAGGAGGTCTTCCTGGCGGTATGGAAGGACGCCGGCCGCTACGACGCGAGCAAGGCAGGCTTCTCGACCTGGCTGCTGTCGATGACCCACCACAAGGCGGTGGACGCTGTCCGTCGCGAGGAGAACCTGCGCAAGCGGCGGACCAGCTCGGAGGCGCTGACCTACCGGGAGTCGGAGGCGCCGTACGTCGACGACGAGGTCTGGACGGTGCTGCGCCAGGAGCGGGTGCGCGAGGCGATGCAGACGCTGCCCGCCCCTCAGCGCGAAGCACTCGCGCTGGCCTACTTCGGGGGGTACACCCAGCGGGAGATCTCGGGGCTGACCGGTATCCCGCTGGGCACGGTCAAGACGCGGATGCTGGCCGGTATGCGCAAGCTGCGCGGCGTCCTGGACGGCATCAACGACGGTGCGCTGGCCCTCGACGAGGGCGGTGCCTGATGGCCTCCGAGCATGTTCGCTGGGACGAGCTGGCGGTCGGCTACGCCCTGCATGCCCTCGAGCCGGCCGACGAGCAGGCTTTCGGCCGGCATCTGGCCGGTTGTGCCGCTTGCGTCCGCACGGTCGCCGAGACCGACGGCGTGATGACCCAGCTTGCCTACGCGGCCGAGGTGGAGGCCCCGCCCGACTCGCTGCGCCAGTCCATCCTGGACGGCATCCGCACGTCGGACCGCCCGGCCACCTTCCCGACGGACCCGGTCGTCACCGTCGACGGGACGACCGTGCATGCCGAGCCCGGGAAGCCGACCCGATCGCCGGCGCTGCTCAAGCCCCGCGCCGGTGGGAGGTCCGCGGGCCGGTCGCGCCTTCGTCGGTTGACGACCGCTGGCGCCCCGTGGGCAGCGGTGGCAGCGGGGCTGGTGCTCGTCCTCACCCTTGGCATGTGGAACCTCGTCCTGCGCTCGGACAACTCGGCCAAGGACCTGACCGCCGCCCGGCAGCAGGCCCTCATCAGGATCATCGAAGACCCGGCCACCCGTTCGGTGGCGCTGTCTCCCACCACGCCCGGCGTGCGCGCAACGGCCTTCCTCAACAACAACCACCTGTGGCTGCTTGTGGATGGGCTGCCGAGCAACGCGCCGACGAGCACCTACGTCCTGTGGCGCGACCCGGGTGCTGCCGATGCCAGTGCCGTTGCCACCTTCGACGTCGCCAGGACCGGACCCAGCGTCGTCGATGCGGGCCTGCTGCCGCCGGAGCTGTCCTCCTCGGTGCACGTGCTCGCAGTGACTCTCGAGAAGGGCCGGACCGCCCCTGCGCGGTCTGGGACAGCGCTTCTCACCGGAGCCGTCTCCACTTAGCCGCGCGCTAGCATTGGGCAGCAGACGGGCGCGTGGCTCAGTTGGTTAGAGCGTTCGCTTCACACGCGAGAGGTCGCAGGTTCGAGTCCTGCCGCGCCCACCTGGTGACGTCGCTGTTCCCACGTCCGGCCGCCGGCCTCGTCCGGGGTCGAACGCCGCGGCCGGGGAGGGGGTCCGTGGGCTTCGATCCTGATCCGCGGGTGGATGCCTACATCGACGCGCTGCCCGACTGGCAGCAGGACATCTGCCGCCAGGTCCGCGCGCTGGTGCACGCCGCGGACCCTGAGGTGGTCGAGACGATCAAGCGGACCAACCGGCCCTACTTCGTCCTGGCCGGCAACATCTGCGCGCTGCTCGCCGCGAAGGACCACGTGAACGTCTTCCTGTACGACGGCGCGATCGTGCCCGACCCGGCCGGCATCATCACCTCCGGCCACGACAACCAGACAGCCCGGACCGTCGCGGTAGGCCGGAACGAGAGGATCGACAGCGCGGCCCTGACCGAGATGGTCAAGCAGGTCATCGCCAACAACCGGGCAGGCGGGTGGCGCGCACTCAAGGCGCCGCGCTGAGCGACCTGCCTCCGGCCCGACGATGGCGCGCCTACCCTGGCGACATGGCGCAGACCCGCATCTACCGTTCCGGTGTCCTCGAGAAGGAGGACTTCCCGGTTGCCGACGTCTCCGACTACCTCGACCAGCCGGACACCGCGGTCTGGGTGGACATCTGCGGCCCGGACGTCGAGGATCTGCGCCTGCTCGCCGACGAGCTCGGCCTGCACCCCCTCGCCCTCGAGGACGCGGTGAAGCCGCGCCAGCGGCCCAAGCTCGACCGCTACCAGGACCACCTGTTCGTCAGCGCCTACGCGGTCCACCTCGACGACGCCAGCGGCGAGCTGCTCACCAGCGAGGTCGCGGTGTTCGTCACCCGGCAGGCCCTGGTCACCGTGCGCAAAGACGACGGCTTCGACATCGCCCCCGTCGTTGCACGCTGGGACGGCTCGCCCGACCTGGCCAAGTACGGCGTCGGTTTCCTACTACACGGCCTGCTCGACACCGTCGTGGATGGCCACTTCGACGCCGTGCAGCAGCTCGACGAGGAGATCGAGGGCCTCGAGGACCTGCTCTTCGACGAGCGTCCGCGCAGCAAGGAGGTGCAGCGGCGCTCGTTCGAGGTGCGCAAGTCACTGGTGGAGCTGCGCCGGGTCGTGCTGCCGATGCGCGAGGTCATCAACGCCATCCTGCGCCGGGACCTGGGCGTCGTTGACGAGGGGATGGCGCCGTACTTCCAGGACGTCTACGACCACGTGCTCCGGGCCACCGAGTGGACCGAGTCGCTGCGGGACCTGGTGACCACGATCCTGGAGACGCACCTGACGATCCAGGGCAACCGGCTCAACATGATCATGAAGCACCTGACCAGCTATGCGGCGATCATCGCCGTACCGACAGCCGTCACCGGCTTCTACGGCATGAACGTGCCGTATCCGGGCTTCGGCAAGCACTGGGGCTTCTGGATGGCGTTCGTGATCATGGTCTCGCTCGCCACCGGGCTGTTCGTGACGTTCCGCAAGCGGGACTGGCTGTAAGCCTGTACGGCGTCAGCTCTCGCCCTCCTTCCACCGCCTGTCCTCGGCCTCCCACTCCTCGTTGCGCTCGGCAACCCGGTCCAGCGCCTTCTCCGCCTCGGCCCGCGTCTTGTAGGGACCCAGCCGGTCCTCGCCCTTGCAGCCCGCCTTCGGCTCGACCGCCTTGTGCTTGAGGCAGTAGTAGAAGCCCTCGTCGTCGCTCATCGCCGAACTCCTTCGCGCCGGGCCCGGCAGCCCGGGCGCCGCCAGTGTGGTCGATAGCATCGGCAGCCCGCACGCATCGCCAGCAAGGGAGTGTCCCGTGGCCGACATCCGGCTGACCGTCGACCGCCGGCCCTCGGTGGCGGCAGCGGGGACGACGGCCGGCGCGGTGCTCGCGGCGGCAGGGGTCGAGGGCGCGGTCGCCGTACGCGCCAACGAGGAGACGGTGCGCGACCTGGCCTGGCTGCCGGGCGACGGTGACCGGCTGGAGTCGGTGCCGCTGGCCAGCGACGAGGGCCGGGCGATCCTGCGGCACTCCACGGCGCACGTGATGGCGCAGGCGGTGACCGACCTGTTCCCCGACGCCAAGTTCGCCATCGGGCCGCCGATCGACAACGGCTTCTACTACGACTTCGACGTGACCCGGCCGTTCACGCCCGAGGACGTCGACCGGGTCGAGGCGCGGATGCGCGAGATCATCGGCACCGACCAGGCCTTCACCCGCCGGGTCGTCGAGCCCGCCGAGGCGCAGCAGATGTTCGCCGCCCAGCCCTACAAGCTGGAGATCATCGACCGGGCAGCTGCTGGCGCCGTCGAGGGCGAGGAGACGCTCGACGCGGCGGGTCCGGGCGAGATCACCGTCTACGACAACCACCCGCACGGCGCGCACGGTCACGTGACGTTCACCGACCTGTGCCGCGGGCCGCATGTGCCCTCCACCAAGGCGATTCCGGCGTTCAAGCTGATGCGGACGGCAGCCGCCTACTGGCGCGGCGACGAGCGCAACCCGATGCTGCAGCGCATCTACGGCACCGCCTGGGAGTCGGAGGCGGCGCTCGCGGCCCACCTCGAGCTGCTGCGGCAGGCCGAGGAGCGCGACCACCGCAAGCTGGGCAACGAGCTCGACCTGTTCTCCTTCCCCTCCGAGATCGGCGGCGGGCTCGCGGTCTGGCACCCCAAGGGCGGCGCCGTCCGCCGCGCGATGGAGGACTACTCCCGCACCGTGCACGAGCAGGCCGGCTACGAGTTCGTGGTGACCCCGCACCTGGCC
This sequence comes from Actinomycetota bacterium, assembly GCA_030947185.1. Lineage (GTDB taxonomy): Bacteria > Actinomycetota > Actinomycetes > JALYXH01 > JALYXH01 > JALYXH01. The sequence continues at coordinate 12,294 of JALYXH010000055.1, read as the reverse complement.
AAGTCGACGCTGTTCGAGATCAGCGGTCACCTGGGCTGGTACGCCGAGGGCATGTACCCGCCGATGGAGATGGAGGGCGCCACCTACTACCCGAAGCCGATGAACTGCCCGTTCCACATCCTCATCTACAAGTCGCGCGGCCGGTCCTACCGCGACCTGCCGCTGCGGCTGTTCGAGTTCGGCACGGTCTACCGCTTCGAGCGCTCCGGCGTCCTGCACGGCCTCACCCGCGCGCGCGGCTTCACCCAGGACGACAGCCACATCTTCTGTACGCCGGACCAGCTCGCCGGCGAGCTCACCTCGCTGCTTGCTTTCATGCTCGCGCTGCTGCGCGACTTCGGGCTGACCGAGTTCGAGGCGGAGCTGGCCACCCGGCCGGAGAAGTTCGTCGGCGAGCCCGAGCAGTGGGCCGAGGCGGAGGCGGCGCTCAAGGTGGCCGTCGAGGCCAGCGGCGTCAGCTATGTCGTGGCCGACGGGGAGGGCGCCTTCTACGCCCCGAAGATCGACCTGCACATCAGGGACGCGATCGGCCGGCGCTGGCAGCTGTCCACGCTGCAGGTCGACCTGCAGATGCCGGGCCGGTTCGACATGGAGTACCAGACCGCTGAGAACACCCGTGTGCGGCCCTACATGATCCATCGGGCCCTGTTCGGCTCGGAGGAGCGCTTCTTCGCGATCCTGCTGGAGCACTACGCGGGCGCCCTGCCGGCCTGGCTGTCACCGGTGCAGGTGACCTGCATCCCGATCGCCGAGCGGCACGTGGGCTACCTCAGTGACGTGGCAGCGAGGCTGAGGGCGGCCGGCGTACGGGTGGAGGTCGACGACTCGGCCGAGCGGATGCAGAAGAAGATCGTGAAGGCGCAGCAGGGCAAGGTGCCCTTCATGTTCATCGCCGGCGACCGTGACATCGAGGCCGGTGCCGTCTCCTTCCGCTACCGCAGCGGGGAGGAGCGCCGCGGGGTGCCGCTGGACGAGGCGGTCGCCGAGGTGGTCGACCAGGTCACCAGCCGACGGTCATGAGCGAGCACCCGCACGGCGTGCCGACCCAGGAGCAGGCGGGCGCCGGCGTGCCCGATGCCTTCCAGCGGCTCTACACCCCGCACCGGATGGCCTACATCAAAGGCGAGGGCAAGGCGGGCTGCGCCTTCTGCGAGATCCCCCCGATGTCGGACGAGGAAGGCCTGGTGGTGGCCCGCGGCGAGCACGTCTTCGTCGTGCTCAACCTCTACCCCTACAACTCCGGCCATCTGATGGTGGTGCCGTTCCGGCACGTCGCCGACTACACCGAGCTGGACGGCGGCGAGGTGGCCGAGCTGGCGGCGTACACCCGGCAGGCGCTCGGCGCGATCCGCCACGCCTCCAACGCGCAGGGCTTCAACGTCGGCATGAACCTCGGCTCGGTGGCCGGCGCAGGCATCGCCGCGCACCTGCACCAGCACGTCGTACCGCGCTGGGGTGGCGACACGAACTTCATGCCTGTCATCGGCCGGACCAAGGTGCTGCCCGAGCTGCTCCCGGACACCAGGGCGATGCTGGCGGGGGCCTGGCGACAGGTGGGGCCCGGCTAGGTCCGGGCCGCCGCGAGCAGCTCGGAGACGGTGACGAACGAGTAGCCCTTGGCCAGCAGCCCCTGGACCAGGTCCGGTAGCGCGGCCATCAGTGCGCTGGTCGGCTGCGGCCCGCCGTCGTGCACCAGCACCACGCTGCCGGCTACGACGGTGCCGAGCGTCGCGGCCTGGTCCTGCGCGACGTCGCTGCCGCGCACGTGGTGCGACCACAGCGCGATCGAGTATCCGAGCGTCGCGGCGGCGAGCAGGCCGACCGTGTCGACGTGGCCGTACGGCGGGCGCAGAACCGTCGGCGCCCGGCCGGCCACCTCGGTGATCAGCCCGTGCGTTCGCCGGAGCTCGTCGGTGACCACTGCTGGGGTGGCCCGGCTGAGGTCGGCGTGGGTCCAGGTGTGGTTGCCGAGCTCGTGGCCGGCCGCCAGCTCCGCGCGGACGAGCTCGGGGTGGCGGGCCAGCCGCTCACCGACGAGGAAGAAGGTGGCCTTGGCCCGGAAGCGTTCGAGGGTGGCCAGCACCTGTGGCGTCCAGCGCGGGTCGGGTCCGTCGTCGAAGGTCAGCGCGACCAGCCGGCGGTCGGTGTCCACCCGCCAGTGCACCGTGGCGCCCACCACCGGGCTGGCCGGTGGCGGCCACACCGCCCGGCCGTCGCGGTAGGACGGCACGACGGCGGACTCGGCGATGGCCACGCGGGTGCCGCCACCGACAACGGCGCCACCGGTGACCAGGGCGGCGCCGCGCAGAAGCGAGCGTCGGTCCACCACCCACCAGCTCCCTTGTCGCACCACGCCGAGCACCTCGGCGGATCATGATGACTCATCGGCCGCCTCAGCCGACAGCGGTTGCCCCCAGCACCTTCCCGGCGAGCTGCGGCGGCATCGGCTCGTGCCGGACGTACCGGCGCGAGAACGTGCCGGTGCCATGGGACAGCGAGCGCAGGTCGACCGCGTAGCGGGTCAGCTCGGTCTCCGGCACCTCGGCCCGGACCAGGGTCCGGCCGACCCCGACCGGCTCGGTCCCGGTCACCCGCCCGCGCCGACCGGACAGGTCGCTCATCGTCGCGCCGACGTAGTCGTCAGGGACAAGCACAGCGACCTCGAGCACCGGCTCCAGCAGGTGCATCGAGGTCGACTGGGCGGCCTCCTTCAGCGCGAGTGCGCCAGCCATCTGGAAGGCCATGTCGGAGGAGTCGACCGAGTGCGCCTTGCCGTCGACCAGGGTGACCCGCAGGTCGACGACGGGGTAGCCGGCCGCCACCCCGCGTTCCATCTGGGCGCGCAGCCCCTTCTCGACCGACGGGATGAACTGCCGGGGGACAGCACCGCCGACCACCTTGTCGACGAACTCGAAGCCGGTCCCCGCGGGCAGTGGCTCGACCTCGACGTCGCAGATGGCGAACTGGCCGTGCCCGCCCGACTGCTTGACGTGCCGGCCGTGCCCGCGGGCCGCACCGGCGAAGGTCTCCCGCAACGGCACCCGCAGCTCGACGGTCTGCACGCCCACGCCGTACTTGGACCGGAGCCGGTCGAGCAGGACATCCGCGTGCGCCTCGCCCATGCACCACAGCACCAGCTGGCCGGTCTCGGCGTTCTGCTCGAGGGTCAGGGTGGGGTCCTCGGCCACGAGGCGGCTGAGACCCTGGCCGAGCTTGTCGTCGTCGGCCTTGCTGGCGGCCGTGATCGCGACAGGGAGCAGCGGCTCCGGCATCTCCCAGGCCTGCACCAGGAGCGGGTCGTCCTTGCTCGACAGCGTGTCGCCGGTCTCCGCCTGCGACAGCTTGGCGACCGAGCAGATGTCACCGGCGATGCACTCGCCCACCGTGCGCAGGGTCTTGCCGAGGGCGGTCGAGAGCGCACCGACCTTCTCGTCCACGTCGTGGTCGACGTGGCCGCGGGCGGCCAGCCCGTGGCCCGAGACGTGCACCGGCTGGTCCGGGCGCAGCGTGCCGGAGAAGACCCGGACCGTCGAGATCCGCCCGACGTACGGGTCGGTGGTGGTCTTGATCACCTCAGCGACGAGCGGTCCGGCCGGGTCGCAGCTGATCGGGTCGTACGGCGATCCGTCCGGCCGCGTCACCGCCGGCGCCTCGTGCTCCAGCGGGGACGGGAAGGCGCTGGTCAGGACCTCGAGCAGCTCGACGGTGCCGAGCCCCGACGGTGCGGCGCTGGCCAGCACGGGGTAGAACGAGCCGCGGGCCACGGCTGTCTCGAGGTCGTCGACGAGCACCTTGGTCTCGATCTGCTCGCCGGCGAGGTAGCGGTCCATCAGGGACTCGTCCTCGCTCTCGGCGATGATCCCCTCGATCAGTGCGGCGCGGGCATCGGCGATCAGCGGCAGGTGCTCGGGGTCGGGGTCGGTCTCGACCCGCGTCCCGCTGGAGTAGTCGGCCACTCGCTGCGACAGCAGCCCGATCAGACCGGCGACGCCACCGGGCGACTCGCTGCTGCCGCTGTGCAGCGGCAGGTAGAGCGGCAGGACGCCCTCACCGAAGACGCGCTGGCAGATCGCGACCATCTCCTCGAAGTCCGCGCGCGGCGAGTCGAGCTTGGTGATCACCACCGCCCGCGGCATCCCGACGGCAGCGCACTCGTCCCACAGCAGCTGGGTGACCCCGTCGATGCCGTCGACCGCGGAGACGACGAACAGCGCCGCATCCGCAGCGCGCAGGCCGGCCCGTAGGTCGCCGATGAAGTCGGCGTAGCCGGGTGTGTCGAGCAGGTTGACCTTGACCCCGGCGTGGTGGAGGGGCGCGACCGCGAGGGAGACCGAGCGCTGCTGGCGGATCTCGGCGTCGTCGAAGTCGCTGACGGTGGTCCCGTCCTCCACCCGGCCGGCCCGGGTGAGGGTGCCGGTGGCCAGCAGCAGGGACTCGACCAGCGTCGTCTTCCCCGACCCGGAGTGCCCGACCAGGGCGACGTTACGAATCTGCTGGGGGCCGGTCACCTGACCGGCCCCCGTTGCCGTGCCGGGCGCACCACCGCCCCGTTCGGCTCGTAGCGACATCGGGCCACCTCCTCGCGCGGAAGCCGACTGTGACGCGCCCGGGGTTCATCGACAAGGGGCTACCGGCTCACGAGGGCTGTACCGGCATCCGGCGCCGGTATCCTGGGCGCAACGGCCCGCAGCAGCGGTTCGACGCCGCGGACACCGATCGGATGGACATGCTGGGTCTGGTGCGCGCTCCGCTCGGCCGGCTCCTGCTGCCGGTCGGCCGGCGCCTCGCCGACGCCGGCGTGAGCCCGGACGTGATCACCGTCGTCGGGACGGTCGGCGTCAGCGCGGGTGCCCTCGCCTTCTACCCCCGCGGCAGCTTCCTGGTCGGCACGCTCGTGATCACGCTGTTCGTCTTCTCGGACATGCTCGACGGTGCGGTGGCTCGGGCCCGCGGTGGTCCGGACAGCCCGTGGGGGGCCTTCCTCGACTCCAGCCTCGACCGGGTGGCCGATGCAGCGATCTTCGGCGCGGTGGCCCTCTGGTACGCCGGCCGCGGCGACGACCTGCTCCTGTGCGGGCTGGCGCTCTACTGCCTGGTCAGTGGGCTGCTCACGTCCTACGTGAAGGCGCGCGCGGAGGGGCTGGGCCTGCGCTGCGACGTCGGCATCGCCGAGCGGTCCGAGCGCTTGATAGTGATCCTGGCCGGGTGCGGCCTGTCCGGCATCTTCGGCTTGCCGCTGATCCGGGTGGTCGCGCTGTGGCTGCTCGCCGTCGCCTCGACGGTCACCGTGGCGCAGCGGCTGGTGACCGTCCGCCGGCAGGCCACCGAGGCCGCCGCCGCCGCCGCGGTGGGGCCGCGATGAAGGCCCGGCTGGTCGCGCTGGCCTACGCCGGGGGCTGGGCGCTGGTGCGCTCGCTGCCCGAGCGGCTGGTGTCGGTGCTGTTCCGGCTCGGCGCCGACGTGGCCTGGCGTCGCGGCGGCACCGGCGTACGCCGGCTCGAGGGCAACCTGCGCCGGGTCGTCGGGCCGGGTGTTCCTGCCGACGCGCTGGCCGCGCTGACGCGGGCCGGCGTGCGCTCCTACGCGCGCTACTGGCTGGAGGTCTTCCGGCTGCCCGTCACCCCGCAGGAGCGGACCGTCGCGCGGACCCGGCTGCACGACGAGTTCCACCTGCGCGACGCGTTCGCCTCCGGCCGCGGCGTGATCTGTGCGCTGCCGCACAGCGGCAACTGGGACCAGGCGGGTGCCTGGGCGACAGCGACCGGGATGCCGTTCACCACTGTCGCCGAGCGGCTGGAGCCGGCTGGCGTCTTCGAGCAGTTCGTGCGGTTCCGGGAGGGGCTGGGGATGGAGGTCGTGCCGCTCACCGGCGGCGAGCGGCCGCCGTTCGCGCTGCTCGCGGAACGGCTGCGGGCCGGTGGCATGCTCTGCCTGCTCGGCGACCGCGACCTCACCGAGAGCGGCATCGAGGTGGACTTCTTCGGCGCGCGGACCCGGATGCCGGCCGGTCCGGCCGCCCTTGCCGTCCGGACCGGGGCGGTGCTGCTGCCCTGCTCCCTGTGGTACGACGGACCGGACATGCACCTGCGCATCCATCCCGAAGTCGTCGCGGCGGCCGGCCTCACCGGCCGGGACCGGATCGCGGACATGACCCAGCGGGTGGCGGGCGCCTTTGCCGAGGGGATCGCGGCGCACCCGCAGGACTGGCACATGCTGCAGCGGCTCTGGCTCGACGATCTCGACCGGGACGACCCGCGGCGGGCACCGGTTGCCGTGCCGGCGGATGTGGACGCCGCATCGTGAAGGTCGGGATCGTCTGCCCGTACGCCTGGGATGTCCCGGGCGGCGTCCAGGTGCACGTGCGCGACCTGGCCGAAGCGCTTCTCGGGCTCGGGCACACGGTGTCCGTGCTCAGTCCGGTCGACGACGACAGCGACCCGGGCGCCCTCCCGGTGTACGTCGTGCCGGCCGGGCGTGCGGTGCCGGTGCCGTTCAACGGCTCCGTGGCTCGGCTGCTCTTCGGACCGCTGTCGACGGCTCGGGTACGCCGGTGGCTCCGCGAGGGCCGCTTCGACGTCCTGCATGTGCACGAGCCGCTGACCCCGAGCCTGGGCCTGATCGCCGTGTGGTCGGCCCGCGGCCCGATCGTTGCCACGTTCCACACCGCGAACACCCGCTCCCGTCTCTACGGCGCATTCTCGCCGGCCCTGCAGACGGCGCTGGAGAAGGTCGGCGGCCGGATGGCGGTCTCCCAGGCGGCCCGGCGCACCATCGTCGAGCACGTCGGCGGCGATGCGGTGCTGATCCCCAACGGCGTCGCCGCTGCCCGTTTCGCCGGAGCCGAGCCGCTGCCGGGCTGGCCCGGTGAGGGGGGCGCGATCGGTTTCCTGGGCCGTATCGACGAGCCGCGCAAGGGGCTCGACGTCCTGCTCGCCGCCTTCGAGCAGCTCGCCGCGACCCGGCCGGGTCTGCGCCTGCTGGTGGCCGGGCCCGGTGAAGTCGAGGAGGTCCGCGCGCAGGTCGCCCCGGCGTACCGCGACCGGGTCGTGCTGCTCGGCCTGGTTGCCGACTCCGACAAGGCGCGCGTCTACCGGTCGGTGGACGTGTTCTGCGCGCCGAACCTCGGCGGCGAGAGCTTCGGCATCGTGCTCTTGGAGGCGATGGCGGCCGGCACACCCATCGTGGCGAGCGATATCGACGCGTTCCGGCGTGTGCTCGAGGACGGGCGGGCCGGCGAGCTGGCCGCCGTGGGGGACTCGTCGTCCTTCGCCGCGGCGCTGGCGCGGCTGCTCGACGACCCGGGCCGGCGGGCCGAGCTGGTCGAGGGCGCGCATGAGGTGGTCGCGGACTACGACTGGACCTTGATCGCCCGCCGGGTGGTCGACGTGTACGACACCGTGATGAGCGGTGCCGAGGCCGGTGTCGGTGAGGACCCGACCTCTGAGGACCCACCGATCGACGTGCCGGCGCAGAGCCACCGGCGCCCCGGCGAGGACTGGCTCGGCGCCCTGCTCAGCCGGCGCCCCGGGCGCGCCCAGTCCGGTCGCTAGGCTGAGAGCCGCCAGGCGTCGTGACCCGGAGGACCGTCAGTGACCGTCGTCGTCGCGGTCGTTCTCGCTGTCGTCCTGCTGGCTGCCTACCTGACCTGGCTGGCCGGCCGGGTCGACCGTCTGCACGTGCGCACCGATGCCGCCCGCGCCGCCCTCGACGCCCAGCTCGTGCGGCGGGCGGCGGTGGCGCTGGAGCTGACCGCCCAGGCCGCCTCGGCGCTGCCCAGCCAGACCACGGAGCGGCTCGCCGCGTCGGCCCACACGGCGATGGAGGTCGGGCCGGAGGCGCGCGAGTCGGCGGAGAACGAGCTGTCCGGTGCGCTGCACGCCGTACTCGGGGGGGCCGGTGCCGACGGCCTGCCGGACCGGCTGGTCGACGAGCTGGCGGCGGCCGGTGCCAAGGTCGGTTTCGCCCGGCAGTTCTACAACGACGCGGTGCGCGACACCCGCTCGTTGCGCGGGCGACCGGTGCCCCGCCTCCTGGGGCTGGGTCGGCGGCAGCCGCTTCCGGCGTACTTCGAGATCCGCGACACCGCGCTGTCGGGCCGTCGGCCAGCCCCGGACGGCGGGTGAGACAGCGGGTGAGGCGGCGGCTGCCGACCCGCAGGCGCGTCCTGACCGGCCGGACACCAGGCCTGACGTAGCGTGGTCGACGCTCTGCCACCGTTCCTTGGAGACCAGTTTTGACAGCTCTGTCCCAGCGTCTGCGTGCCCTGCTGGCGACCACGCCCGGCCGCATCCTCGCCGGCGTCGTGGTGCTCGCGATCATCGCCGTGGCGGTGGCTGTGGGCACCTCCGGGTCCGCACCGAAGCGGGTGGTGCAGGCCGCGCCGAGCGCGCCGGAGTCGCCCACGCCGACGCCGACGCCGACGCCGACGCCCAGCCCGGTCTTCAACGGCGACCCCCTGACGGGGGCCGATGCGAAGGCGGCCGGACCGATCGTGGCCATCAAGGTCGACAACGAGCGGCTGGCCAGGCCCTACCAGCGCGGACTCGATCGGGCAGCGGTCATCTACCAGGAGCTCATGGAGGGCGGCGCCACCCGGTTCGCTGCGATGTACGAGGGCCCGCAGGACATGGAGGTCGGCCCCATCCGCAGCGCCCGGGAGAGCGACCTGGAGCTGTTCGCCCAGTACGGGCGGGTCGTCCTCGGCTTCTCCGGAGCCAACCGGGGCGTGCTCGCGGCGGTGGACAAGGCCAACGTGATCGGCGTCGCCAACGACCGCAACTCCGCTCCGTTCCGAGCCGGGGAGCACCGCTCGGACGCGAACAACTTCTTCACCACGCCGACCAAGCTGATCGGCGCCGCGGGGCCGGGCGCGGTCGGCCCGCAGGACATCGGCCTGCGCTTCGGGCCGCTTCCGGACGGTCTCGGTACGCCGGCCGGCGGCGGCAACGCGGTCTTTCCCTTCGGTGGCTCCTCCTCGAGCTTCGCCTTCGACCAAGGCAGCAACAGCTGGCCCCTGGCGCAGGACGGACGCCCGATGTCGCTGGTCGGCGGCGGCCGGGTGGCGCCGGCGAACGTGATCGTGCAGACCGTCGACGCCAAGGTGTCCGGCTACCGCGACGTCCTGGGGGCGGTCACGCCGTACACCGTCACCGTCGGGACCGGACCGGTGGTCGTGTTCCGCGACGGCAAGCAGATCGCCGGCACCTGGAGCCGTCCGGACCCGGCGGGCGGCACCCACTTCCTCGACCCCGCAGGCAAGGACATCCCGCTCCGCCAGGGCCAGACGGTGATCCTTCTGCTGCCCAGGGAGGGCTCCTTCACGCCTTCCTGAGCCGAGCCGGGTACGGCGTGCGCGCGTACGATGGGGCCCAGCCCACCAGCGTCCCGAGAGGTCGACCCGTGCCCAGCGCCACGCCCGAAGTCCCCGCCAGCTCCGGCCCCGTCAGCGGGTCCGCACGGGTCAAGCGCGGTATGGCGGAGATGCTCAAGGGCGGCGTGATCATGGACGTCGTGAACGTCGAGCAGGCCAAGATCGCCGAGGATGCCGGTGCCGTCGCGGTGATGGCGCTGGAGCGGGTGCCGGCCGACATCCGACGTGACGGCGGCGTGGCCCGGATGAGCGACCCCGACATGATCGACGGGATCATCGACGCGGTCTCCATCCCGGTGATGGCCAAGGCGCGGATCGGCCACTTCGTCGAGGCCCAGGTCCTGCAGTCGCTCGGCGTCGACTACGTCGACGAGTCCGAGGTCCTCACCCCCGCCGACGAGGCGCACCACATCGACAAGTGGGCCTTCACCGTCCCCTTCGTGTGCGGAGCGACCAACCTCGGCGAGGCGCTGCGCCGCCTCTCCGAGGGCGCCGCGATGATCCGGTCCAAGGGCGAGGCCGGAACCGGCAACGTCGTCGAGGCCACCCGGCACATGCGCTCGATCACCGGCGAGATCCGCCGGCTCGCCACTCTGGACGACGCCGAGCTCTACGCCGCGGCCAAGGAGCTGCGCGCGCCCTACGAGCTGGTGCACGAGGTCGCCCGGCTCGGCGCGCTGCCGGTGGTGCTGTTCACCGCCGGCGGGATAGCGACGCCGGCGGACGCCGCCATGATGATGCAGCTCGGCGCCGACGGGGTGTTCGTCGGCTCGGGCATCTTCAAGTCCGGCGACCCGGCCGCGCGGGCGCGGGCCATCGTCGAGGCCACCACCTTCCACGACGACCCGGCGATCGTCGCCAAGGTCTCCCGCGGACTGGGCGAGGCGATGGTCGGGATCAACCTCGACACCCTGCCGGCCGAGCAGCGGCTCGCCACCCGCGGCTGGTGAGCGCGCCCCTCGTCGGGGTGCTGGCGCTGCAGGGCGACGTCCGGGAGCACGTGCGGATGCTGTCGCTGGCGGGCGCCGATGCGGTCCCCGTCCGGCGGGCGTCCGAGCTGACTGGTCTCGACGGCATCGTCGTACCCGGCGGTGAGTCGACCACGATCGGCAAGCTGGCCGTCACCTTCGGCCTGCTGGAGCCGCTGCGGGAGGCGGTGGCCGCGGGGCTGCCGGCGTACGGGTCATGCGCCGGCATGATCCTGCTGGCCGACACGGTGCTGGACGGCACCGATGACCAGCCGCTGATCGGCGGGCTCGACATCGTCGTACGCCGCAACGCCTTCGGCCGCCAGGTCGACTCCTTCGAGTCGACAGTCGCGCTGGCCGGCGTGGCCGGGGAGCCGATGCACGCGGTGTTCATCCGGGCGCCCTGGGTCGAGTCGGTGGGCGACGCCGTCGAGGTGCTGGGCCGGGTCGAGTCCTCGCGTGCAGGCGGCCGGCAGGTGATCGGTAGGATCGTCGCGGTCCGACAGGGGGCAGTGCTGGCGACGGCCTTCCACCCCGAGCTGACCGGTGACCCGCGGGTGCACCGGCTGTTCGTCGAGATGGTGCGGTCGGCTGCCGGGGCCGGGACAGCGGCGCAGGAGGTGTCATGAGCGGCCACTCCAAGTGGGCCACCACCAAGCACAAGAAGGCTGTTGTCGACGCCCGGCGCGGCAAGCTGTTCGCGAAGCTGGTCAAGACCGTCGAGGTGGCGGCGCGGGTCGGAGGCGGCGACCCGGCCGGCAACCCGACGCTGGCCGACGCGATCGCCAAGGCGAAGGCCAGCTCGGTGCCCAACGACAACATCGACCGTGCGGTGAAGCGTGGTTCCGGTGAGCTCGGCGACGGCGTCAACTACGAGGCGATCAGCTACGAGGGCTACGGGCCGGGCGGGGTCGCCGTACTCGTGGAGTGCCTGACCGACAACCGCAACCGGGCCGCCTCCGAGGTCCGGACGGCGATGACCCGCAACGGCGGCACGATGGCCGACCCGGGGTCGGTGGCCTACCTGTTCAGCCGGCGCGGCGTCGTGCTGGTGGCGGCCGAGGGACGGACCGAGGACGACGTCCTGCTCGCGGTGCTCGATGCCGGGGCCGACGAGGTCAACGACCTCGGGGACAGCTTCGAGGTGGTCAGCGAGGCGACCGACCTGCACGCGGTGCGGCTGGCACTGGACGCGGCAGGGATCGAGATCGAGTCGGCCGACATCTCGTGGCTGCCGAGTGTCTCGGTGCCACTCGACGACGACAACGCCCGCAAGGTGCTGCGGCTGGTCGACGCCCTCGAGGACCTCGACGACGTGCAGAACGTCTGGGCCAACTTCGACATCAGCGACGAGGTGCTCGAGTCGGTCGGCTGACCCGGCCGGCGTCCGGCGCGTCGTACGCCGGAAAAGTCGGCGCTCGCCGCTAGCCTCCCGAACAGGTGTTCTAACGGGAGGAACGGCGTGCGTGTGCTCGGCATCGACCCCGGCCTGACCCGATGTGGCCTGGCCGTCGTCGACGGCACGCCAGGTGCCCGTCTCGACATGATCGCGGTGGACGACGTCCGGACGCCGCCGCAGGACGCGATCGGGCTGCGCCTGGTGGCCCTCGAGATCGCTTTCGAGCACTGGCTGGATCTGTACCAGCCCGACGCGGTGGCCGTCGAGCGTGTCTTCAGCCAGCACAACGTGCGCACCGTGATGGGCACCGCGCAGGCCGGCGCCGTCGCGATCGTCTGTGCGGCGCGCCGCGGCCTGCCGGTGGGCCTGCACACCCCGAGCGAGGTCAAGGCGGCGGTCACCGGGTCGGGCCGGGCTGACAAGGCGCAGGTGGGTGCGATGGTGACCCGCCTGCTGCGGCTCGACGCTGTGCCGAAGCCGGCCGACCGGGCCGACGCGCTGGCGCTGGCCATCTGTCACCTGTGGCGGGCGCCCGCGCAGAGTCGGCTGGCCGCCGC
>JALYXH010000037.1 GCA_030947185.1 Actinomycetota bacterium | reverse complement strand
GCGCTGGTCTGGCGGGCCCAGCGGCTGGCGCCCGGACTTGTCGACCGCGTCAGCGCCCGCGTCGCGCGGCGGCTCGCTGCGCGCCTCGAGCTGGAGACCGGCGCCCGCCGTTCGCACTGACCTCGAGTGGCGCGCTCCGCCGCGGCGTACGACGGTAGGGGCACCTGACCCGTCCAGCTCGAGGAGTTCCCGCCATGGCCGAGCGCGCTGTCGAGCAACCTGCCCCGGCCCATGTCGAGGAGAGCCTGGCGGCGGCTCGGCCGCGACTGGTGCTCTCTGCCGGCGGTGTCGCGCAGGCGGGCAGTGCCGCTGCGGCCGGGCTGGACGAGGAGTTCGCCCTGGACCGGGACGTCACTGTCATCGGGAGCTCGGCGCAGGCCGACCTGCGTCTGGACGACGACACGGTCGCCTCGGAGCATGCCGAGATCCGGCGGCTGGCCGAAGGACGCTACGAGTTCGTCCGCCGCGAGGGCGCGGGAGTCGCGCTGGTCAACGGCCAGGAGCAGACGCAGGTGGAGCTGGCCGACAGCCACCGCATCGAGATCGGCGCCAGCACACTGGTCTACCGCAACGGCCTCGGGCCGGTGGCCGGCACCGGTCCCGGGACGCCCTGACACTCGCCCGGCCACGGCAGAGGGAGGCTTCGGCCACTGCGGCGCATCGCCTAGAGTCCGCAGATGACGGCGTGCGACGAGAGGCAGCGACGATGACCGCAGACCCGAAACCCGCGGGATCCGGCCGCCAGGGCGGTGAGGAGGCGCATCACGTGCCGGCGGCGATCTGGCTCGCCGTGGCGCTGATGGTCGTCGGACTGATCGTTCTCGGCTTCGCGCTCGTCTTCAAGTCGGTGCCGACGGGCATCGTCGGTTTCGTCGTCGCGCTGGCCGGTGCCATCCTGGCCAAGACCAAGAAGATCATGAGCTACACGGAGTAACAGACAGCTACGACTCAGCCGGTGAACGAGACCGGGCGGGAGACCGGCTGGGCGGCGGGGGCCGACGCGGGCGTCAACGTGCCACCGCTGACAGCGGCCGCCTGCACCGTCACCTGGCCCAGCATGCCGTTCTCGTGCACGTGGCAGAACAGCTTGAACGTGCCGGGCGTGCTGAAGGTGAACGTGTAGTTGTCCGGGGACGGAGACGGCGACGTGTCGATGATCCCTGACGAGGAGACCTGGGTCGGGCTGCTGATCGTCGACGAGCCCACCGGCTGCGGGAACACCGCCTGCTCGAACGTGCTCGGGTCACTGCACGGTGGGGGGGTGTCCGCAGCCGCGCCCTCGCACACCGGCGACTGGAAGTCGGCTTCGTGCGTACCGGTCGGGAAAGTCACCGTATGGATGTCCGACGCTGTGGTGGTTCGCCACGTCACCCGGTCTCCCGCGGTCAGCGAGAGGTCGTGTGGCAGGAACTCCACGATCTCCACGTGCGGAGAGGCCGTGCCGGCGGTTGCCAAGAAAGTCTTGTGTCCGCTGGCGTCAGTGGTGGAGCTGGCCGAGTTGACCGACCCCTCCTGGAGCAGCGCTCCGACCGTCGAGACGTTGGCCTGGGCGGTGGCAGCGGCGTCGGCAACGGTTTGAGCCGTGATCGGACTGGACGCCGAGACGGTGATCGAGCCGGCCATCCCGGGGTGGACCTCGCAGACGAAGTTGATCGTCGTGTCGTTCCATGACGGGAGGTTCATCTGGGCGTAGAAGCTGGTGGTGCCGTCGGTGGGCCCAGGCCCTGAGTTGATCCGCGTGGAGTTGTCGAACGGGCACGGCATGGCCGCGGCATGCCCGCAGCTGGGGTTGGTCGGTGCGCCGATCGCGGGGTTGAACTGAAGAGCCTGAGGCCCGTCGTCGGCGTCGGGCACCACGGGCGGGTTGGCGGCCCAGTCGGCGGCCGGCGTCGTGCCGCTCGGCAGCACCGCCACGTTGTGGAACCCGTCGGGCGAGGCGGCCCACTGGAAGTGGACGATGTCTCCGGTGTGGACGGTGAGTCCCGACCGAGGGAAGAAGTCGGTGTACTCGAAGTCGTGGCCGCTCGGCGGGGCATGGTCGACCCCGATGGTCAAGACGCTCGGGATCCTGACGCCCAGGGCAGTCGTGGGCAGCGCGACCAGCACGGGGATGACGAGGGCAACCGCAGCGGCCGCTACAGCGACGGTGCGTGCTGTGCGACGTCGCGCCATGCTTCCCCCCGGAGACGGGTGCGGCTGAAAGCCCCACCGCCTCCAGAGTCCTACTCCCGTGGGATGGGCAGTGTCAACGGATCACACCCGCTGCAGCAGCAGCGGCATGTCATGGGCGTACTGCGCCGACGTGAAACCGTCGGCGTACACAACGTGGCTCAGCCCGTCGGGGCTGTAGGCGAACAGCTCGGCCGAGTGCTGCACGGAGTAGCCGCCGCCGGCGACCGGCTCGGGTCGCGCCAGCGGTACGCCGGCCAGCCTCTCGGCCACCTGTATGTCGGCCTGGGTGCCGGTCAGCCCGATGAACGAGCTGTCGAAATGGGCGAGCCAGGCCTGCAGGACCGCAGGAGTGTCCCGAGCCGGGTCGGTGGTGACGAACACGACGCGGACGCGCGACCGGACGGCGGCCGGCTGCCTGCCCAGCGCGAGCGCCAGGTCGGCCATGGCTGTCGGACACGCGTCGGGGCACTGGGTGTAGCCGAAGTAGAGGTAGGTGAGCATCCCCGCTGTCGCCGTTGACAGCGGGAACGGCTGCCCGTCGGTGCGGGTGAGGGTGAAGGCCGGCTTCCGGGGTGCCGGCTGCAGCCCGATGCCGAAGTAGGTGGCTCCCGGTGCGAGGGAAGCCGCGGTCGGCGACGACCCGGCAGGTGCGGCGGGCGACGCGGCAGGTGAACGCTGCGGAGCCGCTTGCCGGTTGGTAGCCCCGCATCCGGTGAGAGCACCGGCGAGCATGCTGACGGTCAGCGCGCCGGTCACGGCGCTGCGAGGCCAACGAGACCAGCTCACGCCGGCACGCTAGCCCGGGACGGCTGCCGATGTGACCCTTTCCTGCACGGGTCCCTTGGTCGCTGACCGCCAGCACTGGTCGCCGGCGCTATCGGCCCTGGACCGTCCATGTCCGCCGCCGTATGGGTCTGGCGTTCGGTCGGCTCGACGCAGCTCAGGCACTGGCGGTTTTCGCTTGATGCAGCAAGGCGCTCAGCACCCGGTCGACATCGCTTTCGTCGGTGGCCCAGTCCGACACCGAGATCCGCATGAGCCGTTCACCGCGGTAGGTGGTGCCGCTGAAGTACGCCGTTCCCTCCGCCCGTACGCCGGCCATGACAGCCTCGACGACCCGCGCACTGTCTCCGTCCGGCGCCAGCCAGCGAACCAGCACCTGGTTCGACACCACCTCGTTCACGATCTCCGCATATCCACTTGCTGACAGCCCATCGGCAAACCGCTTGGCAAGAGCGACAGAGCGCTCGACGAGATCGGCCAC
>JALYXH010000023.1 GCA_030947185.1 Actinomycetota bacterium | reverse complement strand
CGACGCTGCGGACCGTTCCGGCCAGCCGCTCGGACAACCGGACCAGAAGCCGGTCGCCGTTGTGGTGACCGAGGGTGTCGTTGACCTCCTTGAAGCGGTCGAGGTCGACCATCACGACTGCCGCGCCGGTGCCGGCTCTACCGGCCAGCGCGATGGCGGTCTGCACCCGGTCCCGGAACAGCGACCGGTTCGGCAGGCCGGTCAGGGCATCGTGGAGAGCAAGGTGCTCGTACTCCGCCGCGTGTCGCGACAGACGCCGGGTCAGCCAGGTCGCGATGGCGGCGAGCAGGACGTAGAGCAGGCTGAGGCCGCCGGCGAGGGAGAGGTAGAGCCTGTGCAACCCGGCCGTGAGCTCCCCGGCGATCGGACCGTACGGGAGATAGATCTCGAGGGCACCGATGACTGCTTTGCTCTGCGGGCTGATGAGGGGCGCGTACACCTCGACAACCCGTTCGCCCGCCGGCCCGACGTCATTGGGGTCGCTGTTCAGCCGGGTAATCAGCGCGACGGTCTCTCCCCGGAGGGCTTCCGCCACCTCGTCATCGGGCGTAGCCAGCAGCCCCGAGGTGTCGTTGGCGAAGACGACGCGCTGGTCGGGCGCCCGCAGCCGCAGCCGGGCAGCATGACCCCCGGCCACTTCGAGGCGGCTGAACGCTGTCAGCCGCTGCTCCACGGCCGGGCTGAGCCCTGAGCTCAGATCCTGGTCTCCGAGCTCGGTCTCGGCCAGCAGCCGGCCGACCACCTCGGCCTGGGCACGCCCTTGCGCCAGTCCGCGGCGCTCCACCTCCTGCCGATACTGGAGGCTGAGGAGCAAGGCGAGAGCGAGGACGGGGACGAGCCCGAGCCCTGCGAAGCAAGCGAACATTCGCCAGCCCGCGCGCCGCCCGCCGGTGCTCTTCGTCATCTCTGGAAGATCGGCCTCGGCGGGGCAGTCTGTAGCCCAGCAGCGGATGCACTGCAGCGGCCCGGGCCCAGGATCAGGAGCGCTGGAACCGGCGCAGCGTCCAACCGGTGACCAGTGCCAGCGCGAGCGTTGTCAGCACCTCCCGACGGAGCCGATGCGACGCTTCCTTGCCGTGCTGGATGCGGCCGTGTCAGGTGTCGAGCGCCGGCGGGAAAGGGCTGCGCCGATGAAGTGCCGAGCCGGCTCGTCCAGGTCGAGCAGCTCGGCGCCAGCCATGCCGGCCAGCACCGAGACTCGTCGCTCACGCGACGCGGCAAGCAGTGCGGCGGCCGTGCCCACCACGAGCCCGGCCAGCCCATCCACCCCGGCCACTGCAAGGAAACGTGCGGGAGCCTTGTCGCCCCGGTGCGGCACGACGTCCATCGCGACATGCGAGGCGACACCGAGGACGCCGGCCGCCGCGGGTGAGCCGACGACACCTCCGTTGACGGCTCCCGTCAGCAGGTGACTCGTGAACAGCACGGGTCAGCCCAGCACGCTGGCGAGGTCGATGCGGACGGGGGAGTCGAGCTGGGAGTAGGTGCAGGACCGCGGGTCCCGCTCCGGCCGCCAGCGCTGGAACTGCGTGGCGTGCCGGAACCGGTCACCCTGCATGTGGTCGTAGGCGACCTCGATCACGAGCTCCGGCCGCAGCAGCTCCCAGCTCAGGTCCTTGCCGGCATTCCACCGGCTGGTCGCGCCGGGCTGTCGGCCCTCGACAGCACTCGCCTCCGCCCACTGCCCCCACGGGTGGTCGGCGACGTCCGTGCGGTACGGCGCCAGCTCGTCCACCAGCTCCTTGCGCCGCGCCATCGTGAACGACGCGGCCACGCCGACGTGCTGCAGGTTGCCGCTCTCGTCGTACAGGCCGAGCAGGAGAGACCCCACGATCGGGCCGGTCTTGTGCCAGCGGAACCCTGCGACGACACAGTCGGCGGTGCGCTGGTGCTTGATCTTGGTAAGCACGCGCTCGTTCTCCCGGTAGGGGATGTCGAGGCCCTTGGCCACCACGCCGTCCAGCCCAGCGCCCTCGAACGCCGTGAACCACTCGGTGGCCACGTCGAGCGAGTCCGTCGCGGGCGTCACGTGCACCGGCGGCTTCGCGCCGGCGAGGGCGCCCACCAGCCGCGCGCGGCGTACGCCGAAGCCCTCGGCCATGAGCGACTCGTCACCTAAGGCGAGCAGGTCGAAGCCGACGAATGAGGCCGGCGTCTCGGCAGCGAGCCGGTTCACCCGTGAGGCGGCCGGGTGGATGCGCTGCAGCAGGGCTTCGAAGTCCAGCCCGGTCTGCGTCGCGATGACGATCTCTCCGTCCACGACACAGCGCTCGGGCAGCTGGGCTCGGGCCGCTGCCACGACCTCGGGGAAGTAGCGGGTGAGCGCGCGCTCGTTGCGACTGCCCAGCTCTACTTCGTCGCCGTCCCGGAAGACGATGCAGCGGAAGCCGTCCCACTTGGGCTCGTAGAGCAGCCCGGCCGGGTTGGAGGCCGGCACCGGGATCGTCTTGGCGGCCTTGGCCAGCATCGGGGCGACCGGCGGCATGACGGGGAGCTGCATGCCTCGATCCTTCCAGGCTCACCGCGACCTGGCGGTGGTTGACAGGGTCGAGTAACGCGCGAACAGCTGACCGTCTGCGCTGAGCAGCTGGCGCAGCTCCATCTGCTGCGGCTGCGCGAGGGCGGCCCCGGCGAGCAGGTGCGCGCGATCCGGACCCGCGAGAGCCGGGCTGATCGTCAGGCACAGCTCGTCGAGCCGGCCGGCCGCCACGACGTCACGGAAGAGGCGGGGGCCGCCCTCACACAGCACCGCCCGCAGCCCGCGCACCGCGAGCTCGCCGAGCACGCGTCCCACCTCCACCGACCGGTCGCCGGCCAGCACCACGTCGGCGGCTCTGGCGGCCGCCCGGCGGATGTCTGGGGGTGCCTCCTCGGTCGTGAAGAGCAGCGGTCGCGCCTGTGCCGCAGTGAAGAAGGGGCTGTCCAGATCGAGGTCGAGCCGCCTGCTGACCAGGGCGATCGGAGGGACCGGGGACAGTCCGGCCGCGCGGCGGCGGTCCTGCCGTTCCGCGCTGGGCCGGGCCGGTCCGTACCCCTCGTCCCGAGCGGTGCCGGCCCCCACGAGGATCACGTCGGCCAGCCCGCGCAGCGTGGAGAAGACCCGCTTGTCGGCGGGACCCGACACCGACGCCGACGTTCCGTCCAGCTCGACCGCCCCGTCGGCGGTGGTGGCGAAGTTCACCCGCAGGTGCACAGCGGGGCCCGGCGGGACGGCGTACGCCTCGTCGAGGTCGACGTCGTCGGCGGGGTCGGGCAGCAGCCTGCGCACGCCGGGAGTCTGGCAGGCCGCGCTGGACGCCGCGGCCACCGGCGCGGTAGGCACGCTGCCATGACCGATCCCGCGCCCGACGGACCCCCCCAGCTGGACCTGGACGCCCTTCTGGCGTCGATGCCGTTCGCCGTCGGCTGTGGCATCGAGCTGTTGTCGGCCGGCCCGGCCGAGGTCCGCGGGAGGTTGGGCTGGGCACCGGAGCGGTGCACGGTCGGTGGCGCGCTGCACGGTGGCGCCCTGATGGCGCTGGCCGACACCGTGGGCGCCGTGTGCGCCTACCTGAACCTGCCGGCCGGCGCCGGCACGACGACAGTCGAGTCGGGGACCCATTTCCTGCGGGCCGTCCGCACCGGATCGGTCACTGCCGAGTCGCGACCCCTGCATGCCGGCCGGACGCTCGTCGTCGTGCAGACCGACCTCTACGACGATGAAGGACGACGGGTGGCCCAGGTGACCCAGTCACAGGCGGTGCTGGCGAGCAGGTAGCCGGCTAGATCGTCCCGGCGATGACGACCGACTCACCGTCGAGCTCGACGGCGCCGCTGCGGTAGACGAAGCCCGGTTCGGAGGCGAGCAGCACCTCCGTCGGCGTCCCGTCGACCGGGACTGCCTGGCGCTCGGCCGCAAGGTTGCAGACGACGACCAGCCCCCCGCGGCGTACGACGAACCAGCCGGCGTCCTCGTCGTAGGCGGCCTCGGCAGCGTCGAGCCGGCCGTCGACGAGCTCCGGACGGCTGCGCCGCAGCGCGATCAGCCGCCGGTGCCAGTCGAAGAGCGCCGCATGGGACTCCTTCTCCAGCTCGGCCCAGTCGAGACGGGACCGCTCGAAGGTGGCCGGGTCCTGCGGGTCGGGCACCGACTCGGGGTCCCAGCCGAACGCGGCGAACTCGTTGCGCCGCCCGTTACGCACCGCTTCGGCCAGCGCCGGGTCGTCGTGGGCGGTGAAGTACTGCCACGGCGTGGCGGCCCCCCACTCCTCACCCATGAACAGCATCGGGGTGAACGGCGCGGTCAGCACCAGGGCGGCACCGATCTTCAGCCGCCCCTCGCTCATCAGTGCGCTGGACCGCTCGCCCCTAGCCCGGTTGCCGACCTGGTCGTGGTCCTGCAGGTAGCCGAGGAACCGGTGGCCCGGAATCCCCACCGGCATCCGCCCGTGCCGGCGCTGCCGGTACTCGGCGTACTGGCCGACGTAGACGAAGGCCTGGGTCAGCGCCGCGGCCAGGTCGTCGAGCGCGCCGAAGTCGGCGTAGTAGCCGTCGCGCTCACCGGTCAGCACGGCGTGCAGCGCATGGTGGAAGTCGTCGCTCCACTGCGCGTCCATGCCGTAGCCACCGACCTCCCGGCGGGCGACGATCTTGGGGTCGTTCAGGTCGCTCTCGGCGATCAGGAACAGCGGCCGGCGCTGCTGAGCGGACAGCGCCGCCACCTCGACGCCGATCTCCTCCAGCAGGTGGGTGGCGCTGGTGTCGACGATGGCGTGCACGGCGTCGAGGCGCAGCCCGTCGCAGTGGTAGTCACGTAGCCAGAGCAGCACGTTGTCGATGACGAAGCGGCGCACCTCGTCCGAGCCGGCCGCGTCGTAGTTGACCGCGTCCCCCCACGGCGTGGAGTGGGTGTCGGTGAAGTACGGCCCGAACCGGGCCAGGTAGTTGCCGGCCGGACCGAGATGGTTGTAGACGACGTCCATGACCACGCCGATACCGGCGGCGTGGCAGGCGTCCACGAAGCGCTTGAGCCCCTCGGGCCCGCCGTAGGGGTCGTGCACGGCGTAGAGGTCGACGCCGTCGTAGCCCCAGCCGCGGTCACCCGAGAACCCGTTGACCGGGAGCAGCTCGACCAGGCTGACCCCGAGCTCCACCAGGTGGTCCAGCCGGGCGGCGGCGGCATCGAAGGTGCCTTCCGGCGTGAACGTGCCCACGTGCAGCTCGTAGACGACGCTGCCGGCCAGCGGCATCCCGCGCCAGGCCTGGTCCGACCACTCGAACGCGGCGTGGTCGACCAGGCGAGAAGGGCCGTTGACGCCGGCCGGCTGCCAGGCCGAGCGAGGGTCCGGCAGCGCGTCCCCCCCGTCGAGCACGAACAGGTAGTCGCTGCCGGGCCTCGCCTCGAGGATGTCGCGGCTCCACCAGCCGTCGCTGCCCAGGCTCATCGCGTGCTGCTCGCCGTCGATCTGCACCGCAACAGCCGAAGCGGCCGGCGCCCACACCCGGAACGTCGTCATGAGGTGCCCCTTCCCCGGCGCGGCCTCGGGACACCCCGCCCGAACGTCGGCGGACTTCTCAGCGGTAGCGGCTGCGGCTGCGCGCGGCCGCGCTGAAGGCCAGCACCAGCAGCGCCGCGATGCCGACCTGGATCAGCAGGGTGGGCAGGAAGCGCAGGTTGAAGTGCACACCGATCGCGAGCCCGCCGACCGAGCCGACGATGCCGACGAGGATGGTCAACAGGCAGCCGATCGGGTTGCGTCCGGGAACGACCAGCCGACCAAGGGCTCCGATCACCAGCCCGGCCACGATCGCGCCGAAGAAACCGCTGAACGTCATCGTCGGGTTGCCTCCTGTCGGACCAGCAGGGATACCGGGAAGTCGGCGAACAGGTCCTGCGGCCGGACCTGGCCGCCCTCAAGCGTCGCTCCGGTGAGCTCGTCCCGCCACCGGCCCGCCGCCAGCTCGATGGTGGTGTCGCCCCAGCCCGACCGCTCCAGTCCCATCACCAGCCGGGGTACGACGGTGGCCACCGTCGTCCCGCGGGCGAACGCGAGCACCCGGTCGGCCTGCGCACCGGAGACAGGCAGCGGCTGGTAGCCCGCAGCCGCCCCGAACCAGTCCGGATGCTCGCGTCGCAGCCGTAGCGCCCGCGACACCACCAGCAGCTTGGGCAGACCTGTGCCGGCCTGAGCCAGCACATCGGCGGGCCCGAGGGTGTCCAGCGAGCGCAACAGCCGTCGGCGCCGGTCGTAGTCGACGGGGCGCCTGTTGTCCGGGTCGACCAGCGACAGGTCCCAGAGCTCGCTGCCCTGGTAGACGTCGGGCACCCCCGGCATGGTGAGCTGCACGAGCTTCTGCGCCAGCGAGCCGACCCGGGCGGGTCGGACAAGATCGGCCACGAACACCTCGAGTTTCTCGACGAACCCGGGGTCGTCGAGCACCGAGGTGACGAAGCCGGCCAGCGCCTCGTCGTACGCCGGGTCGGGGTCGGTCCACGTGGTGTAGGCCTTGGCCTCGCGGCTGGCCTTCTCGAGGTAGGCGAGCGCGCGGTCCGGGCTCAGCGGCCAGGCGCCGACCAGGGTCTGGTAGAGCAGGTACTCGGTGTTGCGGTCCAGCGGCCCGCCGGCGCGATAGCGCTCGTTGTGGGCGGTCCATGCCACCACCGCGTCGCCCCAGCGCTGCGGGATCTCGCTGAGCAGAGCCAGTCGTGCCCGGACGTCTTCGGAGCGCTTGGTGTCGTGGGTGGACAGCGTGGTCATCGAGACCGGCCAGTCGCGCTGCGTCGCGGCGGCGGCGGCGTGGAACTCCGACGGCGAGATCCCGAACCGGCCGGGGTCGCCGCCTACCTCGTTGAGCGCGTCGAGCCGGTGGTAGCGGTAGAAGGCCGTGTCCTCGACGCCCTTGGCCATCACGGGGCCGCAGGTCTGCTGGAACCTGGTGACGAACTCCGACCACGTCGGCCGGCGCTCGCCAGCAGCCTCGGCCAGGCCCCGTCCCAAGGCGAGGTCGCGGACGAGGTCGACCTCGGCGCTGTGCGAGGGCACCACGCGGCGGGCGATGTCGGCAGCCGCCTCGACATGGCCACAGGCCAGGGAGGACGGCTCCTGCCCCGGCGTGACGTAGGCCCGGTAGACGTCGAAGGCGGCCAGCACCTCGACCAGCGCGCGGCGCAGCCCCCGCCGGGTGAAGTCGCGGGTGCGGGGGTCGGCCCTGGCGACCTCGACGAGGACGTCGGTCAGGCGGTTGACCTCGGCCACCAGCACGGAGTCCAGCACCAGGTGCTTGGTGGTCTCGACCACAGCCGGATAGGACGTCGGCGCGCGGGTCAGCTCGCCGTAGAGAGTCGTCAGCGCGGCCTCGCCGGCCGGGTCGACGAAGATCCCGAGCAGCCGGTTGAGGGCGTCGTAGCCGGTGGTCCCCGCGCACGCCCACTCGGGTGGCAGCTCCTCACCCGCCTCGAGGATCTTCTCCACCACCACCCAACAGCCGCCGGTAGCCTCGGCCAGGCGGGCCAGGTAGCCGCCGGGGTCGGCCAGGCCGTCGGGATGGTCGATGCGCAGCCCGTCGAGGATGCCGGCCCGCAGCTGGTCGAGCAGCAGCCGGTGCGTCGCCTCGAACACCTCGGGGTCCTCGACCCGCACGCCCGCCAGCGTGGTCACATCGAAGAAGCGCCGGTAGTTCAGCTCGTCGGCAGCCACCCGCCACTGACACAGACGGAAGTGCTGCGCCTCCAGCAGGGCGGGCAGGTCCTCGGCCAGCTTCTCGGTGCCCGGCGCGACCGGCACGACGTGGTCGTAGTAGCGCAGCAGCGGGCCGTCCGGGCCCTCGCTGTAGACGATCTCGCCCGCCGCGATGCACTCGCCGACGGAGGAGCCCAGCACCGGCACCAGCACGCGCCCCGGGTTGTCGGGGGAGTCCCAGGCGATGTCGAACCAGCCGGCGTACGCCGAGGACGGGCCCTGCTTGAGCACGTCCCACCACGCGGCGTTCTGCGACTCCGGCTCGCTGACCGCGCTGTGGTTGGGCACTACGTCGAGGACGATGCCCATCCCCGCCCCTCGGACCGCGGCCGACAGCTCGGCGAAGCCCTCCTCACCCCCCAGCTCGGCGTTGAGCCGGCCGTGGTCGACCACGTCGTAGCCGTGGGTCGAGCCGGGTGCGGCCTGCAGGTAGGGCGAGCAGTAGAGATGGCCCACGCCGAGGTCGGCGAGATAGGGGACCACGGCGGCGGCCGCGCGGAAGTCGAAGCCGGCATGTAGCTGGACCCGGTACGTCGAGGTGGGCACCGGGCGCCCCTGTGCGGGCAGGTGCCGGCGTGACTGGTCGGGCAACGCCTAGAAGACCTTGCGCAGCGCGATGATCGACCGGGCCTCGACCCCGATCTCCTGACCCGGCTTGGAACCTGCCTCCTCCACCAGCACCGGCGCCGCGGTGTCGAGCACCGTCTCCCAGGACTCGCCGAACTCGGCAGGCGGCAGCGTGAATGCGATCGGCTCGTGGTGCGCGTTGAACATCAGCAGGAACGAGTCGTCCACGACGCGCTCTCCCCGGGCATCCGGAGTCGGGATGCCCTCGCCGTTGAGGAAGACGCCTACCGACTTGGCGAAGCCGGACTCCCAGTCCTCGTCGGACATCTCCTCGCCGGTCGGCGTGAACCAGACGATGTCGTCCACACCGCCCGAGCCGCGGACCGGCCTGCCCTGGAAGTAGCGCCGGCGGTGGAAGACCGGGTGGTCGTGGCGGAGCTTGGACACCGTCCTGGTGAACTCCAGCAGCGCCCAGTTCTCGCGCTCGTCTCCCCAGTCGACCCAGGCGATCGGGCTGTCCTGGCAGTAGACGTTGTTGTTGCCCCCCTGGGTCCGGCCGAGCTCGTCGCCGTGCAGCAGCATCGGGATCCCCTGCGACAGGAACAGGGTGGCGATGAAGTTGCGCTTCTGCTGCTCCCGAAGGGCGATGATCTCGATGTCGTTGGTCGGTCCCTCGGCGCCGCAGTTCCACGACCGGTTGTGGCTCTCGCCGTCGTTGTTGCCCTCGCCGTTGG
Organism: Actinomycetota bacterium; assembly: GCA_030947185.1. Taxonomy (GTDB): domain Bacteria; phylum Actinomycetota; class Actinomycetes; order JALYXH01; family JALYXH01; genus JALYXH01. The sequence goes on along the minus strand of JALYXH010000023.1, from coordinate 1,027 downwards.
CGTCGTTGTGCTTGTCGTTGTAGGCGACCAGGTCGCCCAGGGTGAATCCGTCGTGCGCGGTGACGAAGTTGATCGAGGCGTACGGCCGGCGACCGTCCGACTCGTAGAGGTCGCTCGAACCCGTCAGGCGGGAGGCGAACTCGGACAGGGTGGCGTCCTCGCCGCGCCAGAAGTCGCGGACGGTGTCGCGGTACTTGCCGTTCCACTCGGTCCACAGGGGCGGGAAGTTGCCGACCTGGTAGCCGCCCTCCCCGACGTCCCAGGGCTCGGCGATCAGCTTGACCTGGGAGACGACCGGGTCCTGCTGGACCAGGTCGAAGAACGCGGAGAGCCGGTCCACCTCGTGGAACTGCCGGGCGAGTGAGGACGCGAGGTCGAAGCGGAAGCCGTCGACGTGCATCTCGGTCACCCAGTAGCGCAGCGAGTCCATGATCAGCTGAAGCACGTGCGGGTGCCGCATCAGCAGGGTGTTGCCGGTGCCGGTGGTGTCGTAGTAGTGCTCAGGGTCGCCGTCGACGAGCCGGTAGTAGGCGGCGTTGTCGATGCCCCGGAACGACAGCACCGGTCCCTTGTCGTTGCCCTCGGCCGTGTGGTTGTAGACCACGTCGAGGATCACCTCGATGCCGGCCTCGTGCATCGCCTTGACCATCGCCTTGAACTCCTGCACCTGCTGGCCGCGCTGGCCGGAGGAGGAGTAGTCGTTGTGCGGAGCCAGGAACCCGATGGTGTTGTAGCCCCAGTAGTTGCGCAGCCCCTTCTCGACCAGGTAGTGGTCCTGGACGAACTGGTGCACCGGCATGAGCTCCACGGCGGTGACGCCGAGCTTGCGCAGGTAGTCGATCATCACCGGGTGCGCCAGCCCCGCGTAGCTGCCGCGGATCTCTTCCGGGATGTCGGGGTGGGCGATGGTCAGGCCCTTGACGTGGGCCTCATAGATCACCGTCTCGTTGTACGGCGTGCGCGGGTGCCGGTCGCTGTCCCAGTCGAAGTAGGGGCTGATGACCACCGACTTCATCATGTGCGGACC
>JALYXH010000016.1 GCA_030947185.1 Actinomycetota bacterium | reverse complement strand
CCTTCGACCGCGTCCTCGTCGATGCGCCGTGCAGCGGGCTGGGCGCGCTGCGGCGTCGCCCGGAGGCGCGCTGGCGCCGCTCGCCGGCCGACCTCCCGGACCTGACCCGGTTGCAGCGGCGGCTGCTGTCCGCCGGGCTGGCCGCGCTGCGTCCCGGCGGGATCGCCGCTTACGTCGTGTGCTCGCCGCACCTGGCCGAGACCGCGGCCGTGCTGGCCGACGCGGTGACCGGCCGCCTCGGTACGCCGGTGCAGACCGTCGACGCCCGGCCGCTGCTGCCCGGGGTGCCGCTGCTCGGTGCCGGGCCGGCCGTGCAGCTGTGGCCGCACCGGCACGGCACCGACGCGATGTTCCTCGCCCTGCTGCGCCGCACCTGAGCGGGCCGCCCAGCCACTAGGCTTCGACGAGTCGACCGGGAAGGGGGGACAGGTGGGTGCCCAGCTCGCGCCGAGCATCCTGTCCGCCGACTTCGCCCGGCTGGCCGAGGCCGCCGATGCCGTCACCGGAGCGGCCGACTGGCTGCACGTGGACGTGATGGACAACCACTTCGTCCCCAACCTCACCCTCGGCCTGCCCGTGGTGGAGAGCCTGCTCAAGGCGACGGCGCTGCCCCTCGACTGCCATCTCATGATCGACGACCCGGACCGCTGGGCGCCGCCCTATGCCGAGGCCGGCGTCGGCAACGTGACCTTCCACGTCGAGGCAGCCGCCGACCCGGTCGCCACCGCCCGGGCGATCCGGGCCGCCGGCGCGCGGGCCGGGCTGGCGCTGAAGCCGGGTACCGAGCTGGCGCCGTACGAGGGCATCCTTGCCGAGTTCGACATGCTGCTCGTGATGACCGTGGAGCCGGGGTTCGGTGGCCAGGAGTTCCGCGCCGACATGCTGGCGAAGGTCGCTGCCGCCCGGCAGCTGGTGCGCCGGCACGGGCTGGCGCTGTGGCTCCAGGTCGACGGTGGGGTCGGCGCCGACACGATCGAGGCCTGTGCCGAGGCCGGCGCTGACGTGTTCGTGGCCGGCTCCGCGGTCTACGGCGCCGACGACCCGGCCGCGGCGGTCCGGGGGCTCAAGGCCACCGCCGACCGGGCGCTCGAGGCCTCCGCCGACCGGGCGCTCGGCCAGGACTCCCGATGAGCACCGTCCTGGTCGTCGACGACGACGTCGAGATCGCGCGGTTCATCGAGATCAACCTCGCCCTGGAAGGGTTTGACGTCCGGGTGGTGCACGACGGGGAGCAGGCCCTGGGGGCGATCGACGGCGCCGTCCCCGACCTGGTGCTGCTCGACGTGATGATGCCGCGGATCGACGGCGTCGAGCTCTGCCGGCAGCTGCGTGCCGACCCGGCGACCGCCAACCTACCCGTGATCATGCTGACCGCGAAGAGCCTGTCGGCGGACAAGGTCGTCGGCCTGACGGCGGGGGCCGACGACTACATCATCAAGCCGTTCGACACCCTGGAGCTGGTCGCCCGGGTCCGCTCCACCCTGCGCCGCAACGCCGAGATGCGGGCTGTCTCGCCGCTGACCGGGCTTCCCGGCAACCACCGCATCGACGAGGAGATCGCCGCCCGGGTCGCGGTGGCCGACCCACTGGCCGTCTGCTACCTGGACCTCGACAACTTCAAGGCCTTCAACGACGCGTACGGCTTCCTGCGCGGCGACGAGGTCATCACGCTGCTGGCATCCGCGCTGCAGGCGGCGGCCAACGAGGCCGGCGAGCCGATGCCGTTCGTCGGACACGTCGGCGGGGACGACTTCGTGCTGCTCTGCGACCCCCACCAGGCCGAGCCGGCCTGCCGCCGGGTGGTGGAGATCCTCGACAGCAAGGTGCCCGCGCTGCACGACGCCCGGGACGCCGAGCGGGGCTATCTCGAGGTCACCGACCGTCGTGGCGACGTCCGGCGCTACCCGCTCGTCTCGGTGTCGATCGGCGCCGCGATGAGCGGGCGGCGGACATTCTCCGACCACCGCGAGGTGGTGGCCATCGCCACCGAGATGAAGACCGTTGCGAAGTCGACCAGAGGCTCGGCCATAGCGGTGGACCGCCGGGGCGGCCCGCGCGACTGATCGTGCAGCGCTGCCTGATCCTTCGGCGTCGCCTGATCGTGCGACAATGGGTGGACAGCACCACACCACAGCATCAGGCACGCGCGCTCCGGGGTCGGTGAAAGTCCGAGCCGGCGGTGACAGTCCGCGACCCGTGTGCCGGCACCGGAAGGCGCCGGCACCCGGTTGACCCGGTGGAACTCCGGGACCGACGGTGAGAGTCCGGATGGGAGGCAGCGCGCGGGCGTCCGCGCTGCTGCGCCGTCATGTCCGGTGCACCGGCCTGGTCCGCTCGCTCGCGCCCTCCGCCCCTCCCCGGCGCTCGCCGGAGCGGGACGGGAGGCGGCGCCGATGGCCGGTACGCCGATTGTCGGCGCGCCCAGCGCCGGCACAGCCGGCGCCGGCACACCCAGCGTCCCCGTCGAGACCGCCGCGATGCGGCGTGCCCTCGAGATCGCTCGCGCCGCCACCCGGGAGGCAGGTCCCCGTCCCGGCGTCGGAGCCGTCGTTCTGGACTCCTCCGGTACCGCCGTGGGCGAGGGGGCGACCCGCCGTACGCCCGGTCCGCATGCCGAGGTGGTGGCCCTGGCCGCTGCGGGCGGGCGAGCCCGCGGCGGCACCGTCGTGGTGACCCTCGAACCCTGCAGCCACACCGGCGCGACCGGTCCCTGCACCGACGCCCTGGTCGCTGCGGGTGTGGTGCGCGTGGTCTACGCCGTCGCCGACCCCAACCCGGTGGCCGCCGGCGGGGGAGCCGTCCTGCAGGCGGCCGGGGTCTCCGTCGAGGCCGGGCTGCTCGGCCCCGAGGCCGAGCGCGTGCACGAGGCGTGGCTGCTCGGCGTACGACGGGAGCGGCCGTTCGTGACCTGGAAGTACGCCGCCAGCCTGGACGGGCAGGTGGCTGCCGCAGACGGCTCGTCGCGGTGGGTCACCTCGGAGCAGTCCCGCGCGGACGTCCACCAACTCCGCTCCCAGGTCGACGCCGTCGTCGTGGGGCGCGGCACCGTGCTGGCCGACGACCCTCATCTGACCGCCAGGCCCGGGGGTGTCGCGGTCGGTCCGGCCGACCAGCCGCTGCGGGTGGTCCTCGACTCGCTGGCCCGTACGCACCCTGCGTCACGGGTGCTCGACGACGCCGCCGCCACGCTGGTGGTGGTCTCCGAGGAGGCCCCACCCGACCGGGTCGCCGCGCTGCGCGAGCGGGCCGAGGTGCTCGTCACCAAGCACACGGAGCGCGGTGTGCACCTGCCCGACCTGCTCGGTGAGCTGCACGCCCGCGGCGTCGTGCACCTGCTCCTGGAGGGCGGCCCGACCCTGGCCGGCTCGTTCGCCGCGGCCGGCCTGGTCGACCGGGTGGTCGGCTACCTGGCGCCGGTCCTGCTCGGGAGCGGGCGCTTCCCGGCGCTGACCGGCGCCGGCCTGGCCGTGATCGGCGACGCCGTGCGCCTGCGTCTGGACGAGGTGGTCCGGATCGGCCCCGACCTGCGGCTCACCGCCCGGCCAGAGGAGGGCTGAGGTGTTCACCGGCATCGTCGAGGAGCTCGGGGAGGTGGTCGCGGTCGAGCAGCTCGAGCGGGCGGCTCGTCTCGTCGTGCGCGGTCCGCTGGTGTCCGCGGATGCCCGCCACGGCGACTCGATAGCCGTCAACGGGGTCTGCCTGACCGTGACCGAGACCGCGGACGGGACTTTCGCGGTCGACGTGATGGCCGAGACATTGGACCGGTCCAGCCTCGGCGCCCTGGCTCCGGGCTCCCCGGTGAACCTCGAACGGGCCGTCACCCTGGCCGACCGGCTCGGCGGCCACCTGGTGCAGGGCCACGTCGACGGGACCGGTCAGGTCCTGGAGCGGACACCCGCGCAGCACTGGGAGCTGGTCCGGGTCTCGCTGCCCGGCGAGCTGGCCCGCTACGTCGTCGAGAAGGGCTCGCTCACCATCGACGGTGTCAGCCTGACCGTGGCCGCGGTGACCGACGGCGACGTGACGGTCAGCCTGATCCCGACCACGCTCGCCCTGACCACGCTCGGCAGCAAGCAGGTGGGCGACCCGGTCAACCTCGAGGTCGACGTGATGGCCAAGTACGTCGAGAAGCTGCTCGACGCCTACCGCAAGGAGTCTGCGTGAGCACCCCACTGGGCCAGGGCGACCCGCGCTTCGGCACCATCGAGACGGCGGTGGCCGACATCGCCGCCGGCAGGGCGGTTCTGGTCGTCGACGACGCCGACCGGGAGAACGAGGGCGACCTGGTCTTCGCCGCGCAGATGGCCACCCCCGAGCTGCTGACCTTCATGATCCGCAACACGAGTGGGGTCGTCTGCGTCCCGATGGAGGGCGACGCGCTCGACCGGCTCGACCTGCCGCTGATGTACCACCACAACACCGAGCGGATGCGTACCGCCTACACGGTCAGCGTCGACGCGCGGCAGGGAGTGGCCACCGGCATCTCCGCCGCCGACCGCGCGCACACCATCCGCACGCTGGTGGACCCGGCGACCACGGCGTACGACCTGACCAAGCCCGGGCACGTCTTCCCCTTGCGCTACCGCGAGGGTGGCGTCCTGCGACGGGCCGGCCACACCGAGGCCAGCGTCGACCTGGCCAGGCTGGCCGGCCTGATCCCCGCTGGGGTGATCTGTGAGGTGGTCAACGACGACGGCACGATGTCCCGGCTGCCGCAGCTGTCCGCCTTCGCCGTCGAGCACGGGCTCACGCTGATCTCGATCGCCGACCTGATCGCTTACCGGCGGCGGACCGAGAAGCAGGTGCGGGCGCTGGCCGAGGCCCGCATCCCCACGGCGTACGGCGACTTCAGGGCGCTGGGCTACCAGAGCCTGCTCGACGGCAGCCAGCACATCGCGCTGGTCCGCGGGGAGGTCGGTGACGGTCGCGACGTCCTGGTGCGGGTGCACTCGGAGTGCCTCACCGGCGATGTGTTCGGCTCGCAGCGCTGCGACTGCGGCCCGCAGCTCGACGCGGCGCTGCGCGCGGTGGCCGAGGAGGGCCGCGGCGTGGTGCTCTACGTGCGCGGCCACGAGGGGCGCGGCATCGGCCTGCTGCACAAGCTGCAGGCCTACCAGCTCCAGGACGGCGGGGCCGACACCGTCGACGCCAACCTCGAGCTCGGGCTGCCCGCCGACGCTCGGGACTACGGGACCGGGGCGCAGATCCTCGCCGACATCGGGGTGCGCACCATGCGGCTGCTGTCGAACAACCCGGCCAAGCGCGCCGGGCTCGAGGGCTACGGGCTCGAGATCGTGGGCCGGGTTCCGCTGCCGGTGACGGCCACGCCCGAGAACCTG
>JALYXH010000010.1 GCA_030947185.1 Actinomycetota bacterium | reverse complement strand
GTGCTCACCCCCGGCGCGGCGGCGGCGGCGGGCGGGATGCCGGTGCCGCCCGCCCGCGGGGCGGCCGGCATCGACGGGCTCTCGCCCTACATCCCCCAGACGTCCTGCGACGCCACTGCCAAGCCTGGCGCGGTCGCCTTCGCGGACCTGGTGCTGCACACCTACCCAGGGACGGGTAGTGACGGGATCGTGAACACCTGCGCGGCCGAGGGTGCGGTCAGCGAGCACAGCGAAGGACGAGCCTGGGACTGGCGCGTGTCCAGTCGGGACCCGCGCGACCGGGCGCGAGCCGAGGCGCTGCTCGGCTGGCTCCTGGCCGCCGACGGTCAGGGTCACCGGGCAGCCATGGCCCGCCGGCTCGGGATCATGTACATCATCTTCGACTCACGGATCTGGGGCTCCTACTACGACGAGCAGGGCTGGCGTCCCTACACCGGGGCCAGTCCGCACACCGACCACGTGCACTTCTCGTTCAGCTGGGCTGGCGCTTGGGGGCGGACGTCGTACTGGAGCGGGCGGCCGGCGGCCGACGACTTCGGACCGTGTCCGACCGTGCCGTGGGCACCGGCGGCGCCGTACTCAGGGTTCAACCCCCGGCCCTGCCCGCCACCCGCACCGATCGCGATGGGCGCCTACCCGGGCTCCTATGTGCAGGTCGGCTCGGTAGGTCCCGATGTTGCGGCAGTCCAGCGGGCACTGGGCATCGTCACCGACGGCAGCTATGGCCCACAGACGCGAGCGGCCGTCATCGGTTGGCAGCAGGCGCACCGCCTCGAGGTGGACGGGCAGGTCGGCCCGCTGACGTGGTTGTCACTCGGCGGCACGTTGCCGCCGTCGGCACCGGCGGTGGCGACCCGCGCCTCCTCGGTGGCCCGGCTCGGCCCCTACCCGGGCAGCTATGTTCAGGTTGGCGCCGCCGGACCGGCAGTCGTCGCGGTACAGCGGGCGCTCGGCGTCCCCGCCGACGGCGTCTTCGGACCTGGGACACGCGCAGCTGTGATGCAGTTCCAGCGCGGCAGGCAGATGGAGATAGACGGGCAGGTCGGCCCGCTGACCTGGTCGCGTCTCGGCGGCGGCTGACGACGAATTCGTTCTTCAGGTCTATATCTCTGGTCGAGGTTCAGCCGCCTCCGATCTGAGCGCCAAGGCGGGTGCGCCGGGGGCGGGTGGCTTCCGGACGAGTGGCGACTACTGTGGCCACAGCGGCTGTCCGGGAGACGAGGTACGCACGTGGCCGACCATCCGCCGCGCGGCGCGTCCCCGATAGCTGCCGAGCCGACCGTGTCGAGCCGGCTGGTCACGCTGCCCAACGCGTTGTCCGTGCTGAGGCTCTTCGGTGTGCCCGTCTTCCTCTACCTGGTGCTCGGCCCGCATGCGGACGGACTCGCGATCATCGTCTTGATGGTGAGCGGGGCGACCGACTACGTCGACGGCAAGCTGGCGAGGGCGTGGAACCAGATCACCCGGCTGGGTCAGCTGCTCGACCCCCTTGCCGATCGGCTCTACATCCTGGCGACCCTGTACGGGCTGACAGCCCGCCATCTCCTTCCGCTGTGGCTCGCGCTGGCCATCGTCGGTCGCGACGTCCTTCTCGCGACGACGCTTCCGGTGCTCCGCCGGCACGGCTACGGGCCGTTGCAGGTTTCCTTCCTGGGCAAAGCTGCGACCTTCAACCTCCTCTACGCCTTTCCCTGGCTGCTGGGCACAGCCGGACACGGCTGGCTGGCCACGCTGTCCCATCCCTTCGCGTGGGCGTTCACGATCTGGGGCAGCAGCCTGTACTGGGTAGCCGGCGGCCTCTACCTCGTTCAGGTCTGGCAGCTGGTCCGCGCGGACGGCGAGCCACCGCAGGGACGGGTGGTCGCGGCCGGAGCCCCCATGTGAGGGCTGTCGTGATGGCCGGCGGAGAAGGCACCCGGCTCAGGCCCATGACGGCCAACCAGCCCAAACCCCTGCTGCCCGTCGTCAACCGGCCGATCATGGAGCATGTCCTGCGGCTGCTCAAGCGGCACGGATTCGACGAGACCGTCGTCACCGTGCAGTTCCTGGCTGCCCTCGTTCGCAACTACTTCGGGGACGGCGCCGAGCTCGGCATGCACCTGTCCTACGCCACCGAGGAGACGCCGCTCGGTACGGCGGGCAGCGTCAAGAACGCCGAAGCTGCCCTGCGTGACGCACCGTTCGTCGTCATCTCCGGCGACGCGCTCACCGACATCGACCTCACGGACATGGTCCGGTTCCACCGGGAACGAGGGGCACTGGTCACCGTGGGCCTCAAAGCCGTGGCCGACCCGGTCGAGTTCGGCATCGTGATCTCGGATGAGGAGGGTCGGATCCAGCGCTTTCTCGAGAAGCCCAACTGGGCCCAGGTGTTCTCCGACACGGTCAACACCGGCATCTACGTCATGCAGCCGGAGATCCTCGCTGCGGTGGGCCTGGGCGTGGCGGCCGACTGGTCCGCAGACGTCTTCCCGGCGTTGCTCGACAGCGGAGAACCGCTGTACGGCTACGTCTCGGATGCCTACTGGGAAGACGTCGGGACGCAGGACAGCTACCTCCGGGCACAGGCCGATGTCCTCAACCATAAAGTGGACGTTGAGATAGATGGGTTCGAGGTGTCGCCAGGTATCTGGATTGCCGACGGTGCGGAGGTTGACCCCGATGCGGTGCTGAGTGGGCCGCTGTGCGTCGGCAGGTACGCGAAGGTCGAGGCGGGTGCCGAGCTGCGCGAGCACACAGTGCTCGGCAACAACGTCATCGTGAAGGGTGGCGCCTTCCTCCACCGGGCGGTGGTCCACGACAACGTCTTCATCGGACCGCAGGTGACGCTTCGAGGCTGCGTCATCGGCAAGAACACCGACGTCATGCGAGCAGCGCGGGTCGAGGAGGGAGCCGTCGTCGGAGACGAGTGTGTGATCGAGGAGGAGTCCTACCTGTCGGCCGGGGTGAAGATCTACCCGTTCAAGACCATCGAAGCCGGCGCCGTGGTCAATACCAGCGTCATCTGGGAGTCGCGGGGGAGCAGCACGCTGTTCGGGCCGCGCGGGGTGAGCGGTCTGGTCAACATCGAGATCACACCCGAGCACGCCGTCCGGCTGGCGAGCGCCTACGCGACCACCCTGAAGAAGGGCGCGGTTGTCGTGACCTCCCGGGACGCGTCGCGGGCGGCCCGGGCGCTGAAGCGGGCCGTCATCGCCGCGCTGACCGCGAGTGCGATCGACGTCCGTGACCTCGAGGTGGCGCCCACCCCGGTCACCCGGTTCGAGGTCGCGCGTAGCGACGCCGCCGGCGGCGTGATGCTGCGCACGACCGCCGGGGACCCGCAGAGCATCGACATCGTGTTCCTCGACGAACGTGGCAGTGACCTCTCACCCGGCGCGCAACGGCGCATCGAGCGCGTCTTCAGCCGGCAGGAGTTCCGGCGGGCGTTCCCGGGCGAGATCGCCGAACTGTCCTTTCCGGCCCGGTCCGTCGATGTCTACGCCCAAGAGCTGTTCGCGCGCATCGACACGGACGGGATCGCCGGCGCCGGGCTGAAGGTGGTCCTGGACACCGCCGGCGGAGCCGCCGCGTTGGTCCTGCCCACCCTGCTGGGGCGCCTGGACATCGACGTCCTCACGGTCAACAACCGGCTGGACGAGACAGCGGCGACCGAGACGTTGTCCGGCCGCATGCGCGACCTGGAGCGGCTCGGGGAGCTGGTCTCGTCGTCCCGCGCCGCCTTCGGTGTCCGCTTCGACAGTCTCGGGGAGCGGATCTCTCTTGTCGACGAACGCGGCGAGCTCATCGACGACGACCGGGCGTTGCTCGTGCTGCTGGACCTGGTAGCCGCGGAGCGACGCAGCGGTCGGGTCGCCCTGCCCATGACCACGACCCGGGTTGCGGAGCAGGTGACCGGTTTCCACGGCGTCGAGGTCGAATGGACGTCGAGCTCGCCCGAAGACCTCTCACGGGCCTGTCGAGGCCCCGGGGTGATCTTCGGGGGGGACGGTCGCGGCGGTTTCGTGGTGCCGGAGTTCGGTGCGGCCGTCGACGGGGTCGCGGCGTTCGTCCGGTTGGTAGGCCTGGTCGCGCGGACCCAGCTGACCCTGAGCCGGATCGACGACCGGATCCCGCAGGCCCAGGTGCTCCGGCGTTCGGTGCCGACGCCGTGGGCGGCCAAGGGCATCGTCATGCGGTCGGCGGCCTCGGCCGCCGGCGAGCTCCGGGTCGACACCGCTGACGGGGTCCGCGTCGTGGACGCAGCAGGGGGATGGGTGCTGGTGCTGCCCGACCCCACTCAGGCACTGACCCATCTCTGGGCCGAGGGGTCCACTCGCGAGGCCTCGACAGTGCTGCTCGAGCGCTGGGCCGGGATCGTCCACGACGCCGCCCCGTGACCGACACCGAAGCGTCCCGCGCCGCGTCGGCCCGCGGCGGTGCATCGATGTCGCTTTTTGTCGACTTGGCAACCCAGGACGACGGCTATCGGTCAGCAGCCCGCCGCGGCAGCGTGGACCCGCCGCGCCGCGGCAGCCGCCTGCTGGTGAGCGTCCTGCTCGTTGCCACCGGCGTGCTGCTCGCCACGGCAGCTGTGGCGGCGCGGCACCCGGCGCCTGCTGCCGCGTCGCAGCGGACCGAGCTGGTCCGCCAGGTGAGACTGCGGACAGCGGCGACCGACGCCATGCAGCGAGACCTGCAGGGACTGCGTGCAGACGTGGGCCGCACCCGCCGACAGGCCCTGGATGTGACGAAGGAAGGCGCTGCCCTCGACACCGAGACCATGGCGCTGGAGCTGGCGACCGGCGCGCTGGCGGTGACCGGTCCCGGTCTGCAGGTCACCCTCGCAGACGCCCGGGCGAACGGAGACGGCCTGACAGGTCCGGCCGGCAGCACCGCCGCCGTGCCGGGTGCGGGCCGCGTGCTCGACCGCGACATCCAGGACGTCGTCAATGCCCTGTGGTCGGCCGGCGCGGAGGCCGTTGCGGTGGGGGACCAGCGCCTGACCGTGCAGTCCGCCATCCGCTCGGCCGGCGAGGCGATCCTCGTCGACTTCCGTCCCGTCGCCCCGCCGTACGTCGTCACGGCCGTCGGCGAGGCAGGTCGCCTCGAGACCGACTTCGCGGCGAGCCCGACGGCTCGCCGGTTCCGCAGCTATGCCATGGCTTACGGGCTGCAGTTCTCCGTCCGCCGCACTGGGAGGGTGGAGCTCCCGGCGGCGTCCGGGCTGACCCTGCGCGAGGCCCGCCCGGCCGGGTCGGCACCGTGATCGCAGCGCTGGCGCTGGCCATCGGCGTTGCCATCGGGCTGTTCGTCGAGCCGACGGTGCCGGTGGCTCTGCAGCCCTATCTGCCGATAGCCGTCGTGGCAGCACTCGATGCGCTGTTCGGCGGGTTGCGGGCCCTCCTCGACGGAGTCTTCGACGACAAGGTGTTCGTCGTCTCGTTCGTCTCGAACGTCGTCGTGGCCGGCCTGATCGTCTTTCTGGGCGACCAGCTCGGCGTCGGAGGCCAGCTGTCCACCGGTGTCGTCGTCGTTCTGGGCATTCGCATCTTCTCCAACGCCGCGGCCATCCGCCGGCACCTATTCCGCGCATGACCTCATCCGCGGGCCGAAGCCCCGGCACCGGCTGGCGACTGCTCCTGCCATCGGTGAGCAGACGCTCGCAGGCCCTCATCTGCCTGCTCTGCGGGCTGCTCGGCTTCGCCTTCGTCGTGCAGGTACGGACGACGCAGGGTCGCGGCCCCCTCGCCGTGGCCCGTCAGGACGACCTGGTCCGCATCCTCGACGAGCTGGCCGCCCGCGACGACCGGCTCGGCCAGGAGATCGATGCGTTGCAGCAGACGCGCGACCGGCTGGCGACGGGTAGCGAGCGGTCCTTGACGGCGGTCGAGGAGTCCCGCCGCCGGGCCGAGACCCTCGGTGTGCTTGCCGGCACCCTGCCCGCCGTCGGGCCGGGTGTGGTCCTGACGGTCGCGGCCGGGCCGGTGCCGGTCCCGGCGGCGGTGCTGCTCGACGCGCTCGAGGAGCTGCGCGACGCCGGGGCTGAGGCGGTCCAGGTGGGCCCGGTGCGCATCGGCGCCAGCAGCTACCTGCTGGACGACCCGGCAGGACGCGCTCTGATCGTCGACGGCATAGCGGTGGCCCCGCCGTACCGCTTCCTGGTCATCGGAAATCCGCGAACGCTCTCCGCCGCACTGGCCATCCCCGGTGGCGTGCTCGACACGGTCCGCCGGGTGACCGGGCTGACACCGACCGTGGAGACGCGGGACCCGGTTGAGGTGTCCGCCTTGCGACCCCTGGAGCCGCCTCGTTACGCTCGACCGGCCCCATAGGCGGCGCGTTGCCGGCGGCTCGTCCGCGCCGGCAGGGGCCGCCGGCTCTCCGTTCGAGGACCGAGTTTCCAGAGGCACCGAGTTCCAGAAGCACCGAGCTTCCATGAGCACCGAGTTTCGAGAGGCATCGATGTATCCGGACGACCTGAAGTACACGGCCGAGCACGAGTGGGTCCGCACGGTGGGCGATCGGGTTCGGGTCGGCATCACCTCGTTCGCCCAGGAGGCCCTCGGCGACATCGTCTTTGTCAGTCTTCCCTCGGTCGGCGCGGAGGTTGCGGCGGGCCAGCCCTTCGGCGAGGTCGAGTCCACCAAGAGCGTCTCCGACGTCTTCGCCCCGCTGACGGGCTCGGTGGTCGCTCGCAATGACGCGCTGGACGGCCAGCCGGAACTGATCAACTCCGACCCCTATGGCGAGGGCTGGATCGTCGAACTGGTGCCCACGGACCCGGCATCGGTCAGCGGCCTGCTGGACGCTGCGAGCTACCGAGCGCTCGTTGAAGGGTCGCACTGAGGGGGTCAGGTAACCCTCGGCCTCAGGTTGAGGTGGTCCTGGGCCGCTCGCCTGTGGCCGAGCGGTTGACCCTGTCCGGCTCTGCCGTCTAGCCTCGCTGTCAGCGCCGACAGTGAACCTGCGGTGACGCCTGAGAGTAGGCGAGACCACCCGCTAGGTCCTTCCCGAGGAGACGATCGCACCCGTGTTCTGCACCCGCTGCGGCCAGCAGAACCCTGATGAGGCGCGCTACTGCTCGCGTTGCGGAGCCCAGCTCGCCCGCCCGGGCGGACCGGTGCCACCCGAGCGGCCGGCGGAGACGACGTCGACCATCTCGCTGACGGCTCTCGAGAGCGATCACGTCGACGACGACTCGGACTCCGTCGACTCGTCGGCGGTGGACGGGCTGCTCCCGGACTCCGCGCTGCTGGTGGTCAAGCGCGGTCCCAACGCGGGTAGCCGTTTCCTGCTGGACAAGGACGTCACCACTGTCGGGCGCCATCCGGAGAGTGACATCTTCCTCGACGACGTGACCGTCTCCCGCAGGCATGCGGAGTTCGTTCGAGACGGCTCGGGCTTCACGGCACGTGACGTCGGAAGCCTCAACGGCACCTACCTCAACCGGGAGCGCATCGACGCCTCGACCCTGTCCAGCGGCGACGAGGTGCAGGTCGGGAAGTTCCGCCTGGTGTTCCTCGCCGGCCCGCGGGCCGGTACGGCGTCCGACAGTGGCGGGTCCGGAGCGGCGTGAGCGCGGCCGGCCTGTCGACTCGGGCCTTCATGAGCATCGGTGAGGTGCTGGGACAGCTTCGCCCGGACTTCCCCGACGTCACGATCAGCAAGATCCGCTTCCTCGAGGCTGAGGGACTGGTCGAGCCGGAGCGCACGTCCTCCGGTTATCGGAAGTTCTCGCGGGACGACCTGAGCCGGCTTCGGTATGTCCTCGCTGCGCAGCGCGACCACTACCTGCCACTGCGCGTCATCAAGGCGCATCTCGAGGCCCTCGACCGTGGGCTGGAGCCACCCGGATCTGCCGGTGGTGGACCCCGGGTACCGCGTGCGCTGGTCGCTGCGGAGGGGCTGCCCGGGCCGGACGCGTTCCTGCGGGACGTCAGCGAGATCCGCCTGTCCCGTTCAGAGCTGATCGAGGCAGCCGGGCTCGACGCGTCGCAGCTCGAGCAGCTCGAGCAGTACGGCATGCTCGGTCCCCGGCCCGGCAGCAGCCACTACGACGGGGATGCCCTGGTCGTTGCCAAGACGGTTGCGGAGATGGCCCGCTACGGCATCGAGGCTCGCCACCTGCGTTCCTTCAAGTCGGCCGCCGACCGGGAGGTGGGGCTGGTCGAGCAGGTGGTCACACCGTTGGTGCGGCAGCGCAACCCCGAGGCGCGGGCGCGGGCGGATGAGGTCATCCGCGAGCTCGCTGCGCTGTCGGTCAAGCTGCATGCCAGCCTGATCAAGGCGCGTCTGCACCCGGGCCTCGGGCGCTGACTCCCCCTGCCCGGCCCACGGAGCGGGCCGGACCTGCGGTGTAGGTTCGCCGCACCAGAGGAAGGGGGCGGATGAACGAGCTCAGCGTGGTCGGCGTTCGGGTCGAACTGCCGTCCAACCAGCCGATCGTCCTGCTCAAGGAGGCCGGCGGCGACCGCTACCTGCCGATCTGGATCGGGGCTGTCGAAGCGACCGCCATCGCCTTCGCTCAGCAGGGTGTCGTCACTGCCCGCCCGATGACCCACGACCTGATGCGCGACGTCCTGGAGGCGGTCGACGCCAAGCTGCAGGCGGTCCACATCACCGATCTGCGCGAGGGTGTCTTCTACGCCGAGCTCGTGTTCGACGGCGGCGTCCAGGTCAGCGCCCGCCCCTCCGACGCGATAGCGCTGGCCATGCGGACCCAGGTCACGATCTACAGCGAGGAGAGCGTGCTGGCTGAGGCCGGCATCGCCATCCCGGACGAGCAGGAAGACGAGGTGGAGAAGTTCCGTGAGTTCCTCGACACCGTCTCGCCGGAAGATTTCGACGCCGGCTCATGAGGCCGACGGAGGGTCGGCTGCACCCTCAATCTGAGGTCGAGGTGGAGGGTGGCGACGCGCCGAGCCGGTCGTTGACCGCGGCTGGACCGACACCTACCGTCCGTCTCGACAGCACTGTCATGCAGGCCAGGCCCCTGGAGCGTTCTCCGCACTCCGCGCCGCGCCGGACGGTGGCCGAGCGGATGAGGGGGAACCGTGCCGCAGTCCGGTGAACCCACGAGCGGGAGTTCCGCGAGTACGCCACTGGGCGGCCACGGCGACCACCCCCCTCAGCAGCCGGGCGACGAGCCGAGCGCAGCCGACGAGACCGGGCTTTCCGCAGGCGCAGGTGTTGGGGTCCCGACGCAGGGAGCGCTGTTCCCGGACGAGCTGGCTCAACCAGCCGACATGGGCTACCGCGGTCCGACGGCCTGTCACGCGGCAGGTATCACCTATCGGCAGCTCGACTACTGGGCCCGCACCCGGCTGGTGGAGCCGAGCATCCGCAGTGCAGCCGGCTCCGGCACCCAGCGGTTGTACTCCTTCCGCGACATCCTCGTGCTCAAGGTCGTCAAGCGGCTGCTGGACACCGGCGTCTCGCTGCAGAACATCCGCACCGCCGTCGAGCATCTGCGTGACCACGGCATCCCCGACCTCGCCCAGATCACGCTGATGAGTGACGGGGCAACGGTCTACGAGTGCACCTCCGCCGACGAGGTCGTCGACCTCGTCCAGGGCGGCCAGGGAGTGTTCGGGATCGCGGTCGGCCGGGTCGTCCGCGAGGTGGAGGGCTCGCTCGCCCAGCTGCCGGGAGAGCGGCCGGCCGATCGCCAGGAGGCGGCACAGGCGCAGACCGAGCAGCTCGGCGGGGACGAGCTCGCCTCTCGTCGGCGGCGGCGTACCAGCGCCTGAGACGCACCGGCTCGGCTGGTCGGTCAGGAGCGAGCCGAGCGGCGGGTTCCCGCCGCCCCGCCTAGACTTCGCCCTCGTGGACTACGCCCCGCATACCGACGAAGACCTGCGGGCGATGCTCGCCACGCTGGACCTGCCCGACGTCGATGCCCTGTTCGACCAGGTACCCGCCTCGCTGCGCGCGCCCGCTGACCTGTTCACCCGAGCAGGCGTCGACGACGGGCTGGCCGAGAGCGACCTGCTCGACCGGATGCGTGCTCTGGCCGCCCGCAACACCACCGTCGACGACGCCGTGTGCTTCCTCGGCGGTGGCGCCTACGACCACTACCAGCCCGCCCTCGTCCCCGCCGTGATCGGCAAGCCGGAGTTCGCGACGGCCTACACGCCGTACCAGCCGGAGATGAGCCAGGGCGGACTCCAGGCCCTGTTCGAGTTCCAGACGCTGGCGAGTGAGCTGCTCGGCCTGCCGATCGCCAACTCCAGCCTGTACGACGGCGCCACGGCCCTGGTCGAGGGCATGATCATGTGCCTAGGTGCGACCGGTCGCGATCGGGTGGTGGTCGCCGGGTCGCTGGACCCGCGCTACCGGCAGACCCTGGCGACGTATGCCCCGGGCCTGCAGGTCGAACTGGTCCAGGTCGCCCCGGGTCCGGACGGGGCGCTGGACGGGTCACTGCTGTCCGACCATCTGAGTGGCGCGGCGGTGCTGGTCGTCCAGCACCCCAACGCCGCCGGGGTCTGCGAGGACCTGCCGGCGCTGGCCGAGGCGGCCCATGCCGCAGGGGCGCGGCTGCTGGTCAGCTTCGACGCGATCATGGCCGGCGTCCTGGAGCCGCCCGGGCGGCTCGGGGCAGACGTCGTGGTGGCCGACGGCCTCTCGATCGGCAACGGACTGCAGTTCGGCGGCCCCGGCGTCGGCCTGCTGGCTTGCCGGACCGAGGACGTCCGCCGGCTCCCGGGCCGGCTGGTGGGGGAGACGGTGGACCTGGAGGGCAAGCGCGGCTTCGTCCTCACCCTGCAGGCCCGCGAGCAGCACATCCGGCGCGACAAGGCGACGTCGAACATCTGCACCAACCAGTCGCTCAACGCACTGGCGACCGCGGTCTACCTCGCCTGGCTCGGGCCCCGCGGCCTGGTCGAGGTGGGCGAGGCCTGCCTGGCCGGCACGGCGTACGCCGCCGCGGTCCTACGGGAGGTCCCCGGCGTCGAGCTGGCCCACCCGGACGCACCGTGGGGCAAGGAGCTGGCGCTGCGCCTGCCGGAGCCGGTGGAGACGGCCCGGCGCCTGGCCGAGCGGGGCTACCTCGTCGGGCCGGTCGTCGACATCGCGGGCGAGGACCTGCTCCTCGTCGCGGTGACCGAACAGCGGACCCGCGCCGACGTCGACGGTCTGGCCGAGGCCTTCCGGAGCGTCGCATGACCCTGGCCCCAGCGACCGGCGACAACGCCGGAGCGCCGGCCGCCGAGCCGCTGCTGTTCGAGCGCTCCCGCCCTGAACGGCGGGCCTCGACGCTCCGCGCCACCGGCATCGACCGGACCGGCGCGGCCGACCGTCTGCCCGCCGCCCTGCGGACGTCGACGACGCCGGCTCTTCCGGAGCTCGCGGAGCGCGATCTGGTGAGCCACTACACCCGGCTCGCGCATCGGAACTTCTCGATCGACGAGGGGTTCTACCCACTCGGATCGTGCTCGATGAAGTACAACCCGAAGATCGCCGAGGTGGTGGCGGGGCTCCCCGGCTTCGCTCGCCTGCACCCGGCCCAGCCGGCCGAGCAGACCCAAGGCGTGCTCGAGCTGCTCTGGTCGCTCGAGCAGGGCCTGGCGGCGCTGACAGGGATGGCCGCGGTGACCTTCCAGCCGGCCGCCGGCGCGTCGGGGGAGCTGACCGGACTGATGGTGATCGCGGCCGCGCACGGGGCGGCCGGCGACCGACGGAAGCGGGTGATCATCCCGGACGCGGCGCACGGCACCAACCCGGCCTCCGTGCGGCTGGCCGGCTATGAGGTCGCCGAGGTGCCCTCCGACGTCAACGGCCTGGTGGACCTGTCCGCCCTCGAGAAGCTGCTCGACACCGACGTAGCCGCGCTGATGCTGACCAACCCCAACACCCTCGGGCTGTTCGAACGCAACATCGACGAGATCGCCCGCCTGCTCCACGACGTCGGAGCCAAGCTCTACTACGACGGCGCCAACTTCAACGCGATCCTGGGCCGGGTGCGCCCGGGTGACATGGGCTTCGACGTCGTGCACATGAACCTGCACAAGACCTTTGCCACTCCGCACGGTGGTGGTGGCCCCGGCTCGGGACCGGTCGCGGTGACCGAGGAGCTGGCCCGCTACCTGCCCGGTCCGCGGCCCGCTCGGCTGGCCGACGGAAGCTTCGGGTGGCACACCGACCAGGAGTCGATCGGACGGGTGCACGGCTGGCACGGCAATGTCGGCATCGACGTACGCGCCTACTCCTACTTCCTCGGCCTCGGCGGCGACGGCCTGCGGCGGGTCAGTGAGCGGGCGGTGCTCAACGCCAACTACCTGCTCGCAGCGCTGCAGGCCGACTACGACCTGCCATACCCCGGCCCGGTGATGCACGAGTTCGTGCTGTCGGCCCGCCGGCAGAAGCGGGCTTCCGGCGTACGCGCCCTGGACATCGCGAAGGCGCTGATCGACCGGCGGATCCATCCCATGACGGTCTACTTCCCGCTGATCGTCGACGAGGCGATGATGATCGAGCCGACGGAGACGGAGTCCCGGGAGACCCTCGACGAGTTCGTCGCTGTGATGGCCGAGCTGGCCCGGCTCGCCGAGAACGACCCGGCCTCGCTCAAGGAGGCACCGGTGACGGCGCCGGTGCGGCGCCTGGACGAGACGCGGGCGGCCCGGCAGCTGGTGGCGCGGTGGGTCCCGCCGGCGCCCTAGCCGGCCTGAGCCGGACGGGTCAGGCAGCTGCCTGGTGCGCGTGCGGCCGGCTCTCCGCACGATGAGGGGCGATGATGCGGCCGTCGGGCAGGATCTCGCCGGTGTCGTCGAAGGTCACCACTCCGTTGCACAGGAGGCTCCAGCCCTGCTCGGGGTGGCAGGCGACGACCTTGGCGGTGTCCCGGCCGGGCGCCTCGGCGGGCGGGCAGGAGGGGGAGTGCTGGCACATCGCGGTGCTCCGTTGACTAGGCCGGTGTGTTCTTTCTCACAGTCAGGCTTCGGCATGCCATGAAGCGGCCCGAATAGTCCGTGCTGACCAGATCGGACCCGGCCGATGGCCTATTGGATATGAGCGTTCGGCTCAGGTCCGGCCGAGACGCTCCTGGGCCTCGTCCATGACCTCCGCCCTCGGCATCCAGTCCGCGAGCAGCACCGGATGTCCCCGCTGGCGCAGGGCGGCGCACACCGCGACGTCGTCGTCGACCACTACGGCGATCGAGGCTGCCCGGGCGAGGCCACCGAGGAGCCCTGCCTTGAGCACCCGGGCCGGCCGGCGGTCCGGGTCCGGGCGCATCAGCAGGCGGCCCGCCGGCAGGCCGTGGCGGGCCAGCCAGTCCAGCGTGTCCTGCCGGCACCGCTCGGGGCGGCCGGTGACATAGACGACCTCGTAGGCCAGCTCGAGCTCTCGAGCCAGGGCGACGCCCTGCGCAAGCGGCGGGTCCTCCGTCGCGGCCGCGAAGAAGCGGGCCCAGTCCCGCGGCCGGGTGTCGAGCAACGGCAGCCGGTGCCGTACGTCGGCCAGCACGCCGTCGACGTCGAACACTGCCAGCGCGCGGCTGGACTGAACGGCAGGAGCCTCTGTCACCGGACGACGACGACGACCTCGCCGGTCGTGGAGTTGTAGGTGATGGTGCCGTGCTCGAAGTCGCTCTGCGCGCCGATCGCGATGCTCTTCTCGTCCGAGGTCGGATACCCGAGCGAGGATGCCTCGGCACCCAGCGAGAGCCACTTCGCCCGGATCGGCCCGCGGACCGCGAAGGCCGCGGCGGTGCCGGTCCGCCAGTAGATCGACCCACTGGCCTGAGTGCCGCCCTTGGCGAAGTCGCTGTAGAAGCCGGTACCGCTGGGGGTCGCCGTGGTGTCGGTCACCGGGTAGCCGAGCGGGCCGGCCTCCCGTCGCAGCGCCGTCCACTTGTCGCGGACCGGACCGTGCACCTCGTGTGCAGCGGTGTCTGCCGTCCAGTAGACGGAGCCTCCCTGGAAGTCGTTGAAGCGCCCGACACCGTCGGCAGCACCCGACTCGTCGGTGGTCGGGTAACCGAGGACGCCGCGCTCCCAGCCCAGCGCCGCCCACTTGGCGCGGATCGCACCGTGTGCCTCGTGCGCGCCGGTGCCCGGCGTCCAGAAGATCGACCCGCCCTGGAAGTGGTTGAAGCGCCCGACGCCGTCGGCGGCACCCGACTCGTCGGTGACGGGGTAGCCAAGCACGCCACGCTCCCAGCCCATCGCCGCCCACCGTTCCCGGATCGCACCGTGTGCCTCGTGCGCGCCGGTGCCCGGCGACCAGAAGATGGACCCGGCCTGGAAGTGGTTGTACCGGCCGACCCGGTCGATGGCCGGCGACTCGTCGGTCACCGGGTAGCCGAGGACGCTGTGCTCGTAGCCGAGGCCGGCCCAGCGTCCGAGGATCGCGCCGTGGACCTCGCGCGCACCGGTGGAGGGGGTCCAGTAGATCCCGCCCCCCTGGAAGTAGCGGAAGGCGCCGATCTGGTCGGGAGCGCGCTGCTCCGGTCCGACCGGCTGGCCGAGGAAACCTTGCGGGCCGCCGAGATCGTAGTAGTGCTGGTCGATGGCGGTCGGGGTTGCCGTCAGGCATGGTGCGCTGTGGTTGACCGTCGCGTTGTCCGTGGCGCTCGCGGTGCTGCACGAGGAGTCCAGCTGCCACGGCGGCGTACAGGTCACCACCCGGCAGGCCACCGGGCCTCCGCACGCGATGTCCTGGCGGCACTGGCCGTACCGGAAGTAGTTGCAGCACACCCGCCGCTGGTCGCACTGGCCGGCCGGTCCGCAGCCGCAGGAGCAGTTGACGCAGCCGGAGTTGCAGAAGGAGTTGTACCCGCCGCAGCCCGCCGTGCAGTTTGTGCAGGAGCCCTGGCAGTCGATGTAGTACCTGGCGCGGCCGCCGCAGAACCCGGCGTTGTCGGCCTTCCACCACCCCCCGACGAAGGTTCCGGGCGGGCACTGGTTGATGCCGTTGTTGATCGTGCAGCAGAAGACGGTGTAGCCCGCGGAGCAGGTGGCCGCGTCACCGCAGACGCTCGCGTAGGCGGTGCCCGGGCGCAGGATGAACCGCCCCGGTGCTACCGCGAGTGCCGAGCCGACCACCGCCGACCGCGCCAGGAAGCTGCGCCTCGAGGTGGTCGCCTGCAGCACCGTCGCGGCTCTGCTCACGAGCCGGTCGGTGAGCGAGGTTCCTGTCGCCGGGACAACAGTCGTCATGCAGCACCTGCCGGGTCGATCTCGAGGGTGTCCAGGACGTCGTTCACCACAGAGGCCAGCGAGACCCGGTTGGAGGCGGCTCCCAGCACGATGTAGAGGCAGAAGGCGCGGCCGTTCTCCTGGAAGAAGTACTGCACCCCGGCCTGGCCGGGGATGGTGCGCTGGAGCTGGCGGCCGTTGAAGTGCTCCGGACGGGGGCGCGGGCGACCAAGCTGGGCGAACAGCGCGGTCCCGGTCGCCTCCCGGTCGTACTCGAACAGGACGACGAAGACGTCGGTCGAGCTCATCAGCGGCGTCACGAACCCGCCGAAGTCGCCGCGCTCGGTCGGCAGCGGGAAGCTGGCCGCGTGCAGGACCGGGTTGCTGGTCGCCTCGGGATGCTCGGCCTGCCGCCGCGCGATCCGGACGTCCCATCCTTGCGGGGGACTCACGGCGAGTCCGTGGCCGCGCGGCATCAGCGGCCCCCGGCCAGCACGAGAGCACCGGCGCTGGCTGCCAGCTGCAGCGCGGCGGTCCCGCGCACCGCACCGGGCGCCCAGTGGTGCAGGCGCCGGAACAGCGCTCCCAGCTCGTCCGCGCCGCCGACCCGGCCGAGCAGCAGCGTCGGCATCGCTCTGGCGAGGCCGAAGCCGGCACCGATGGCCGTGCCGAGCAGCCACTGGCCTGACAGCACGGCCAGCAGCCAGACCAGGTAGACCGACCAGGTGGTCACGATCGTCACGACTCCCAGTCCGAGCTGGGCACCGAAGGCGATGCCGTAGACCCAGCCGCGGTAGCGGTGCAGCCAGTCCTCGTCCACCTGGCGTCGCCAGGAGGGCACCCGCCGCCCCGCCGGCCGAAGGTCGAGGGCGGCTCCGGCGAGACAGGCCAGCGCGACCACGCCGAGCAGGACCCGCTCACCGGGCAGATCCCGGCGCAGCAGGCTGCCGGCAGCCCCGGCGAGCGCACCGAGGGCGCCGCCGCTCAGCGTCGAGCCGACGACGTACGCCGAGACCGTCGCCCCCCACCGCATGGACCTGCCCCGCTCGCCGAGCGGGGTGATGCTCGAGAGCATCGACTCGCCTCATGGCGACCACGTGGACCGGATCCCGGCAGCCACGGCCAGCGGGAGGCCGAGAACGACCAGCGAGGGTCCGAGCTCCATCAGTGGTCTCCGGCCGGCGGCGCAGGCGGCGCGCTGAGGCTGGCATGACCGGGGCCGATGCCGGCCGCAAGCAGCTCCTGGTCGGCCCGCGCCTCCCGGTAGGTGTCGCTGCGGCCAAAGCGCCGGGCCCGCTTGTCGCGGGCTTCGGCGTCACCTCCCGCCTGGTCGAGCAGCGTGCGCACCTGGTCCCAGCTGGTGGCCGAGCCCTCGCCCACCACGGCACCCGTCGTACCGTCGACCTGGATGAAGTAGGGGGAGCCGGGCACGCCGTAGTCGTCCCAGGCCTGGCTGGACATGACGACGGTGACGCCTGGGGGAGCGAGGGCTGCCACTGCCGACTCGCTCTCGTGCTCGGGGCCCTTGGTGACCACGATCAGCCTGCTACCCACCGGTACGTCCAGGCGCGGGGAGGCGAAGGCTGACCAGAAGTCCTGGCAGGTCAGGCAGCCGCTGGATAGGAACGCGAGCAGCGTGTCCGAGGCCGTGCCGCTGACAGCGAGCATCACGATCTCGTCGTCGGGAGTGCGGCCCACCAGGTCGCGGGCCGCCGTCTCCGGTCGCCCCGGGGCAGCCACCCCCGGACGTACGCCGAACTCGACGTCGACCGGACCGGCGGCGGCCACCCCGTCGTCCCGGCCCGCGCCGAGCAGGTGCAGCTGGCGCAGGATCTCGGCGTGGCTGCGCAGGAGCCCTGCGACGAGCAGGCCCAGCAAGGCGATGGCGAGTGCCTCCAGGACGATGAGTGCAGTCATGTTCGTGCTCCGAACTGACGAGGGGCGGAAACCACGGCTGCCGAGGGTGATCTCGGCAGAGCGGTGAGGGCGAGGTAACCGAGCCACAGCGACAGGGCGAGCAGGCCGGCGAAGGGCAGACCGAACATCGGCTGCGCGGACAGCGCCGACGGGAGGCCGGCGACGCCCAAGGCCGCCGCCGCCGCAGCCACCACGGCCGCTGCAGCTGTGATGGCGACGTGCAGCAGCGTGGCCGGGGTGTCCGGCCGCCCGAAGCACCCGCAGGTGCTCAGCGCGCCGCCGCGCCGGCGGACGACCAGCACGAAGGCGCTGAAACCGACGTAAGAGGCGGCTACCAGCAGCGCTGCCACCCGGCCGCCTCGCGCCAGGGAGTAACAGCCGAGCAGCGTCTCCACCAGCCCAAGGGCACGCACGAGCAGGTCGGCGCCGGGCACCGGCAGCACCTGGCGAAGAGCCAGAGCGGCGTACTGCGGGCGCCACACCTTGGGTGCACCGGCGAGCACCAGCAGGGCTGCTGTCACCCCGAACGGTCCGGAAAGGTTCATCCCGGCACGCTAACCGCACGACCTGCCGAACCGCGACTATTTGGCGCGTTCGTCCCGGGTGCGTCGGCGCGGCGGGGAGTGCCGCGTCTCCGTCACTTGACATAATGACACTTATCGGCATTAGCCGGAAAGGAGATAGCGCAGGTTGGGCCGGCGACAACCGCCGGCCTGCGACACTCGGCGGATGGCCCGCTTCGTGCAGAGCTTCGCTCCGTTGCCCGACCCGTACGACGACGACCACGTGCTGCGGGCAACTCTGGACCGGTTGCTCGGCGACTCGGGCGCACGCGCGGCGGCCGGACCACTGAAGGCGCTGTCGGCCGACGTCGCCGGCCCGCTGCGGGCCGCCGCCCGGAACGCCGAGGCCCATCCGCCGGTGCTGCGCCAGTACGACGGCTGGGGCCGGCGGGTCGACGAGATCGACACTTCGCCGGGCTGGGAGACGCTCCGGCAGGCGAGCGCGCGGCACGGGCTTGTGGCCCTGCCCTACGAGGAGCAGGCCCGGGCCACCTGGGGTGCCGGCGCCCGGGTGGTCCAGCTTGCCGCGCTGCACCTCTACGGTCCGGAGTCGGCGACGTACAGCTGTCCGGTGGCCATGAGCGACGGCGCCGTCGCCGTGCTGGTCGCCGACGGCGTCGACCCCGGGCTTCGCGATGCCCTGGTTCCTCGGCTCCTAGACCGGGACCCCGACCGCGCCTGGACCTCCGGGCAGTGGATGACCGAGACAGAGGGCGGCAGCGACGTCGGGCGGGCCACCACGGCCGCTGTGCCGCAGGGCGACGGCTCGTGGCGGCTGACCGGTGAGAAGTGGTTCTGCTCCGCGACCACCAGCGAGCTCGCCGTCGCACTCGCCCGGCCCGAAGGCGGACCGCCGGGCACCCGCGGCCTCGGCTGCTTCGTCATCCCCCGTTACGCCGAGCCGGCAGCCGACCTGTCCTACACCGCCCGCCCGGCCACCACCGCGCCCGGACTGACCGTGCACCGGCTCAAGGACAAGCTGGGCACCCGCGCGCTCCCCAGCGCGGAGATCGGCCTGAGCGAGGCGCTCGCCTGGCCGGTCGGCGACCCCACCGACGGCGGCCTGCTGAGGATGATGACCATGGTGCAGGTCACCCGGTTGCACAACGCAGCCGCCGCCGCGGCCGGGATGCGGCGTGGACTGATGCTCGTCCGCAACCACGCGGCCTCCCGCGAGGCGTTCGGCCAGCGGCTGGAGCAGCTGCCGCTGCACCGCGAGACCCTGGCGTGGCTCGCGGTGGACGCCGAGGGAGCCTTCGCCCTGACCGCCCTGTGCTTCGACCTGCTCGGCCGGGTCGAGGTGCACGCCGACGCCGAGGCCGGCCGGTTGCTACGGGTTGCGGCCTCCTTGGCCAAGGCGCTCACGGCCAAGCTCGCCGTCGCCAGCGCGAGTGAGTACGTCGAGTGCTTCGGCGGTAACGGCTTCATCGAGGACACCGGCATCCCGCGGATGCTGCGGGACGCCCAGGTGCTGCCGATCTGGGAGGGCACGACCAACATCCAGAGCCTGGACCTGCTGCGGGCCCTGGGTGACCCCCGCTACGACGGCCTATCCACGGTCAGCGGCCGGATCCGCAGCGCCCTCGACGGAGCCGCCGCGTCCGGTCAGCCCACTCTCGCACCGCTGGTCGCGCCCCTGCGGCAGGTCCTGGCCGACGTGCTGGCCGCAGCTGAGGCCATCCTCGCCGGCGGCGTCGACGCGCAGGCTCGGGCCCGGGACCTGCTGGTCCGGCTGGCTAGCCTGCTGGCGGCCGCGGCGCTGCTGGAGCAGGCGGGTGCAGAGGCCTGCGCCGGCAACGCGCGGACGGCGCTGGTCGCCTCCCTCTGGGTCCGCCGGCGGGTGCTGGGTGACCCGGCCGCAGGCGCCGGGCATGAGGGGTTCGCCCACATCGTGGACGGCCGGCCGTGCTAGCCACCGACAGGCAGCTGCCGGGCCGCGATCACCTCGGTCACCGCACCGGCGGCCGCGGAGGCGACCACTGCCAGTCCGGTCAGCCGGGCCACCCGGCCCTGACGTAGGGCGGCGACCAGCGCCAGGGCGTCGCCGGCATCAGCGGCCGCAGCGGCCAGCAGCCAGGGCCGGAGATCCGCGCCGCGCCGGCCCGCATCGAGCCCGCCGGCTCCGATCGCCACCTCCCTGGCGCCCACCATGCGGACCAGCCAGGTCGTGCGGGTGGCGGTGGCGCGGTCCAGGCCCAGCACCCGTGGCAACAAGGCCGGCAGGCCGAGCATGACGGCTCCCAGCCCGGTCCGCAGCCAGCTCACGCCGGTAGCCGCTGCTACCGGGCGAGGGGTCGAGGGCATCGGAACCCTTTCGCATGGCCGAATCCGGTTCGGCTCCCCTGCACCGGGAATCTTTGCTGCAGTTGGTCCGTTAGGACAGGCAGGATCCCACAACGCCCCGGAGGCACCTATGGGCGAGCGAGTGCTTCGAGGCAGTCGCCTCGGCGCAGTGAGTTATGAGAGCGACCGTAACACCGAGCTGGCTCCGCGCCAGAGCGTCACCTACGACTGCCCCCGCGGGCACTCGTTCGCCATGCCGTTCGCGGTCGAGGCCGACGTACCGAGCACCTGGGAGTGCCGCGTCTGCGGGGCGACCGCGCTGCTCGTCGACGGCGAGCTGCCGGAGCCGAAGAAGGTCAAGCCGGCCCGCACCCACTGGGACATGCTGATGGAGCGGCGGACGACCGACGACCTCGAAGAGGTCCTTGCCGAGCGCCTGGCCGTGCTGCGTGGAAAGACGAAGAAGACCGCCTGACCCCCGGTGGCGGCAGGTCCGCCCCTACTCGCGCCCCAGGCCGCGCTCTTCCCCCCCGGAGAGCGCGGTCTGGCTTTTGTACGGAGGCGGGTCCGCCCGGCGCCGGCTGGCGCGCTGGCTGAAGACGAGCCGCCGGGCCAGCCAGCCGGTCAGCAGCCGGCGCACCTGAGGGCGGCCCAGCGGGGACAGCAGTGCCAGGCCGAGAACGTCGGTGAGGAACCCGGGGGTGACGAGCAGCGCGCCACCGATCAGGACGACTGCCCCGTCGGCAGTCTCCCGGCTGGGCACCCGGCCCTGCGCCAGCGCTCGGCGGAACGCCACCCAGGCCCGGGCACCCTCCCGTCGTACGACGAAAGCTCCGAGAACGGAGACACCCAGCAGCAGCGCGACCGCCGGCAGGGCGCCCACCAGGTGCCCGACCTGGACGAGCGTGTAGAGCTCCGCGAGCGGCAACGCCACGAAAGTCGCGGCCAGGAGCAGGGACACCCGCCTCACGGCGAAGACTCGGCTGCCCGGCGGCGACGGCCGCGGAGGGCGGCGACGACAAGGGCACCCAGGCCGAGGCCGGTCAGTGCCCACTCCGGCCCGGTACCGAGCCGGTCGGCCAGCGTCCGGTCGGCCCGCACCGGGACGTCGGCGGTCAGGATCTCGCGGGTGAACTGGCCGCTGCGGGCGCGCAGCCGCCCGTCCGGCGTGACGACCGCGCTGATCCCGCTCGTTGCCGCGACCAGCACGCTGCGGTCGTGCTCGACCGCGCGCAGGCGCGACATCGCGAGCTGCTGGGCGCTCTCTCCCGACCGGCCGAAGGTCGCGTTGTTGGTCTGGACCACCAGCACCCTGCCGCCGGCCGTGACCGCGTCGCGCACCACCCCGTCGTAGGCGACCTCGAAGCAGATCACGTCACCGAGCGCCGTGCCGGCTACGCCGAGCACTCCTGGGCGGTCCCCCGCCAGGAAGTCGTGCGGGATCCGGTCGAACCGGCCGACCAGTCGCTGCAGCAGCGGCCGGGCCGGCACGTACTCCCCGAAGGGCACCGGGTGGCGCTTGACATAACTGTCGCCAGGCCCGCTGACCGGGTCCCACAGCAGGCCGACGTTGCGGATGTAACGCCCGGGCCCGGCAAGGACCGCGCCGACCAGGATCGGCCGGCCGACCGCGCCGGCGGCCGAGGTGATCAGGTTGGCCGCCTCCGGGTCGGCTAACGGGTCGATGTCCGTGCTGTTCTCGGGCCAGATGACCAGGTCGGGGCGGGCCGCGTCGCCACGTTCGATCCGGGCGGCGAGCTCCAGCGTGGCGTCGACGTGGTTGTGGAGGACGGCGGAGCGCTGGCCGAAGGCGTCCAGCCCGGTCCGGGGGACGTTGCCCTGCACCAGCGCGACACGGACGGTCGACCCGCCGCCGCCGGTCGACGGAGCGAGGGCGTAGCCCCCTGCGCCGAGGAGCAGGACCGCTGACAGGGTGGCGCCGAGGGCTAGCGGTCGCCGCTGCCCGGCGTACAGCACGGCGCCGGCGAGCAGGCCTCCGGCCAGGGCGACGGCGCCCGTGACGAGCGGAGCGCCACCGGCGGCGGCGTACGGCGTGAGCGGGGACGAAGCCTGGCTGAACGCCAGCCGGCCCCACGGGAACCCACCCAGCGGAAGCCGGTCCCGTGCCGCCTCCTCAGCCACCCACAGCGCCGCCCCCCACAGTGGCCAGCCGGGCAGCCGGGACACGACGGCCAGCGCGGCCCCGAGCAGGCCGATCGCCAGCGCCTCGAGCAGCGCCAACGCGAGCCAGGCGTCGCTGCCCACGGGCTGCAGCCACGACAGGAGCGGGCCGAACAGCGCGAGCCCGGCTACCAGCCCCAGCACGGCACCAAGCCAGAGCCGGGTGCCGCGCACCGCGAGGGCCAGGGTGGCCACACCGGCAGGCGCGAGCCACCAGTCGCCGACAGGCGGGAAGGCGCCCACGAGCAACAGGCCGCTGACGACGGCTCCGGCGAGCCGGCCGAGAAGGAGCAGCAGCTGGCCAAGGGCCCCGCGCAGCAGCGGCGTCGAGTCGCCGGGGGCACCTGTGGGCTGCCCCTGTGACGCCGTCTTGGTAGCGGTCGCAGGAAGGGCTCGAGCGCCGACCGTGACCGTCTCGGCAGCTGCCACGCCCTGAATCTACCCGCTGCGCGCGCCGGGCACCCGGGCGCAGGGACTCGTGCGGGAGCGGACCCGAGCACCCTTCGGACCGGCTGACCAGCCGCTGGCCGCGGCTGGTGCGAAGCCGTTGTCTACTGGGTGCTCGGGTCCCTCCGCCTGCTGCCCTCCGGCGGGTCCGCCGGCCGCGATCCGTGCTGTCCGCCAGCGCACTGGTCCTGGCTCAGCGACCGCGGTGCCCGTCTGGCTGGGTCTGGAGTCCACGGGCGGTCGTCGGCCAGCATGCTGGAGCGCACAGATCGACCGGTCGGCGAGGTACCGAAGGGGTCGTGCGCACCATAGCTAGCGGGCACTCCACTGTGTCAACACCGAGCTGACCTGCGAGTTCAGCCAAGGGGCGCAGGTCAACGGGCTGATCGAAGATCTTCGGAAGATGCGTGGGATGTGGCCGGCACCGGCGTGTCGGACCCGGCGCCAGACGACTGTCCCCATCAGGTAAGCCCGTCCACGCCCCGCGCACTCGGCGTCTTCGATGAGACACAGGAGTTACCTCGTGTTTACCTACGTCACTAGACCTGGTTGGGTCGGTGCTGCGCAGGTGCCTGCGCCGGCATTCGTCCCCTTGTCTGCCGAGCCCCCGGCCGCAGGAGTCGCAGCGTGCACAGACGGCGTACCGAAGCCCGGTCGGCGGCTCGCTGGTCACCGGGTGGTCGGCCAGGTCGTGCTCTGCTCGTGCTCGCCGTCACGGTCCTGCTGGCCCCGCTCGCCGCGGCGTGCGGTGGCAGCTCCGGCAGCGGCAGCACGCCGACCTTGAACTGGTACATCGGCAAGCAGTCCGGCGGGTGGATCGAGAACGCGATCAGCACCTGCAACCAGGCGGCCGGTGGCAAGTACACGATCAAGTTCCAGGACCTGCCGGCCCGCGCCACCGACCAGCGCGAGCAGCTCGTCCGCCGGCTCGCGGCCAACGACAAGTCCATCGACATCGTCGGCATGGACGTGATCTGGACAGCAGAGTTCGCGAACGCCGGCTGGATCCAGCCCTTCCCCGAGAGCCTGCGCGGCCAGCTCAGCGACGGCGTACTCAAGGGCCCGCTGGAGAGCGGGACTTACAAGGGCAAGCTCTTCGGGGCGCCGTTCACCTCCAACACCCAGCTGCTGTGGTACCGCAAGGACCTGCAGCCGACGCCGGCGGCGACCTGGCAGGAGATGGTGGACCAGGCGGTCGCCAAGAAGATGAAGGTCGCCGTGCAGGGCGTGCGTGCGGAGAGCCTGACCGTGACGTTCAACGCCCTGCTGGCCTCTGCCGGTGGCAAGTTCCTCGAGGACCCCAGCGCGGACAAGCCGCAGATCAGCCTCGAGCAGCAGCCGACGGCCACCGCGGCCAAGCTGCTCAAGGCGCTGGCCTCCTCCCCCGCCGCCGACCCCGAGCTCTCGCAGGCGACCGAGGACTCCTCGCGCCAGGGCTTCGAGAAGGGCGACTCGCTCTACGAGCTCAACTACCCCTTCATCTACCCGAGCGCGGCCAAGAGCGTGAGCAAGGAGTTCCAGGACAAGATCGGCTGGGCCCGGTTCCCCCGCGCCGTCGCCAACCTGCCGAGCCGCCCGCCGCTCGGTGGGTTCAACCTCGGCATCTCGGCGTACACCGCGCACCCGCAGCAGGCGTTCGCCGCGGCCGCCTGCATCCGGGGCGAGAAGAACCAGCTGTTCGCCGCGCAGAAGGGCGGTAACCCGCCCACCATCGACGCGCTCTACACCAGCCCGGAGCTCCGCTCGAAGTACCCGTTCGCCGACACGCTGCGCGAGTCGATCAACGACGCGGCACCGCGGCCGGTCTCGCCGGCCTACAACGATCTGTCCCTGGCGGTGCAGGACACGCTGCACCCGTTGGCGGCGATCAACCCGGACGCCGCGGCGACCGACCTACGCGACCTGGCCAAGAAGGCTCTGAAGTCGGAGGCAGTGCTGTGAGCTCAACCCTGGCCGTCGAGCCGCAGGGAACCGAGACCAAGGCGACCGGCAAGAACGGCGGTCGCGGGCTCACCGACCGGGACAAGGCGGAGCGCAAGCTCGGTCTGATGCTGGTCGCGCCGGCGGTCACGGTGATGGTGCTGGTGACCGCCTACCCGATCCTCTACTCGATCTATCTGTCGCTGCAGCGCTACAACCTGCGCTTCCCCGACCAGCACGGCTTCGTCGGCCTGGGTAACTACGGCCGAATCCTGGGCTCCGGGCTGTTCTGGCTCGACGTGACCAACACGCTGCTGATCACGGTCATCTCGGTGATCATCGAGCTGGTCATCGGCCTGGCCCTGGCGCTGGTGATGCACCGGGCGGTGTTCGGCCGGCGTACGGTCCGCACCGCCGTCCTGGTGCCCTACGGGATCATCACGGTGGTGGCGGCGTTCGCCTTCCAGTTCGCCGTCTCCCCCGATCTCGGCGGGTTCCTCCACCTGGGTACGCCGCTGCTGACCACGCGGGCCGGTTCGTTCTTCACGATCATCCTGACCGAGATCTGGAAGACCACGCCGTTCATGTCGCTGCTGCTGCTCGCGGGTCTGGCGACGGTGCCCAACGAGCTGATCGAGGCCGGCAAGGTCGACGGTGCGACCGCCTGGCAGCGTCTGTTCAAGATCATCCTGCCGACGATGAAGTCGGCAGTCCTCGTCGCCGTGCTGTTCCGCACGCTCGACGCGGTCCGCATCTTCGACACCGTGTACATCCAGACCAAGGGCGCCAACAAGACGACCACGATCTCCCAGCTCAGCTACAACGAGCTGATCAACCAGCTCAACCTGGGGCTCGGCTCGGCGGTGTCGGTGCTGCTGTTCCTGCTGGTGGTCCTGATCGCGTTCATCTTCATCAAGGGCTTCAAGACCAATCTCGGCGCCGTGAGCGGAGACCGCTGATGGCGACCGTGGCGCAGGACACCCGCCGCACGACCGCCCGGCGTACCGCGGAGATCCCCAAGAGCAAGAACAAGATCGAGCCGAAGTGGGTAGCCATCTCGGTGCTGGTCGTGCTCTACGCGATCCTGCCGATCGCCTGGATCCTGTCTTTGTCGTTCAAGTCGCCGGAGACGATCAGCGACGGCAGCATCTATCCCAAGGCTTTCTCGCTGGTGAACTACAAGGAGATCTTCACCAGCGGCACCTTCCTGCGCCCGCTGCTCAACTCGATCGGCGTCGCACTGATCTCCACACTGCTGGCGGTCATCCTCGCCACGTTCGCGGCGTACGCCATCGCCCGGCTGAACTTCCCCGGCAAGAAGCTGGTGCTGTCGGCGGCGCTGGGCATCGCGATGTTCCCGCCGATCTCCATCGTCGGGCCGCTGTTCAACATGTGGCGGGGACTGGGGCTCTACGACACGTGGCCCGGCCTGATCATTCCGTACCTCACCTTCACGCTCCCGATCGCGATCTGGACGCTGTCGGCGTTCTTCCGGGAGATCCCGTGGGAGCTGGAGCAGGCGGCTAGCGTCGACGGCGCCACACCGACCCAGGCCTTCCGCAAGGTCATCGTGCCGCTGGCAGCGCCCGGCATGTTCACCTCGGCGATCCTGGTGTTCTTCTTCGCCTGGAACGACTTCGTCTTCGCCATCACGCTCACCTCGACCGACAAGAGCCGAACCGTGCCGGCAGCGCTGAACTTCTTCACCGGTGCCTCGCAGTTCCAGCAGCCGACCGGCGCCATCGCGGCAGCGGCTGTGATCGTCACCATCCCGATCGTCCTCATGGTGCTGTTCTTCCAGCGCCGAATCGTGGCCGGGCTCACCGCCGGCGCAGTGAAGGGCTGACCCCATGGCAGAGATCTCCCTCAAGGGCGTGTCGAAGCGGTTCGCCGACGGGACGGTGGCCGTCGACAACGTCGACCTCGACATCGCCGACGGCGAGTTCGTGATCCTGGTCGGGCCGTCTGGCTGCGGGAAGTCGACGCTGCTGCGCATGATCGTCGGTCTGGAGGACATCTCCTCCGGCGAGCTGTCGATCGGCAACGAGGTCGTCAACAACAAGGCGCCCAAGGACCGCAACCTCGCGATGGTCTTCCAGAACTACGCGCTCTACCCGCACCTCACCGTGCGCGAGAACATCGCGTTCCCGCTGCGCCTGGCCAAGGTCGACGACGGCGAGATCAACCGTCGGGTGGACGAGGCGGCCAAGGTGCTCGAGCTGGGTGAGCTGCTCGACCGCAAGCCCTCGGCCCTGTCCGGTGGCCAGCGCCAGCGGGTGGCCATGGGCCGGGCCATCGTCCGGGAGCCCTCGGCGTTCCTGCTCGACGAGCCGCTGTCCAACCTCGACGCGAAGCTGCGCGTCCAGATGCGCACCGAGATCGCCCGGCTGCAGAACCGGCTCAAGACCACGACCGTCTACGTCACCCACGACCAGACCGAGGCGATGACCCTTGGTGACCGGGTGGCCGTCCTGCGCCGCGGTGTGGTGCTCCAGGTCGCCTCGCCGCGCGAGCTCTACAACAACCCGCTCAACCTGTTCGTCGCCGGCTTCATCGGCTCGCCTGCCATGAACTTCATGCCGGCCGAGGTCAACGGCGCCACGGTCAAGCTGCCCATGTGCGAGGTCCAGCTCCCGGAGGAGCTGGCCGCCCGGGTGCAGGGCGGCGGTGGCGGCAGCCGCCGGCTGATCGCCGGCATCCGGCCCGAGCACTTCGAGGACGCCGCGCTGGTCGGCGACGACAAGCGGCACGGGCCGACGTTCAAGGCGACAGTGGACGTCATCGAGTGGATGGGCGCCGAGCTCTACGCCTACGTGCCCTTCGAGGCGGGCCAGGAGTCCAGCCAGCAGCTGGCCGAGCTCGCGGCCGACCTGGAGAACGCCGATATGGGCGAGGCGCAGCTGGTGGTGCGCCTCGATGCGGGGAGCAAGGTGCGCGAGGGCGGCGAGGCCGAGCTCTGGCTCGACGCCCGGCGGCTGCACCTGTTCGACCCGGAGACCGGCGCCAACCTGGTCCACCCGTCAGCCGAAGGCGTCACCAGCTCCTCCTGACAGCGGCCGACCGCGGCAGCTCTCAACGGGCCTGGCGCAGCGTCTCGATCACCTGCTCATCCCAGTGCTGGGAGTGCAGGATCCGGTAGCGCTCGGCCGACAGCCGCAGGTAGACCTCGGTGTCCGTGGCGCCGCCGAGCAACCCGGCCTCTCTCATCAGGGCCAGCCCGGGTGCGTACTGCTCCCGGAACCAGGTGGCCGCGACCGTTTCGCGGGACAGGAACTCCCCGCGCTCCTGCATCACCCGGAACCCCCACGCCTCGACGCCCTCGGCGAGCAGGGCGTAGTCCCACGGGTCGGTGAGCGTGAGCTGGCTGAGCATGCCGGCCGACAGCGGCACCCGCTCGGCGAACAGCCGCTGGTGGCTCTTCAGCGGAAGGTCGGAGATGCGCAGGGTGGTCGACGCCCCTACCTGCGTCAGGATCTCGGTCACGAACGCGGCGATGTCGGATCGACCCAGGGCTCGGGCCACCGCCACCCGATGGTGCCCGTCGCGGACGAAGTGGGCCTCACCGACTCGGTAGACCTGGATCGGCGGCATGTCCTGGCCCCGGCGCTGGGCCGCGCTGATCCGCTCGAACCTGTCCCTGGCCACCGCCGAGGCCGGACGAAACCGGCGGTCGAAGCCGTTGAGCCGGTCCACCGAGCCGACGATCGCGTCCAGTGGCACCTGCTGGCGCCCGCGAGAGCGCTCGCCGCGGTAGCCGAGAGCGGACACCACCTCGTCGAAGGGCAGCATCACGTTGAGGTCGCCGCGTCCGCGCAGGCGGGCCGCGAGTGCTCCGCCGACGTAGCGCCGGCGCGCGCGCGAGAAGTCGTCGCGGGAGTCGGAGTCGGGGAAGCCTGTGTCCATCGTCGCTGTCGTCTCGCGATCCGGCGGTTGACCCGCAACGTACCGCACGCTCGTTGCCCGGCCGGATCTCAGCCGCCGATCTCGTCGGCCTGGATCAGCGACCGAGCTCGGCGCGGAAGGGCGGGTCGGCGCCGGGCCGTGAACAGGTGATGGCGGCGACCCGGCCGGCGAAGGCGAGGGCGCTCGCCAGCTCGTCGTGGCCAATGCCGGCCAGCCGGTCCATGCGGAGCCGGTCGTGTCGGGCCAGCCAGTCCAGCAGCGCCCCGGCGTAGGAGTCGCCCGCTCCGACGGTGTCGGCGACCAGCACCGGCTCGGCCGGCACGTGCACACCCGTCCCCCCGGAGTACGCCGTGGCACCGGCCGCGCCGTCGGTGAGGACCACCACGGCAGTGCCTGCCGCCTGCCACCGGCAGGCCACCGCTGCCGCGCCCTCGTCGGGGTACACCCAGGCGAGGTCCTCGGCGCTGACCTTGACCAGGTCGGCGAGGCGCACCCAGGACTCGAGCCGTCGCCGGTAGGTCTCCCGGCTGCCGACCAGCCGGGGTCGCACGTTGGGGTCGAGCGAGATCGTCCGCCGACCGCGCTCGCGCTCCAGCAGCGACGCGAGCACGGTCCCGCCCGGCTCGAGCGCCAGCGCGAGCGAGCCGGCGTGGATGGCGGCCACCTCCGCCGGCAGGGTCCCGGGCAGCTCGTCGTTCCGCCACTGCCAGTCGGCCGTGCCCTGAACATAGAAGGAGTACGCCGGGGTTCCTCCTGACACGTCGACGAGGGCGAGTGTGGTCGGCTCATCGGCCGGTACGGCGTAGCCGAGCTGGACGTCGCTGGCGGCGAGGTGGGCCCGGAGCAGGCCGCCGAACCGGTCTGTCGAGAGCCGGGCCAGCAGCGCGACCGGCGTACCCAGTCGGCCCAGGGCGACCGCGGTGTTGAGCGGACTCCCACCCGGGGCGGCCCGGTAGCGGGCGGCACCGTCGACGGTCGGTTCGGCGGTGAGGTCCATCAGCGCCTCGCCGCAGACCAGGATCATCGCCCCCGTCCGGGCGCTCAGGCCGACGGCGGCCCGTCAGCGAGGGCGTTCATCGTGGACCAGTAGTCGAGCGCCCGGCGCAGCGGGTCACGCAGGTCCGGGCTGGGCAGCTGGCCACCGGCGACGAGCAACCGGCCCGCGAGCACCAGCACGGGGTCCGGCGGTGGCCCTGCAGGGACA
>JALYXH010000220.1 GCA_030947185.1 Actinomycetota bacterium | reverse complement strand
GGCCACCTCGGCCCGGAGCTCGGACAGCAGCGGCTGGTCGAGCAGGGGCACCACCACGTCCGCGGCCGCCAGCGCCACCCGGCCGTATGCCGTCAGCGAGTGGTGCGACACCCCGCGATGGCGCTCGCGCGGGTCGGCCGCGGACACCCGCAGGGCCGCCACCGGCCGGCCACCCAGTGCCGACACCGCGTTGACGGCCTCGCCGGCGGCGACCCCGGAGAAGCCCCAGGGGGTCGCCGTGCCCAGGTTGCCCGGGCCCTGCGTGACGACCACGACCTCGGCGGTCAGGACCGCCGCGGCCGCCAGCAGTCCGGTGTGCAGGGTGACCGCCTCGAGATCACCGCCGAACGCCTGGCCGACGGTGACCGTGCCGGCCAGCGCACCTGCAGCGGTCAGGGCCGCGACCGTCTGGGAGAACGCCAGCGGCAGCGCCCCGCCGTCGGTCATCACGTAGCCGACCCGGGTGGCCGGCCGGTCGGCGTACACCCCGGCAAGGACGGCGGGCAGGGCCGAGTGCAGGTCGGCGACCACGACAGGCAGTCCGGACAGGCTCCCGAGGTCACGGAGCTGTGCGTGGTGCGGCGAGGCCGGCTCGTCCACGCCCAGCACGGCCGCCTGCAACGGGGTGTAGCGCGCCTTCATCAGGTGCCCCGGGCTGTCGGCGTCAGGTGGCAGGCGTCCCGGAATCGCGACGACCACGGCGTAGCCACCGGTCCCCAGCCCGAGCGCTATCGCGTTGATGTTGAGGAGCACCTCGTCACCGGCCTCCGGCCGGCCGACCAGGGCGGGGTAGGCCAGTGCCCGGACGTCCCCGTCGGAGCACCGCACGGTCAGCTCGACGGCACCGGCCCACTCCCGGCGTAGGTCGAGCACCTCGCCACGGCGCCATCGGATCATGTGGGGCAGGCTAGCGGCGACATACGGTGGCCGCGGCGGGGGAGGAGGTGCGCGATGTCGGCGAAGAAGACCGAGCGGCTGGTCAACCTGGTCATCTGCCTGCTCGCGACCCGTCGCTACCTCAGCGTCGGGCAGATCCGCGACGCCGTCCCTGGCTACGCCGAGAGCGGGTCGCTGGAGGACGAGGCGTTCCGCCGCATGTTCGAGCGCGACAAGGAGGAGCTCCGCGAGCTCGGCATCCCGCTCGAGACCGGCAGCAACGACGGCTGGGACGACGAGGTGGGATACCGGATCGCCCGCCGCGACTACGAGCTGCCCGAGATCGACCTGGCTCCGGACGAGGCGGCCGCTCTCGGGCTGGCCGCCCGGCTGTGGCAGTCGGCCGAGATGGCGCAGGCCGCCTCCAGCGCGCTGCTCAAGCTGCAGGCGGCCGGGGTGGACGTGACGCCCGGGTCCTCGATCGGCCTGGAGCCGCGCGTTGACGTGACCGAGCCGGCGTTCGCACCCTGCCTGGCTGCCGTCCGGGCCGGCCGGGTGGTCCGCTTCGACTACCGGGGGGCCGGCGGGGCGGCGCAGACCAGCCGTGAGCTCGAGCCCTGGGGCGTGGTGTCCTGGCACGGCCACTGGTACGTCGTCGGGCACGACCGCGGGCGGGACGCCACCCGCGTGTTCCGGCTCTCCCGGGTGGCCGGCCCGGTCGAGGCGATAGGGCCCGCCGGGGCGGTCAGCCCCCCTCCGGGCGTCGACCTCCTCGGCGCTGTCGCCGACCTGGCGGCGACCACCGGTCCCGCGACGGCGCGGGTGCGGGTGCGCACCGGCGCCGCCGTCTCGTTGCGCCGGGACGCGGTCGGGGCTGTCGCGGTGGCGGAGGGCTGGGACGAGATCGGGGTGCCCTACGCGGATCCGGAGCGGCTGGCCGACCGGGTGGCCGGCTACGGCTCCGACGTCGTGCTGCTCGAACCCGCCGAGGCGCGGACCGCGGTGATCCGCCGCCTGCGCGCGCTGGCGGAGCCAGCAGCGACAGCCCGGTGAGCGGCGCGACGGACCGGTTGCCGCGGCTGCTGGCGCTGGTGCCCTACCTGCTGGCGCGTCCAGGCGTACGCGTGGGTGCGGTGGCCGACGTGTTCGGGGTGACCGAGAAGCAGCTAAGGGCCGACCTTGACCTGCTGTTCGTCTGCGGGCTGCCCGGCCACGGCCCCGGCGACCTGATCGACATGACCTACGAAGGCGACCGGGTCACCCTCACCAACTCGGCAGGTGTCGCCCGCCCGCTGCGGCTCAGTGCCGACGAGGCGCTGGCCCTCGTTGTCGCGCTGCGCGCGCTGGCCGGCGTACCGGGGCTCGAGGAGCGGGACGCCCTCGACCGGGCGCTGGTGAAGCTCGAGGCGGCGGCCGGTGCAGCCGCGGGCCCGACCGCGAACGTCCAGGTGAGCCTGGAGGCGGAGGCGGGGGTGCTCCCGACGGTGAGGGACGCGCTGGAGCGGCGGCGGCTGCTGCACCTGCGCTACCACGTGGCCGCCCGCGACGAGAGCACCGAGCGCGACGTCGACCCGATGCGGCTGCTGATGGTCGAGGGCCGTACCTATCTGGAGGCCTGGTGCCGCCGGGTCGAGGACGTCCGGCTGTTCCGGCTCGACCGGGTGCTGTCCGCCGAGGTGCTCGACGCACCGGCCGAGCCGCCGCCCTCGGCCAGGCCCCGCGACCTGTCCGAGGGGCTGTTCGCCCCGTCCTCCACCGACGCCGCCGTCACCCTCGCGCTCAGCCCGGCTGCCCGGTGGGTGGCCGACTACTACCCCTGCGAGTCGGTCGAGGAGTCCACCGACGGCGGCCTTCACGCCACCCTGCGTACGCCGGACACCCGCTGGCTCCGGGCGCTCGCCCTGCGACTCGGCTCCGACGGAGCAGTGCTCGACCCGCCGGAGCTGGCCGAGGAGGTCCGTGCCGAGGCGCGGTCGGCGCTGGCCGCCTACGGGAAAGCGGACTAGCCCGGTCGGCCCAGCGGCACTGGTCCGCAGCTGCCCACGACGGGGGTTCAGGTTTGCGCGGGCGCTGCCGAACACCAACTCGTCGCTCCGCCGCAGGACCGCGGAGTCCCCGAGAGGACCCGGCTATGACCACCATCAAGGCGTCGTGCCCCACCTGCGGTGAGGTCGAGCTCACCCCTGCCGACGTCGCGTTGCGGGTCTGCAACCACGCCCCGCTGTCGTACTACGCCTTCGCCTGCCCCTCCTGCCACGACGAGGTGCGCAAGCCCGCCGATGACCACGTGGTCTCGCTGCTCGTCTCGGGTGGCGTCAAGGCCAACGTCTGGGAGGTGCCGGCCGAGGCGCTCGAGCTTCACAGCGGACCGAGCCTGGGCTACGACGACCTGCTCGACTTCGTCCTGCAGCTCGCCGCCGACGACCTGCTCGCCTCGTACGCGACAGCGCCGGCCACCCGCTAGAGACCTCCGCGTGCGCCTGCACGCCGGACGAGACACGCCCGCCCCGGGTTAGGGTGCGGGCGTGTTCTTCGTCGCCCTCGACCTCGCGCTGGTCGTCATCGGCTTTGTGGTTCTCGGCCTGCTGAGTCTTCGGCTCTGGCGCCAGGTGAAGGTGCTCGGTGCGGAGGTGGTCAGCGCGAGCGAGCGCCTCGCCGACGCTGCCGCCGCTCTCGACCAGATCGCGCCGCGGCCGGACCAGCCCGCCCGGCGTTAGGGATTCGTCAGCAAGGCGCGTCGCCCGGCTGAAGCGGGCGATCCTGCGGCGTAGAGTTCGTTGTCTGTCGCCGACGGTAAGGGTGTGCCATGGAATTCCCCGGTGGGTGGGAGCTCGTTCTCATCGTGGTGGCTGGTGTCGCCCTGTTCGGGTCCAAGCGGCTGCCTGACTCGGCGCGCGCCATCGGCCGGTCGCTGCGGATCCTCAAGGCGGAGACCAAGGGCCTGCGCGACGACGACCTGCCGGCCCCCGCGCCGGAGCCGATCAGCGCACTGCCGCCGGTCCAGCCGGTAGCCCAGCAAGCTGTGCAGCCGACCGCCGTGCAGCCGACCGCCGTGCAGCCGACCGCCGTGCAGCCGACCGCCGTGCAGCCGACCATCAGCCAGCCGTCCGCGAGCCAGCCGTCCGCGAGCCAGCCGTCCGCCGGCCCGCAGGGCACAGACT
>JALYXH010000171.1 GCA_030947185.1 Actinomycetota bacterium | reverse complement strand
GGTGGCGAGCCCGGAGCGCCGGCCTGACGCCGCCGGCCGGCCCGCCGGCCCGGCGCTCACCGGGGATCGGCGTCGGCGGCGTACCCGACACCCCGGACGGTGCGGATCGGGCTCGCGTCGCCCAGCTTGGCGCGCAGCTGGGCCACGTGGACGTCGACGGTACGGGTGCCGGCAGCCGCGGCGTAGCCCCAGACCTCGGAGAGCAGCTGCTCGCGCTCGAAGACGCGGCCGGGGCGGCGGAGCAGGAACGCGAGCAGGTCGAACTCGGTGGCCGTCAGCGTCACCTCGACCCCGGCCGCGGTGACCCGGCGTCGGGCGGCGTCGAGCACCACCGACCCCACTGACGAGGTCCGCTCGGCACCCGGGTCCCCCGCAGCACGGCGCAGCACGCTCTTCACCCGCGCGACCAGCTCACGCGGCGAGAACGGCTTGGTGATGTAGTCGTCGGCACCCAGCTCGAGGCCGAGCACCCGGTCCACCTCGTCGTCACGGGCGGTCACGAACAGGACGGGCGTCCAGTCGCCGTCGGCGCGCAGCGCCCGGCACACCTCGATCCCGTCGAGCACCGGCAACCCGACGTCGAGCACTATCGCTACCGGGTGCAGGGCGCGGGCGGCAGCCAGGCCGGACCGGCCGTCGGTCTCGACCTGGACCCCGAACCCCTCCCGCGACAGGTAGAGACGCTCCAGGTCCGCGATGGCGCGCTCGTCCTCGATCACGAGCACCAGCCCGCGCGCCGCCGCAGTACCCGCCGTCATCGGCCGACCCCCACCGCGTCATCGCTGCCGCGCGCCCACCTCATGACGCCACGGTACGGCGCTGACGGCTCCGTCCGGCTCAGCGAATTGCGCCAATCGGCGCAAGGAAAGCCGCTCAGGTCACTACCCAGAGTGACCGAAAACGTTACTGAGATCGTCGCCCACGCTCAGCTGCTTGCTCTGTGTGAGCGGCGGTGGTGGGCGACCACGCACTGGAGGACGAATGCCGCACGCCGCTCACTCCCGCCGACCGACCTGGCGGCGCGGGCTGGCAGCCGTGGTCGCCGCTGCGGCGGTCGTGGGCGGCGTGGCCCTGGCGCCGGGTGCAGACGCGAGCACCCCGACACGCTCAGCGTCCCCGACCAAGCCGGCGGCGGGCCCCAAGCCGGTCGACTGCACCGGCCTGGCGGACATCGTCACCAAGGCCAGCAAGCACCACGTCTGCAGCCATGGCGGCGACCCCGCGCCGGCCGGCGCCGACGTTGCCGCCCCGCGGGCCCTGCCGGTGCACCACTCCGCCGGCACGGCCGGAGCGGGCGCCTCCTTCGCGGCTGCCGGTGGTGGCATCACCTGCTCGGGTGACGGGGTCAGCGGGCAGCGCGTGCAGGCGATGTACGCCCGAAACGCCGACACGCCCGACCGGTACTCCTCGGTGGCCGCAGCGATCTCCGGCAGCTACGCGGGCCAGGTGGAGTCGGTCTTCGCCGCCAGTGCCGCGGAGACCGGGGGCGTCCGCCATGTCCGCTGGGTCACGGGTCCGGGCTGCGCGCTCAGCGTGCTCAACGTTGTACTGCCCGCCGGGACACCGACGACGTTCGACGCCACCATCAACGCCCTGGACGCGATGGGCTACAACGCGGCCAACCGCAAGTACCTCATCTGGATGGACGCCACGGCGCTGTGCGGGATCGCGACGGTCTTCCCGGATGACCAGCCCGGCCAGGCCAACGCCAGCGTCGGCACCGGCTGGGCACGCATCGACTCCGGCTGCTGGGGCCTGAACAACCACACCGTCGAGGCGCACGAGCTGATGCACACCCTCGGCTCGGTCGAGAACACCTCGCCGCACAACACCCCGAACGGCCACTGCTTCGACGGCTCCGAGCTGATGTGCTACGCCGACGGCAGCGGGCCGGCGCAGCAGACGATCTGCCCGACCAGCCACGCCAACCTCTTCGACTGCAACCACGACGACTACTTCTCGGCCACTCCGCCGGCTCCGGGCAACTACCTGGCCACCCACTGGAACGCCGCGAGCAGCCCGTGGCTGTCCGCGACGCCGGTCGGGACGCCGGCCCGGTCCAACAGCGGCCCCTTGGCCCGGCGCCCTGGCGGCGGGTTCGACACCTTCGTCCGCGGCTCCGACCCGGGTGGGACCGCCTACCACGAGGGCCTCAACGCGGCCGGCCAGGTCGTCGTGGCCTGGGAGTCCCTGGGTGGCCAGGTCCTCGGTGCCCCGGCTGCCAGCTGGACCGCTGACGGCTCCACGCTGGACACCTTCGCGATCGGCTCGAACCGGCGGATCTACCGCACGACCTACACCACGGCCAGCGGCTGGAGCGGCTGGCGTGAGGTGGCCGGCGGCGGCACGGCCGGGTCGGGAACGATCGGCGTCACCCGCCGTCCCGACGGCACGCTTGACCTTCAGGTACGCGGCACCGACGCAGCTGGTAGCCCCTACCACGAGCGCATCGACCAGACCGGCGCCATCCTGACCGGCTGGGAGTACCTCGGTGGCCAGGTCATGGGTGCACCCATGGCGGCCTGGAGCGCCGACGGCACCACCATGGACCTCGCTGCCGTCGGCTCCAACCGCCGGCTCTACCGCAACACCTATTCCACGACGACCGGCTGGAGCGGGTGGTCCGAGGTGGTCGGCGGTGGGTCCGCCGGCACCAACACCATGAACATCAGCCGGCGGCCCGACGGTGGTCTCGAGCTGTTCGTGCGGGGCACCGATGCGGCAGGCAGTCCGTACCACGAGAGCCTGGCCCAGAACGGCCAGGTCCTCACCTCCTGGGAGTACATCGGCGGCCAGGTGCTCGCCGCTCCTGCGGCCAGCTGGTCCGCTGACGGCAGCGTGCTCGACGTGCTGGCGGTCGGTGCCAACCGGCGCATCTACCGCAACACCTACTCGGCCTCCGGGTGGACGGGCTGGACCGAGCTGGCCGGGGGCGGGTCCGGGGCGCCCGACGCCTAGCGCCGGACCTGGCTCAGGTCGGGTCGTCGCCCCGGTCCAATGCCTCCCAGAGGGAGACCTCACCCGCGGCCGCCCGGCGCTCCGGCGCCTCGTAGCGTGCTGACAGCGCCGCCCAGGCCGGGCCGCGTACGACGACCAGCAGGCCGGCCAGAGCCAGCAGCAGGCCGCCGGCCGCGCTGACCCACGGCCAGGCGGTGACGGGCAGCGGACCGGCCAGCGCGGACGCGGCGGCGCCGGCCCGGTCCAAGGCCCCGGAGCGCCGTACGGCGGGCAGCACGGCCGACGCCACCCGGAGCGACGACACCACGACCACCGCACCGGCCAGCGCCACCAGCACCCCGACGACGAGGCGCCCCCGCCGCCGGGTTGCGGCCAGCGCCAGCACGCCGGCCAGACCCACCAGTCCGAGCGCCCCGGCGGTCGGGTCCAGGCTCCGGCCCGACGGCGCCAGCCGCAGCGGTGGCAGCAGGCCACCCTGGTCGAGGGTGAACCGGGTCCACGGCCGGCCGGCGGCCAGCAGCACGACGGCCGCCCCGAGCAGGCACAGCCCGACCGCGAGAGCCAGCTCGCGCCGGGCTGTCATCCCGGGCGGCCGACCCGGGCCGCCAGCTCGTCGGCGTCGAAGCAGCTCCTGGTGCCGGTGTGGCAGGCGGCCCCCACCTGGTCGACGCGGACGAGCACCGTGTCGCCGTCGCAGTCCAGCGCCACCGAGCGCACCCACTGCTGGTGACCGCTCGTGTCGCCCTTCACCCAGTACTCACCGCGACTGCGGCTCCAGTAGGTGCACCGGCCGGTCGTCAGCGTGCGGTGCAGCGCCTCGTCATCCATCCAGCCGACCATCAGCACCTGTCCCGTGTCGTGCTGCTGCGCGACGGCCGCCACCAGCCCGTCGGCGTCCCGCTTCAGGCGGGCCGCGATGGTCGGGTCGAGGTTGGAGGGCCGCGGTGGGCCGGGGCGTGCCATGCCGGGCATTCTCTCAGGTGTGAGGGACCTGCGGACGTGACGACCGCCGTCCTCGCCGTGGCCGTCGCGGTCGGCGCCCTTGCCCAGGCCGTCTCGGGCATCGGCTTCGCGCTGGTCTGCGGTCCGTTCCTGGTAGCCGTCCTCGGACCGCAGCGGGGCGTTCCGGTGGCCGTCGTGCTGTCACTGCCGCTCAACGCGGCGATCCTGCTGCGCGACCCGCGCTCGGTGCGCTGGCGGGCTGCCCTGTTGCTGCTCGTTCCGGCAGCTGCCGTGCTCCCTCTGGCGGCGTACGCCGTGCACCGGCTCAGCGGCCCTGCGGCAACGGTGGTTGCCGGAGCGGCCACGCTGTGTGCCGCCGCGGCCCTGGCGGCGGGGCTGCGACTGCACAGGGCGCGCGGACCGGCGGGAGCTGTTGCCGCCGGCGTGGTCAGCGGCGCGATGAACGTCGTCGCCGGGATCGGCGGGCCGGCGGCCGCCCTCTTCGCCGCCAACGCCGAATGGCCGCCGGCGACCACGCGCGCGACCCTGCAGGCCCACTTCCTCGCGCTCAACGTCGTCACGCTGGCCGTGCTCGGGCTGCCGTCGGTGTCCCCCGGCCTGTTCGGCGCGGTGCTGGCCGGCTTCGCTGCCGGCACCGTGCTGGCCGGCCGGCTCCCCGAAGCCGCCGCCCGCTGGGCCACGCTCGCACTGGCGGCGGCAAGCGGAGTCGCGGCGGTGGTCCGCGGACTCCTGTGAGCCCGGACTTCGCTGAGCCCGGACTTCTCTGAGCCCGGCCGCCCGCGCTCAGTCCGGACGTGCCTGGGCCACCCAGGAGGCGTGCAGCTCGGCGTACCGACCCGGCTTGTCGACCAGCTCGGCGTGCGGTCCGCGCTGGACCACCCGACCAGCGTCCATGACCACCACCTCGTCGGCCGCCTCGGCAG
Source organism: Actinomycetota bacterium (assembly GCA_030947185.1). Taxonomy (GTDB): domain Bacteria; phylum Actinomycetota; class Actinomycetes; order JALYXH01; family JALYXH01; genus JALYXH01. The sequence continues at coordinate 13,913 of JALYXH010000171.1, read as the reverse complement.
TGGACAGGCGGTGCGCGATCGACAGCGCCGTCCGGCCGCGGGTCAGCCCCTCGAGCGCGCGCTGCAGGCGCACCTCCGTCGCCGGGTCCACCGCGGACGTCGCCTCGTCCAGCACGAGCAGGTCGGGGTCGGCGACGTAGGCCCGGGCCACCGCGACCAGCTGGCGCTCCCCCACCGACAGCAGCTCGCCGCGCTCGCCGACCCGGCTCTGCAGCCCGGCCGGCAGCGTCCCCAGCCAGTCGGCCAGGCCGAGCTCGGTGAAGGCCAGCGCGATCCGCTCGTCGCTCATCCCCGGCGCGCCGTAGCGCACGTTCTCCGCCACCGTCGCGTCGAACAGGAAGCCGTCCTGCGGCACCATCACGACCCGTCGGCGCAGGGAGGCGAAGCCCACCGACGCCAGCGGTACGCCGGACAGCAGCACCTGCCCGCGCACGGGGTCCATCAGCCGGGTGAGCAGCTTGGCGAACGTCGTCTTGCCCGAGCCGGTCTCGCCGACGACGGCCACCCGCGCCTGCGGTGCGATCTCCAGATCCACGTCGTGCAGCACCTCAGGTCCTCCGGGGTAGCCGAAGCTGACCCGGTCGAACCGCACGCCCACCGGGCCCGGCGGCAGCTCGCGGCCACCGCCCGGCGAGTGCGCCGGGTCGGCCACGTCCGGCGCCGTGTCGAGCACACCGAGCACCCGCCGCCAGCCGGCGATCGCGGTCTGCGCCTCGTTGAGCACCTCGGTGGCGACCTGGACCGGCGAGACGAACAGGGTGACCAGGAAGAGGAACGCGATCAGCCGGCCCGAGCTGATGCCACCGTCGAGCCCCAGCAGGACGCCGCCGACCACGACTGCCGCATTGGCCAGCGCGGCCACCAGCTCGCCTGTCGAGAACATGCCGGCGGCCAGCGCCTGCGAGGAGATCGCCACCGACTTGTGCTGCTCGATGGCGTCGTCGATCCGCTCCGCCGTTCGCGCCTCCACGCCGTACGCGCGGATCACCTGGGCACCGACCACGCTCTCCGCCACCGCACCGAGCAGGATCCCGACCCGCTCACGCACCAGGCCGTAGGCGGCGGCGAGCCGGCGCTGGAAGACCTGCACGCCGACGGCGAGCGGCACGAAGCAGATGTAGACCAGCACGGTCAGCTGCCAGCTGTAGTAGGCCATCAGGACGGTGGCCAGCAGCAGCTGGCCGATGTTGACCACCAGCAGGATGCCGCCCCACTGCATGAACTCGCTGATGGTGTCGACGTCGGAGGTGACCCTCGAGACCAGCGACCCGCGCCGCTCGGCCGCCTGGTGCAGGACCGAGAGGTCGTGCACGTGGGTGAACGCCCGTACCCGCAGGTTGGACAGCGCGGTCTCGGTCGCGACGTAGAGGCGGACGTTCATCAGGTAGCCGGCCAGCGCGGTCAGCACCACCGCGCCGGCCGCGGCCAGCACAGCCGTCCGCACGAGCGCCAGGTCGGGCCGGGCGCCGAGCCGTCCCAGCCCGTGGTCGATGGTCTGCTGGACCGCGATCGGGACGACGACCCGACCGGCCGTCGCCACCAGCGCCAGGAGCAGGGTCCCGCCGAGCCCGGCGCGGAACTCGGGCGACAGCTGCAGGCCGCGCACCATCGTCCGCCAGGTCCCGGCCGGGGCGGCGGCCTCGGTGACGTCGAGCGAGCGCGTCGCCGCGGTCGTCATGGGAGGTACCTCCTCACAGCGATTCCCGGCCGGCGGCACGGGTCTGCGCGCGCTCCCGTTCGGCTTCGGCGTACGCCGTGACGAGGTGGCGGTACCCCGGCTCGGCGCCCAGCAGGTGCGCGTGCGTCCCGCGCGAGCGCACCCGGCCGCCGGTCACGAACACCACCTCGTCCGCGAGCGCGATGGTGGCCTGCCGGTACGCGACCACCACCACTGTGGCCGGCAGCTCGGCCTCGCGCAGCCCGCGCAGGATCGCCGCCTCCACCGTCGGGTCCACGCTGGACGTGGCGTCGTCGAGCACCAGCAGCTGTGGCCGGCGGACCAGCGCCCGGGCCAGGGCGAGCCGCTGACGCTGGCCGCCCGACAGCGTCGTACCGCGCTCGCCGACCCTGGTGTCGAGCCCGTCGGCCAGGGCCGCGACGAACCCCTCGGCCTGTGCGAGCCGCAGCGCTGCCCAGACGTCCTGGTCGGAGAAGTCGGCACCCAGGGTGACGTTGCCGCGCACCGAGTCGTCGAACAGGAACGTCTGCTGCGGTACGACGGCAGCGACCTCGGCGAGCGCCCCCGGTGCCAGCTCGCGCAGGTCAGCACCGTCGAGGCGGACCACCCCGGCAGCCGGGTCGACCAACCGGACCAGCAGGCTCGCGATCGTGGACTTGCCCGCCCCGGTGGGACCGACCAGGGCGACGGTCCGACCGGGTGTCACCTCGAAGCCGATGTCGTGCAGGACGGCGCTGTCGCCGTAGGTGAACCCGACATCGCGTACGTCGAGCCGGCTCGGCCGGCCGGTGCGGGCGGGGCGTTGCTCGCCGTAGGGCAGCGCGCCGGTCGCCGCGAGCACGCGCGAGACGCGGTCGAAGCCGACCACGCTGCGCGGCAGGTCCGAGAGCACCCAGCCGATCGCGCGGACGGGGAAGGCCAGCAGCGTGAACAGGTAGGCCACCCGGACCAGCTCGCCGGTGTCGATGGCCCCGGCGGCCACCCGGTCGGTGCCGACCAGCAGGACCACCAGCACGCCGAGGCTCGGCAGTGCCTCCATCAGCGGGTCGAACAGCGCACGCAGCCGGCCCACCGCGATCAGGTTGTCCCGCAGCTCCTCGCTGCGCGCCCGGAAACGGGCTGTCTCCTGCGCCTCACGACCGAGGGTCTTCACGACCAGGGCTCCGTCGAAACTCTCGTGGGCGATGCCGCTGACCTCGCCCCGCAGCTGCTGGGCGCGGGTCGCCACCGGCGTCTGCCGCCGGTTGTAGACGACGTTGATGACGCCAAGGGCCGGGAAGACGCCGAATCCGACCAGCGCCAGCACCCAGTCGGTGCTCAGCAGCACACCGGCAGTGATCACCAGCATCAGCAGGACGCCGATGGCGAACGGCATCGGCGAGACCGGGTGGAAGCTCGCCTCTACATCGGCGTTGGCGTTGGAGAGCAGGACCCCCGTCGGGTGCGACTGGTGCCAGGACAGGGGCAGCCGCAGGTACTGCCGGGTCACCAGCCGGCGGTAGCGGGCCTCCATCCGGTACTCCAGCGTGCCGGCCCCGACCCGCCGTACGACGATGCCGGCGGCCTTGACCAGGCCCACCCCGAAGATCGCCGCCCCCGCACCGGCCAGGGCACCACCGGTGGTCCGGCCGTCGCGGAACGCCGGCAGGATGACGTGCTGGGTGACCGCGCCGAGCACGTAGGCGGAGGCGATCGTCATCGCGCCGTAGACCGCCGACCCCGCCACGGCGACGGCGAAGACCCGCGGCTCCGCGCGGATCGCCGTCGCCAGGACGCGCAGCCCGCGGCGTACGACGGCGACGGGCACCGTGGGCGGGCTGGACACACGTCTCCTCGAAGATGGTGCTGGCGGACCGGGATCTGCTCAGCCTGTCACGCCGGGCACCGTGCGGTCGCGCCCATTTCTCAGCCGGTGACCGACGTCCGGATCGTCGGCGCCCGGTTCTGCAGCTCCGGGCTGGCGAGCCGGCGCCAGAGCCAGTCGAACGCCGGTGGAGTCGCCGCCTTCCAGTCGGAGAAGTTGTGCCGGCCGTCGGGCTGCACGGCCAGCCGGTCGGTCGCCGTGAAACCGACCTGGGCCGCGAAGCGCTGGGCGTCCCGCAGCACGGCCTCGTCCTGCCGACCGGCCATCAGGTACCACGCGGTGCCGGGCCGAGGTATGTGCGCGATCTCGTAGTCCGGGCTGTTGTCCAGCCGGGCCTGGTTGTCACCCTTCCAGAGGCCGCGGGCGTAGCGGTCCTCGATGGCGTGGAAGTAGCCGTCCAGGCTCACCACCGCGGCGTACTGCTCGGGGTGGCGCAGCGCGAGGTTGACCGCGCAGAAGGCACCGGTCGAGTACCCCTCGATTCCCCAACCGGCAGGGACGACCCGGAACCGGTCGCGGACGTCGGCGACCACGTCCTGCGTCAGGTAGGTGTCGTTCTTCTCACCGCGGACGGCGTCGACGCACTCCGTCGAGCGCAGCCGGGTCCCGTTGATGTCCGGCATCACCAGCACCATGGGGCCGGCCCGCTCAGCTGCGATCTCGGCGTCGAGCACCTGCTCCGGGTTGAGGCCGAGCACCCAGTCGCCGGGAACACCCGGTGAGCCGTGCAGCAGCTCGACGACGGGAAACCTGACAGTGGCGAACGCGCGGTCGAAGTACTGCGGCGGCAGGTAGACGAAGCCGGAGCGGGTGATGCCGCTGCGCTCCCCTGGGAAGCTCATCGGGATCAGCTCGCCGTGGCCGCGCTGCGGCCGGGGCAGCTTGTCCTCGCCGCCGCCGGCCTCTCTGCCGGCACCTCCGGCGCCGAGCGCGCCGCTCCCCCGGATCGGGGTGGCGACCAGGTCAGGGCTGTGTACGCCGAGCAGGTCGCGCCACGAGCGGTAGTAGGCGAAGTGCCGGTTGAGGTCGGCGAGCCCGAACGCACCGAGCAGCAGGACCGCGAGCAGGGCGAGCGTCAGCCGGCGCCAGCCGCGCACGAAGACGGCGCCGGCGAGCACACCGACCGCAGCCGCGACGAGGATCACGAGCAGGGTGAGCGAGGTCAGGCGCACCGCAGCTCCACTCCTCCATGATCGCAGCAGTCGTGGTCGCTGCTGCCCATTCGCCTATCGGCGGGTCGCGCCCCGCGGTTCAGCGCTTCCGGTCGTGCGGCTGACCGCCGGCTGCGGCACCCGGCTCGACTGTCCGGACTGGCCGGGGCTCATCCGGGCCGACGCCCAGCCGAGGCTGTCCCGTAGGCCCGGCCGCCAGACAGCGAAGGTGTGTGCCCCTGGGCGCAGGTGCAGACCGGAGTCGATGCCGCGCGCCCGCAGCGTTGCGTTCATGGCGGTGAGGCCGGGGAGCACCTCGTCGTCGCCGCTGCCGCTGTCGAGCCAGACGTGCATGTCCGGGGCGGCCGGCAGGGTCTTGGCGTAGATCTCCGGGGTGTTGGCAGCCACGACCCGGTCGAGGTCCGCCCGACGTCCGAACAGCGCCGTCATGCCGCCGGCGTGCGTCGGCCGGACCAGCCCCGACATGTCGAGGATCGTCGAGATCTGGTCCCGGTGGCGCAGGCCGAGGTTGAGCGCGCAGTAGCCGCCGGCTGACATGCCGGCGATCCCTCGCGCGTCGCGGGTGGCAACCGTCCGCAGCTGCGCGTCGACCGACGGCAGGACAGCGGAGAACAGGTAGGTCTCCACCTGTTCCCGCGCACCGTCGACGCACTCCGAGTCGTCGAGCCACCACTGGCTGACGTGCGGCAGCACGATGATCGTCGGGTGCCCGTCGTTGGCCGCCGCCGCCCCGGCTCCGACGGCGTCACCTCCGCGCAGCCAGTCCAGCGGGACGCCGGGCGAGCCGTGCAGCAGGTAGACGACCGGGAAGCGCCGGGCCGGCTCGGTGAAGTACTGCGGCGGAAGGTATGCGAGCCCGTCCGGAGCTCCGAGTCCGCGCGCGTTGAGGATGTCGATGGGAACGACGGCGCCGCGGGGCCGCACCGGGATGGCCACCGGCGCTGCCGGGGCGAGCGCGGTCTTGACCGTCGCCCCGGACACTCCGGTGGCGACCGGGGCCTCGGCCGGAGCGGTCAGCAGCCCGCTGCTGCCGGCGGTCGGCCAGGCGCCCTGTCCGAGCACGTCCCCGACCCGCGGTAGGTACTGGAAGTGCACGTTGACCGCGTCGGCGGTCGTGGCGAGCGACATCGTGGTGGCCAGCGCCGCGACCGTGACGGCCAGCACCCGCCGGTGCCGGCGCAGCCGGACGAAGCTCAGCCAGAGCAGGACGGAGACGGCGACGATGACGGCGAGGAAGCCGGGGCTGATGACCGAGAGCCGGCCCATCGCCCTACCCCCTGCCTTCGAGGACAACTGATGGCCGACGCCCCCGCCGGGCGCCGGCTTCGTCGCCGTGTTACCAGCAGGTTAACCCGGCGATCACGTTGTGCACAGTGTTGCCCCGGGCGCGCCTCAGCGGACGGGGTGGCCCGCGGCGGCCAGCGCCGCCTTCGCTGCCGAGATCGGGAACTGGCCGAAGTGGAAGACGCTGGCGGCCAGGACCGCATCTGCTCCTGCCTCGACCGCCGGGGCGAAGTGGCCGACCGCGCCGGCCCCGCCGCTGGCGATCAGCGGCACGGTGACGGCGGCCCGAACGGCGGCCACCATCTCGAGGTCGTAGCCGGTGCGGGTCCCGTCGGCGTCCATCGAGTTGAGCAGGATCTCCCCCACACCGAGCTCCTGCCCGCGCACGGCCCACGCGACGGCGTCGATGCCGGTGCCACGACGCCCGCCGTGGGTGGTGACCTCGTAGACCGGGCCGGTGCCGCTCGGTGGCCGACGGGCGTCGACCGAGAGCACGACGCACTGCGAGCCGAACCGCCGCGCAGCCCTGCCCAGCAGCTCCGGGTCGGCGACCGCGGCGGTGTTGATCCCTACCTTGTCGGCGCCGGCGCGCAGCAGCCGGTCCACGTCGTCGACGCTGCGTACGCCGCCCCCCACGGTGAGCGGGATGAAGACCTGCTCGGCCGTCCGCCGGACGACGTCGTAGGTCGTCTCCCGGCTGGCGCTGCTCGCGGTGATGTCGAGGAAGACCAGCTCGTCGGCGCCCTCCGCGTCGTAGACACGGGCCATCTCCACCGGGTCGCCGGCATCCCGCAGGTCGGTGAAGTTGACGCCTTTGACCACCCGGCCGGCGTCGACGTCGAGACAGGGGATCACCCGCACGGCCACTGTCATGGTCGGTGCCCGGCCTTCGAGCTCAACCGGCCGCCACCTCGGCCAGGGCCTGCTCGAGCGTGAAGGCGCCTGCGTAGAGCGCCTTGCCGACGATCGCGCCCTCGACCCCCTGGCCGGTCAGCGCGGCGATCGCCCGCAGGTCGGCCAGGCTGCTCACCCCGCCGCTGGCCACCACCGGGCGGTCGGTGGCGGCACAGACCCGGCTCAACAGGTCAAGGTTCGGCCCCGTCAGGGTGCCGTCCCGGCGTACGTCGGTGACGACGTAGCGAGCGCAGCCGTCGGCGTCGAGCCGGCTGAGCGTCTCGAACAGCTCGCCGCCCTCACTGGTCCACCCGCGCGCGGCCAGGGTGCTCCCGCGGACGTCGAGACCGACCGCCAGCCGGTCACCGACCCGCGCGATGGCCGCGCGCACCCAGTCGGGGTCCTCCAGGGCCGCCGTACCGACGTTCACCCGGGCGGCGCCGGTCGCCAGTGCCGCGTCGAGGGAGAGGTCGTCGCGGATGCCACCGGAGAGCTCGACGGCGACGTCGAGCCGGCCGACGACCTCGGCGACGAGGTCCCGGTTGCTGCCCCGGCCGAAGGCCGCGTCGAGGTCCACTAGGTGCACCCACTCGGCCCCCGCGGACTGCCAGGCGAGCGCGGCGTCGAGTGGGGCGCCGTACGCCGTCTCGGTGCCCGCCTCGCCCTGCACCAGCCGGACCGCCTGCCCGCCCGCGACATCGACGGCCGGGAGCAGGACAAGGGTCATGGTCGCATCGGTGTCACAGCAGCATGCCCACCCAGTTGGCGAGCAGGTGCGCCCCGGCGTCGCCGGACTTCTCGGGGTGGAACTGGGTGGCGGCCAGCGGCCCCCGTTCGACGGCGGCGACGAAGCGCTCGCCGTGCTCGGCGTAGGTCACCTGCGCGCCCGGAGCCGCGGTGGCCGCGTAGGAGTGCACGAAGTAGAACCGTTCGTCCTCGACGCCGGCGAAAAGCCTGGACCCCGGTGCAGCCTCGACGGTGTTCCACCCCATGTGCGGCACCACGTCGGCGTGCAGCCGGGTCACTCCGCCGTCGAAGAGCCCGACCCCCTCGGTGTGCACCCCGTGCTCGTCGCCATGGTGGAACAGGATCTGCATCCCGACGCAGATGCCGAGCATCGGCCGGGCAGCGGCGGCCCGCTCGACCAGCACGCTGCGGGCCCCCGATCCGCCCACCGCCGCTACGCCGGCCATGCAGGCCGCGAACGCACCGACGCCTGGCACGACCAGCCCGTCGGCGTCGAGCGCCGCCGCCGCGTCGGCGGTCACCGTCACCTCCGCACCGACCCGGGCCAGCGCGCGCTCGGCCGAGCGCAGGTTGCCCGAGCCGTAGTCGTAGACGACCACCGACGGTCGGGTCACAGCACACCCTTGGTCGAGGGCACCCCGGTCACCCGGGGGTCGATTTCGACAGCCACCCGCAGCGCCCGGGCGACCGCCTTGAACTGAGCCTCGACCACATGGTGCGCGTTGCGGCCGGCCAGCACCCGCACGTGCAGGCAGATCCCGCTGGTCGCCACCAGCGACTCGAACACATGCCTGGTCAGCGTGGTGTCGTAGCTGCCGATCAGCTCGACCAGCTCAGGCTCCTCGTGCACGCAGTAGGGCCGACCGGACAGGTCCACGGCTGCCTGGACCAGCGTCTCGTCCAACGGCACCAGGGCGTCGCCGAACCGGCGGATGCCTGCCTTGTCACCCAGCGCCTGCCTCAGAGCCTGACCGAGAGCCAGCGCGGTGTCCTCCACGGTGTGGTGGGCGTCGACCTCGATGTCCCCCGTCGCCCGCACCACCAGGTCGAAGCCGGCGTGCCTGCCCAGCGACCCGAGCATGTGATCGAAGAACGGCACGCCGGTGTCGACCTCGGTCCGGCCGGTGCCGTCGAGGTCGAGGTCGACCGACACCTGCGACTCGGAGGTCTTGCGCGACACCTGCGCCGTCCGGTTCATGGCAGCTCCTGCATGACGGCCGCCAGGGCGGCGAGGAAGGCGTCGTTCTCGGCCGGCAGTCCGGCCGAGACCCGCAACCAGCCGAACAGTCCCTCGCCCGAGGAGACATCGCGGACCAGGACCCCCCGGTCGACCATCCCCCGCCAGAGCGCGGGGGCGTCGGCGAAGGTGCCGAACAGCAGGAAGTTGGCGTCGGAGTCGACCACCTGCAAGCCGTTGTGCCGCAGCAAGCCGGCCATCCGCTCGCGCTCGGCCTTGACCGCCTCGACGGTCCCGAGCAGCTCGGCCGTGTGCGCCAGAGCGACCAGGGCGGCGGTCTGGGTGAGGGCCGAGAGGTGGTAGGGCAGCCGGACCAGCCGCAGGGCGTCGACGACGGCGGGGTCCGCCGCGAGGTAGCCCAGCCGGGTCCCGGCCATCGCGAACGCCTTGGACATCGTGCGGGTCACCACGAGTCGCGGGTGTCCGGGCAGCAGCTCCAGCGCGGACGGACGGTGCGAGAACTCGGCGTAGGCCTCGTCGACGACGACCATCCCGGGCGCCGCGTCGAGCACGGCGGCCACCACGTCCGGGTCCAGCGCGGTGCCGGTCGGGTTGTTCGGCGAGCACAGGAAGATGACGTCGGGCCGGTGCCGGTCGACCGCGGCGACGGCCTCGGCCGCCGGCAGCGAGAAGTCCGGCCGGCGTCCGGCGGCGACCCACCCGGTGCCGGTGCCGACCGAGATCAGCCGGTGCATGGAGTACGACGGCTCGAAGCCCAGCGCGGTGCGGCCCGCCCCGCCGAACGCCTGCAGGAGCTGCTGGATCACCTCATTGGACCCGTTGGCCGCCCACACCTGCTCCGTCGTCAGGCCGCGGCCGAGGTAGCCGGCGAGGCCCGCGCGGAGCGCAGTGGCCTCGCGGTCGGGATAGCGGTGCAGGGAACGACCCGCCTCGCCGACGGCCCGCTGGAGGTCGGCGACCAGCGCTGCCGACGGCGGGTACGGGTTCTCGTTGGTGTTGAGCCGCACCGCTACATCGAGCTGGGGGGCGCCGTACGGCGTCAGTCCCAGCAGGTCCGCGCGCACCGGCAGCGCGTCGAGCCGGCTCACCCGACCCGCACCCGGACGGCGTCGACGTGCGCAGCAAGGTCCTCGGCGCCGCCGAGGGCGGCGACGTGCGGCGCCACGTCGGCGAGCGCCGCCTGCGAGCACTCGACGACATGGATGCCGCGCAGGAAGGACTGCACCGACAGCCCGCTCGTGTGGCGGGCCGTGCCGCCGGTGGGCAGCACGTGGTTGGAGCCGGCCAGGTAGTCCCCGAGTGACACCGGTGCGAACGGGCCCACGAACACCGCACCGGCGTTGCGCACCCGGGCGGCCACCGCGCTCGCGTCCCGGGTGATCACCTCGAGGTGCTCGGCCGCCCACTCGTCCACCACCGCCACACCGGCGGCGATGTCGTCCACGAGGACGCTCGCGCTCTGGCCGGCCAGCGCCGCCGCCACCCGCTCCCGGTGGCGGGTGACGGGGGTCTGCTTGTCCAGCTCGACGTCGACGGCATCGGCCAGCTCGACCGACGGAGTGACGAGCAGGCATGCGGCCAGCTCGTCGTGCTCGGCCTGGGCGATCAGGTCGGCAGCCACCGACGCGGGCTCGGCCGAGTCGTCGGCAAGGATCGCCACCTCGGTCGGTCCGGCCTCCGAGTCGATGCCGACCTGGCCGCGCAGCAGCCGCTTGGCCGCCGCGACGTAGACGTTGCCGGGGCCGGTCACCAGGTCGACGCGCGGGCACTCGGGCATCCCGTAGGCGAACATCGCCACCGCTTGCGCCCCGCCCACCCGGTAGACCTCGTCGATGCCGAGCAGGGCGCAGGCCGCCAGGACTGCTGGGTGCGGCTGTCCGCCGTACGCCCGCTGGGGGGGCGAGGCGAGCGCGATCGAGCCGACGCCGGCGACCTGCGCGGGCACGACGTTCATCACCACGGAGGACGGGTAGGCGACCCGGCCGCCCGGGACGTAGAGCCCGACCCGGCGGACCGGCACCCACCGCTCGGTGACCGACAGCCCGTCGGCAACCTGCACCGTCTCATCCGTACGCCGCTGCGCGGCGCTGACCAGGCGGGTCCTGCGGATCGCCTCCACCAAGGCCGCCCGGACCGCCGGGTCCAGCGCGGCGAGAGCCTGCTCGAGCACCTCGGCGGGCACGCGCAGATCGTCCACCCGGACGCCGTCGAAGCGCTCGGTCGCCGCGCGGACCGCCACCGCACGCCGGTCGCGCACGTCGTCGCAGACCGGTCGTACGGTGGCGAGTGCCGTCTCGACGTCCAGCCCGGCCCGCGGCAGCTCGGCGGCGGCGAGCGCGGCCGCGTTGGCGCCACGTAGGTCGATCCGGGACAGCACGGCAGGCTCCTACCTCGGCGGGGATGCCAGGGTACCGGCGGGAACGTCGGGTGCCGGGGCGCAGCGGGCGCCGTAGGCTTGGCACGTGGTCGAGACGCTGCCGCTGTTCCCGCTGGGGACCGTGCTGTTCCCAGGTCTGCTGCTGCCCCTGCATGTGTTCGAGGAGCGCTACCGGGTGCTCGTCCGCGAGCTGGTCGACCTGCCCACCGGCACACCGCGCCGCTTCGGCGTGGTCGCGATCCGACAGGGTCGGGAGGTCGGCGAGGACGGCATCACCGCGCTGCACGACTACGGCTGCGCAGCCGAGCTGCGCCGGGTCGAGGCCTATGAGGACGGCCGCTACGACATCGTCACCACCGGCACGACCCGGTTCCGGCTGCACGAGCTCGACCGCCGGGGGCCCTACCTGCGCGGTGCCGTCGACCTGTTGCCCGAGGTCATCGGGGAGGAGGCCGAGGCCAGTCTTCTCGTCGGCATGGTGCAGCGGGCCTTCGGGACCTACCTGGCCACCCTGGGGCAGGTGCGCGGGGAGGAGATCGAGGCGCCGGACCTGCCGGCCGACCCGCTGGTGCTGTCCTACCTGGTGGCTGCCACCGTCGTCGTGGACCTCGACGCCAAGCAGGCGCTGCTGTCCGAACCCGACGCGAGAAGCCGGCTGCGGGCCGAAGTGAGCCTGCTCAAGTCCGAGGTCTCGATGCTGCGCACCCTCACGGCCGCACCCGCGCCCGACCTGCGCGCCATGCCGTTCAGCCTGAACTAGCCCGACTCGCCGGCAGCCGGCGGGCGGTAGACCACCAACTGCTTCTCCGCCTTTCGGACGACGAACTCCCGCGAGCCCGACCGCGTCTCGCCGTCGGTTGCCAGCCGCGGCTCGTCCTCGCCCAGCCACCGGACCCGGAGCTCGGCGGCGTCCCACTCGGCGTAGACCCGGCAGCGGCCGAGCCGGCCGGTCAGCACCGCGAGCAGCACCCGGCTGCGGCCGAGGACGGCCCCGGCGTCAACCAGCCTGACGTCGAGGCGCCCGTCGACCAGGTTGGCCCGGCGTACGGGAGTGAACCCCGCCGGGGAGTAGACGCAGTTGCCGATGAAGATCATCCAGACCTTGCGGCGGCGGCCGTCGATCTCGACGTACGCCGGCTCGAGGCGTGGCAGCACGGTCAGCACGGCCAGGGCCAGGGCCGGCCACTTGCCCACTCGGGCCTGCCACCGCTCGCGGGCGTCGACGAGGGCCGAGTAGCCGCCGAAGCTCGCCGTGTTGAGGAACGGCCGGCCGTCGATCTCGGCGACGTCGACGCGGACGGCGGTGCCGGCCTGCAGGGCGTCGATCGCTGCGTCGACGTCGGCGAGCCCGAGGTCCCGGGCGAAGTGGTCCAGCGTGCCGCCGGGCAGGACCAGCAGCGGGAGCCCGGCCGCGAGCGCCGCCCGCGCGCCCGCGTTGATCGTCCCGTCACCGCCGGCCACACCGAGCACCCGCGCGCGGCCGGCCGCCTTCTCCAGCGCAGCCGACAGGTCCGCGCCCTCCGCCAGCTCCACCACCTCGGCCCCCGGCAGTCGCTCGCGCAGCTTCTCCAGCAACGCCGGCCCGGCCGTCCCGGCTGCCGGGTTGATCACGGCGACCAGGCCGGCACCGTCGGTCGTCGCCGGCAGGTGCTCGGCGGCGGGCACCGGCGGAGCCTCGGCCGGGTCGTCCACCGGGCGCGGCCAGGACCTCGTCGAGGCCACTCCCAGGCCGATGCCGAGGGCGAGACCCGCGGCGACGTCCCCCGGGTAGTGCACTCCGGTGTAGATCCGCGAGTAGGCGACGGCGCCGGCCAGTGCGGCGACCGGCAGCCCGAGCACGGGGGACTCGAGCGCGACCCCGGTGGCGAAGGCGGCCGCCGACGCGGAGTGCCCGGACGGGAACGACGTGGACAACGGGACCCGGCGGGCTCGGCGGGCCGCCGGCACGAGATCCAGCGGCGGCCGGGTACGCCGGGTCACCCGCTTGCCCACGAGGTTGGCGACGGCGCTGGCCGCTGCGAGCGACCCGACCCCGCGCAGCGCCGCCCGCCGGGCCGTCCGGTTGCGGCCGAGTCCCATGAGCAGGGCGAGGGCGAACCAGAGCTTGGAGTGGTCGGCGGCCGAGGTCAGTCGCGGGAGCACCTCGTCCAGTGCCCCGGAGCGGCGCTCGGTGGCCCGGGTGAACAGTCGCAGGTCGAGCTCCTGGAGCCGAAGCAGCACGGGCCGGCTCAGGGTCGCCACCGGTCGGGGACGTCGGCAGGAGCGGACTCCGGATGGCGGGCCAGCGACGCAGCGACGCAGCCTCCGTAGCCCACCACCGCGGCGACCGCCCAACCGACCAGGACACCGGTCGCTCGCAGCTCGACGTTCATGCTGGCCCGGCCTCCGGCAGCGCCGCTGCGGAGGACTACCCGGTAGTCGTGCAGCCCGAGCAGGCGACCGGTCTTCCAGGCCACCAGCGAGGCCAGCAGTCCGCCGACGACCAGCGCCAGCAGGACGGGGATGCCGTAACGGCGGGCCAGTCGCCAGGCCAGCAGCCCGCAGATGAGGCCGACGATGGAGGTGACCAGCAGGAACAGCCCATCAGCCGCGACGAAGGCCTTGGTCTCGGGCTCGAGCAGCTGCGGGCCGGACGGGCCGGTCTGCACCGCGACGCGCGGGCTGACCAGTGCCCACACCAGACCGGCCGGGCCGCCGAG
>JALYXH010000199.1 GCA_030947185.1 Actinomycetota bacterium | reverse complement strand
GGCCAGGGCCGCCCGCAGCGTCTTGCGCCGCTGGGCGAACGCCGCGTCGATGACCGCGAACGTTGCAGCCCGGTCGGCGCCGGCCGGCGGCTCACGGCGGCGGAACGCCACCAGCCCCGAGTCGACGTTGGGGACGGGCCAGAACACTGCCCGCGGTACGCCGCCTGCTCGGCGCAGCCCGGCGTACCAGGCAGCCTTGACCGAGGGCACTCCGTAGACCCGGCTCCCCGGCGGGGCGCAGAGCCGGTCGGCCACCTCGGCCTGGACCATCACCAGCCCGTGCTGCAGGGTCGGCAGCCGCTCCAGCAGGTGCAGGAGCACTGGCACCGCGACGTTGTAGGGCAGGTTGGCCACCAGCGCGGTCGGCGCGGGGCCCGGCACCGCCCCGATCGTCATGGCGTCCACGCCCAGCACCTGCAGCCGGTCCGCGTACGCCGGGAGCCGCTCCCGCAACGTGGCGGGCAGCGCACCGGCCAGCGCCGGGTCGATCTCCACGGCGACCACCCGGCGTACGGCGCAGAGCAGGCCCAGTGTCAGCGAGCCGAGGCCGGGGCCGACCTCGACGACGACGTCGTCAGGCGTCAGGCCGGCCGCGGCAACGATCCGCCGGACGGTGTTGGGGTCGATGACGAAGTTCTGCCCCAGCGACTTCGTCGGCCGCAGCCCGAGGGTGCCGGCCAGCCGGCGAACGTCGGTCGGGGTCAGCAGCCCGTCCGGCGGCCCGGAGCTCGCTACAGGTACTTCCCGCAGACCGGCCAGGGACTGCGGCCCTCGCTGTCGAAGAGCAGCTGCGCGCGGTGGGTCTGCTCCGCGGAGGACGCCTGGGCCGGGTCGCCGGAACCCCCGACCGACGCCCAGGTGCCGAAGGTGAACTGGTAGAGCCCGCGGTAGGTGCCGCCCGAGGAGAGCTGGTGCGGGTCGCCGCCTGACTCGCACTGGGCCAGCGCTGCCCAGTTGAGCCCGCCGGACGAGGTCGGGCGAGGGGCGCTGGCCACCGGCTCGGATGGGGCCGGCGCTGGGGAAGGCGGCGGGACCTCCCTGGTGCCGAAGAACACGACCTGCGCCTGCGGCGGCGTACTCACCCGCTCACTGACCAGCGTGCGGCTGGTCACAGCGCCGTCGGTGGTGGTGACGGCGAAGACCCGCTCCACCATCCCGGCGACGCCTGCCGTCCCGGTGCGCTCGGTCCCGGCGGACATCCCCGGGTCGGCGGTCCGCACGGTCTCGAACGCGACCGGCGCCTGTTCGGTGACCTGGGTGGACCGGACCCGGATGACCGTCACGACCAGACCCTCACCGGGGTAGTCACCCAGGCCCACGGAGACGGTGTCGGTGGGCTCGAGAGCCACGCCGGCCTCCGTGAGCAGGTCGGCGACCGTCGCAGCGGTCGTGACCACGGCGCGGGCGGAGCCGTCGGCGGCCACTGTGACGGTGTGCGGCAGGCGGATCGCGAGCTCCAGCCCGCTGTCCGGGATGGCGCGTGAGCGGGAGGCGGACAGCCATGCCCCGTCGGCCCGGACGCCGAGCTGCCCGAGCGCTTCGTCGACCGAGCGCGCCGTCACCCAGACGGCGCGCTGCTGCCCGTCCACCGACAGCGTGATCTGGCGGCCGCGGTCGAGCACGATGCGACTGCCGTCCCGGACCGACGCGGAGGCGGCCGGGGTGAGCGAGTCGTGCGGGCCGGCGCGAAGGCCGGCCCGGCTGAGCACGCCGCCGACGGTGCCGGCGAAGGTGCGGACCTGGCGGGGGTGGCCGTCGACCGAGACGGTGACCGTCTTGTCGAAGGAGACCCAGCCGACGCTGCCGGCGAGCAGGGCGAGCAGCACGAGCGGGTACAGGACTCGGCGCGGGGACAGGCGGGGCAGGCGGGGCAAGGCGTGCTGCACAGGGCTCCGAACGCAGGAAGGCCCGGGCACGGGCTCTGGTCAGCACCCGGGCCGTTGTCCAGCGGCGCAGGTCGTGCGCCGCCGGGTCCGGGTCGCTGGCGAGGGTTCCCGACCCCGGCGACTGTCACGAAACGATAACGACGACCGGCCGCGCTGCCAAATCAGCCGGCCTTCGCCGGCTCCTCCGGCCAGGGCCCGAACACCCGGCGGGCGGTGGCGGTGACCGCCGCTGCCACCGTGTCCGCGTCGACGCCCTTGACCTCCGCGAGTGCGCGCACGGTCAACGGGATGAGGTAGGGCGCATTGGGGTGACCGCGATAGGGGGCGGGGGTGAGGAAGGGTGCGTCGGTCTCGACCAGCAACAGCTCGAGCGGCGCTGCAGCGGCGGCCTCCCTGAGCGGCTGCGCGTTGCGGAAGGTGACATTGCCGGCGAACGACATCGCGTAGCCACGGTCCGCGCAGACCTTCGCCATAGCCGCGTCGCCGGAGAAGCAGTGGAAGACCACGTGCTCCGGCGCTCCCTCCTCCTCGAGCAACCGCAGCACGTCGTCATGGGCGTTGCGGTCATGGATCATCAGCGCGGTGCCGGTCGCCTTCGCGATCGCGATGTGACGGCGGAAGGACTCCTGCTGGCGGTCCGGCGGAGCCGTATCGCGGTAGTAGTCGAGCCCTGTCTCGCCGACCGCCCGCACCTGCGGCAGCCCGGCCAGCCGCCCGATCTCGGCCCAGGCCGCCTCGTCGGCACGGTGCGCCTCGTTGGGGTGGATCGCCACGCCGGCCCACACGTCGGCGTGCTCGGCTGCTGTCTGCGCGCACCACTGCGAGCTCGCCACGTCGATGCCGATGGTGAGCATCCGGCGTACGCCGACAGCCTGGGCAGCGCGGACCGCCCCGGCGACGTCGACGTCCATCAGGTCGAGGTGGCAGTGGCTGTCGAGCGCCTCGACCGAGAGCGGATCCGGTCGAGGCGGCGGCGTGTCCTCGCGCGGTCCGCCGTCGCGGCGCTGTCGGCTGCTCACTTACTCCGCACGCCCTGTGATCCAGGCCGAGTCACAGCGGTCCCGGCCGTTGCTGACGGGCCTGGATCACTCATACCAGTGGGCGTGGGACCGGAACACCCCCTCATGCGGGCGGCTCCTCCAGCCGCGGGAAGAGCACCGCCCCCTTGGTCACCCGGGCCCCCTGCGGAAGCTGTCCCCATCGGGCCACATCGTCGATACGCTGCCGTGCCAGCGGGCCGATCGCCTCGTCCGCACCGAGCGAGGCCCACAGGGCCGCGGCCGCCTTCGGCATCACCGCGTTGAGCAGCACGGCGACCGCGCGCAGCGACTCGGCGGCGGCGTAGAGCACAGCGTCGAGGCGCCCCACGTTGGTGTCGTCCTTGGCCAGCACCCAGGGTGCCTGCTCGGTCACGTACCCGTTGACCTGCCGGATGAAGGTGAAGACAGCCTCGATGCCCGCCTGGAAGTCCAGCGCACCGATCCGGTCGTCAGCGCTCGCTGTCGCGGTGGCCAGGCCCTGGGCCAGCCCGCGCTCGGCGTCGGTCACCTCGCCGGGCCCCGGCAGCGCGCCGCCGCGGTAGCGCTGCACCATCGAGGTCACCCGCGACGCCAGGTTGCCGAAGTCGTTGGCCAGCTCGCTGGTGTAGCGCGCGGCCATCGACTCCCACGAGAACGAGCCGTCGTTGCCGTACGCCAGCTCGCGCAGGAAGTAGTAGCGGAAGGCGTCGGAGCCGAAGTGGTCGACCACCAGTGACGGTGCGATGCCGGTCAGCGCCGTCTTGCTCATCTTCTCCCCGCCGACAAGCAGCCAGCCGTTGGCGAAGACCGTGCGCGGCAGCGGCAGGCCGGCCGCCATCAGCATCGCCGGCCAGATCACCGCGTGGAACCGCAGGATGTCCTTGCCGACCAGGTGGACGTCGGCCGGCCAGACCTCGTCGAACCGCTCCTCGTCGACGCCCAGCCCGACCGCCGTCGCGTAGTTGAGCAGCGCGTCGATCCAGACGTAGATCACGTGCTTGGGATCCCAGGGCACCGGGATGCCCCAGTCGAAGGTGGACCGGCTCATCGACAGGTCGGTCAGGCCGCCCTCGACGAAGCGGACCACCTCGTTGCGCGCGCTGACCGGCTGCACGAAGTCGGGGTTGTCCCGGTAGTGCGCGAGCAGCCGGTCGGCGTACGCCGAGAGCTTGAAGAAGTAGTTGTCCTCCGACAGCTCCTCGACCGGGCGCCGGTGGATCGGGCACAGACCGCCCTCGAGCAGCTCGCCGGGCAGCTTGAACTCCTCGCACGAGACGCAGTAGGGCCCCGTGTAGGAGCCCTGGTAGACCTCGCCGGCGTCGTGCAGCCGCTGCCAGAACGCGGCGACCTGGCTCTCGTGCCGCTCCTCGGTGGTCCGGATGAAGTCGTCGTTGGCCACGTCGATGGTGGCGAGCATCGGCTTCCACGCGGTCTCGACCATGTGGTCGGTCCACTCCTGCGGGGTCATGTCGTGCTCGGCCGCCGCGCGCAGGATCTTCTCGCCGTGCTCGTCGGTGCCGGTCAGGAACCACACGTCCTCGCCGCGCTGGCGGTGCCAGCGGCTGAGCACGTCGCCTGCGACCGTCGTGTAGGCGTGGCCGATGTGCGGAGCGTCGTTGACGTAGTAGATCGGCGTGGTGACGTAGAAAGCCTTGCCTGCCATGGGCTGATCGTAGTTAGGGCGGCGAGTGCTCTGCCGCGTGGCGGGCGGCGACCACCGCGTCGAAGACCACCCTCTTAGGTACGCCGACCGCCTGCGCCACCGCCGCGATCGCCTCCTTGCGCGCCTCGCCGCCGGCTTCCCGCTCCGCCACGAGTGCCGCCAGCGCGGGGGGGTCGGCGGCAGCGTCCGCAGGCACCGCCGATGCGCCGGCCACGACCAGCGTCACCTCGCCGAGCACCCCGGGCTCGGCCCAGGCGGCCAGCTCGGCGAGGCTGCCGCGGCGTACCTCCTCGTAAGTCTTGGTCAGCTCCCGGCAGACCGCGGCCGGCCGGTCCGCGCCGAAGGCAGCGGCCAGGTCGACCAGCGAGGCGGCGAGGCGGCGCGGCGACTCGAAGAGCACCAGGGTGCGCGGCTCACCGACCAGCTCGGCCAGCCGACGGCGGCGGTCGGCCCCCTTGCGCGGCAGGAACCCCTCGAAGCAGAACCGGTCGGTGGCGAGGCCGGACACGGCCAACGCCGTGGTCACCGCCGAGGGGCCCGGCACGACGGTGACGGCCACCCCGGCCGCCACGGCCGCGACGACCAGCCGGTAGCCGGGGTCGGAGACCGTCGGCATCCCGGCGTCGGTGACCAGCACCACGCGCTGGCCGGCCTGCAGCGCCGCCACCAGCTCACCGGTCCGCGTCGACTCGTTGCCCTCGAAGTAGGAGACCACCCGCCCGGCCGGTACGACGCCCAGCGCCGTCGTCAGCCGGCGCAGCCGACGGGTGTCCTCGGCTGCCACCAGGTCGGCTCCGGCCAGCTCCGCCGCCAGCCGGGGCGAGGCATCCCTGACGTCCCCGAGCGGGGCACCGGCCACGACCAGCACACCCCCGGCATCAGCACCCTCCTGCCCGGCCACCCGCCGATCCTCCCAGCCGGCAGCCGGCCGGGACCGGCGGGCCACCTACCATGGCGGCGTGACCTCGACCGTCGACGCCGCACCCGCTCGCGACGAGAGAGTCGTCCCGCAGGAGCCGGCCGCTGCCGATCCTGCCGAGTCGCCGTACGTCGGACCGGTCGTCGGTCGCACACCCGCGCAGCGACTGCGCCCGCTCCTCCCAACGGACCGCTGGTGGGGGTGGCTCGGCCCGGGGCTGGTCACCGCGCTGGCCGGCTTCCTGAGCTTCAACCGCCTGTCCAGGCCGCACGGCCTGATGTTCGACGAGGTCTACTACGCCAAGGACGCGTATGCCCTGCTGCGGCACGGCTACGAGCTCAACGGCGCCGGTGACGGGCCGGGCTTCGTGGTCCATCCGCCGCTGGGCAAGTGGCTGATCGCGCTGGGTGAAGCCGCCTTCGGCAACAACGAGCTGGGCTGGCGCTTCTCCGCAGCCGTCGTCGGCACCCTGTCGGTGCTGATCCTGGCCAGGACGGCCAGACGACTGACCGGGTCCACCCTGCTGGGCTGCTTCGCCGGGCTGCTGCTCAGCCTCGACGGGCTGCACTTCGTCTCGAGCCGCATCTCGATGCTGGACATCTTCCTGATGTTCTGGGTCACCGCCGGCTTCGCCTGCCTGGTGGCCGACCGCGACCTCGGCCGGGCCCGGCTGGCCAGGGCTCTGAGCAGCGGACGTCCGGTGAGACCGGCAGGCCCGCGGCTCGGCGTGCGCTGGTGGCGGCTGGCCGCTGGCGGAAGTCTCGGAGCGGCCTGCGCCACGAAGTGGAGCGGCGTCTACTACGTGGCGGCCTTCGGGCTGCTCGCCTTCGCCTGGGAGGTCGGTGCCCGTCGTACGGCGGGGGTGCGGGCGCCGGTGCGGGCGGTCCTGCGCCGGGAGGCGGCCAGCCTGCTCGCCTTCCTCGCCGTGGTGCCCGTCGTGGTCTACCTGGCCGCCTGGACCGGCTGGTTCGCGACCGGCGGTGGGTGGGACCGCCACTGGGCGGCCGGCCACGGAACCGTCGGCGGAGGGGTGGCGGCCCTGCGCGGGCTGTGGCACTACCACGCGGAGGCCTTGCACTTCCACGCCAACCTGAGCAGCCACCACCCCTACCAGTCCCACCCCGAGGGGTGGCTGCTGCTCGAGCGGCCGGTGGCCTACTTCTACACCGCACCCAGGCTCGGCGAGCTCGGGTGCGCCGCCCGGGACGGCTGCTCGCGCGCCGTGCTCGGCATCGGGACGCCGGCCGTGTGGTGGGTGTCGATCCTCGCGCTGGTCGCGATGCTCTGGCTCTGGCTCGCCCGCCGCGACTGGCGGGCGGCCGCCATCCTCGGCTGCGTCTCGGCCGGGATCGCACCCTGGCTGGCGACACCGAAGAGAACGATGTTCCTGTTCTACGCGCTGCCCACACTGCCGTTCCTGATCCTGGCCCTCACGCTGTCCGCCGGCCTCGTCCTGGGAACCGCGACAGCCGGCCGGGTCCGGCGGGCCTGGGGAGCCGCCGTGGTTGGTGGCTACGCCCTGCTCGTGACGGCCAACTTCTTCTACCTGTACCCGATCCTGTCGGCCAAGGTGATCCCCTACGCAGCGTGGTACTCCCGCATGTGGTTCAAGAACTGGATCTGACGCCCGCTTGAGAACCGGGCCCGACCGGCCGAAACCGAGCCATGACCGGTTTGGCGCTTCGCCGCCTCCTCGCACTCGTCGCCGCAGTCCTGCTGCCGTTGACGGGAGCCGGCGCAGCCGCTGCGGCCGTGACCGGCCCCGACGTGTCGCGCTGGCAGCACATCAACGGCGTTCCCATCAACTGGTCCGCCGTCCGGGCCTCCGGCCAGGCGTTCACCTTCATCCAGGCCACCCACGGCCTCAACAACCCCAACATCTACTTCGCGGCGGACTGGCGCGACAGCCGGGCCGTCGGCCTGGTCCGCGCGCCCTACCACTACGCCCTTCCTGACGCGTCGCCGACGTCGGCGGTCGACCAGGCCCGGCAGTTCATCGCGATGACCGGGACCACCCGGGAGGTCGGTGACCTGGCACCCACCCTCGACCTCGAGGAGGACAACGGGCTGTCGGCCGAGGGACTCATCCGCTGGGCCCAGACCTTCCTGCTGACCGTGGAGCAGCTGACCGGCCGAACGCCGATCATCTACAGCTACCGCTACTTCTGGCAGACGAAGATGGCGAACACATCGGTCTTCAGCGGCTACCCGCTCTGGATCGCGCAGTACAGCGGCACCGCACCCAGCTACCCGCTGGTCGGCGGGTGGGACCACCACACGTTCTGGCAGTACACCTCGACCGGCTCGCTGCCCGGCATCTCCGGCATCGTCGACATCTCGCAGTTCGCCGGCGACCTGTCCGCCCTGGCCGCGATGGCCGACGGGACGGTGACCCCGATCCAGAGCCACTGGATCTCCCTCGGCGGCGCCTCGTCCTACCTCGGTGCCGTCGCGGGTCCCGAGTACGCCGTTCCGGGCGGCCGGGCCCAGGACTTCGCCGGCGGCACCGTCTACTGGTCACCGGCCACCGGGGCCACCGCGGTCCACGGGTCGATCGCCGAGCGCTACCGCTCCCTCGGCGGCCCCGCCTCCTTCCTCGGCCTGCCGACCAATGACGAGATCGCCGTGCCGGGTGGCCGGATGTCCGCGTTCGCCGGCGGTCAGCTCTACTGGTCCACCTCGACCGGCGCCCACGAGATCCACGGCGCCCTGCTGGAGCACTACCTCGCCCTGGGCGGCCCTTCCTCCGGCCTCGGCCTGCCCACCACCGACGAGACCGGCGTGACCGGCGTAGCGGGGGCGCGCCGGAGTCAGCTGTCCGGCGCCACCCTGCTGTGGTCGCCCTCGACCAAGGCGCAGGCGGTGCACGGCGCCATCCGTGACCGCTACGAGGCGCTCAGCGGTCCGGCCGGGATGCTAGGGCTGCCGACCACGGACGAGTACGCCGTGAACGGAGGCCGGGCCCAGACCTTCACCGGTGGCCGGGTCTTCTGGTCGGCCGGAACCGGGGCGCACGAGATGCACGGCGCGCTGCTCGCGCGCTACCTGGCGGTCGGCGGGCCCTGGTCCGGCCTCGGTCTGCCACGCACCGACGAGACCGACGTCCCCGGCGTACCGGACGCGCGGGAGAACCGGCTGACCGGTGCCCTGCTGATCTGGTCGCCGCCCACTGCGGCCCATGAGGTGCACGGCGCCATCCTGGATCGGTACGTCGGGCTCGACGGGCCGGTCTCGGCGCTCGGCCTGCCGACCTCGGACGAGTACGCCGCTCCGGACGGCCGGGCCGGCGACTTCCAGCACGGCGTGATCGACTGGGCGGCCATGACGGGTCTCACCACGGTACGCATGCTCTGACGCTGGAGCGTGCCGCTCGACCGGCAAGAACCGCCGGTCC
>JALYXH010000186.1 GCA_030947185.1 Actinomycetota bacterium | reverse complement strand
TCCCGGACCGCAACCGCGCGCCGCGGGTCGCCCCCGGCGGAGACGGCGACCGTCAGGCCGTCCAGGCGGGTGACCGCCGGCGTGCTCGCGCTGCCGCCTTCGGCAGCGTCGGCGCGCACGCAGAAGATCCCGGCGGCAGCGGCGTCGCGGGCGACCGCGGCGTTGACCGCCGTGTCGTCGGTGCACGCGTGCACCAGCCAGCAGCCGAGCAGGTCCCCCTCGGCGTACGGGCGATGGCTGACCCGTACGCCGAGCCCGTCCAGCTCGGGAGCGGTCAGCGGGGCCACCACGTGTACGGCCGCGCTCGCCTGCACCAGCCCGCGAACCCGCCGCAGGGCGACCGGTCCGCCACCGACGACCAGCACCGGCCGGCCGGTCAGGTCGAGCAGGAGCGGGTAGCCGGTCATCGCCCAATCATCCCCGGCCGGCCGGCGCACCCGTCGTCAGGCCGCGGCGCCGCAGCACCCGGCGCTCCAGCGGGGCGAAGACCAGCAGGTCGATGCCGATGCCGACCGCCAGGATCACCAGGATGATCGCCAGCACCAGGCTCATGTCCGAGAGCTGCCTCCCGGTGTCGAGCAGCTGGCCGAGGCCCAGGCCCAGCTTGGGGGAGAACGCGATCAGCTCGGCCGCCATCAACGAGCGCCAGGCGAACGCCCAGCCCTGCTTGAGCCCGGCGAGATAGCCGGGCAGCGCCGCCGGCAGCAGGACATGACGGACGGCGGTCAGCCCGCGCGCGCCGAGCACCCGGCCGACCCGCAGGTAGAGCGGCGGGACCTGGTCGACCCCGGCCACCATCCCGTTGGCGATCGAGGGGACCGCGCCGAGCAGCACGACGGCGTAGATCGCGGCATCGGTCAGCCCGAACCAGATGATCGCGGCCGGCACCCAGGCAACCGACGGCAGGCTCTGCAGGCCGGACAGGATCGGCCCGATGGCCCGGCGGACCGGCCGGGCCCGGGCGACGAGCAGCCCGAGCGGCGTGCCGATCAGCAGTGACAGACCGAAGCCGAGCACCGCGCGGTGCAGGCTGTTCCACACCGCGTGCTGCACCCGGCCGTGCTGCCACTGCGCCGCCAGCGACGACCAGACGTCGAGCGGGCCCGGCACGACATAGGACGGCTTGAGGTGGGCCGACACGGCGCCCTGCCACACCGCGACCAGCACCAGTACGGCGACCGCGGGGGGCACCACCCGGCCCAGCGTCCGGCGGCCGGACAGGCGGGCCTTCGGTGGCGCCTCGAGGGCGTCCAGCCCGGCTTCCAGCCGGACCCGGTCGGCGTCGGAGCTGAGCTCGGGCCGAGTCTCTGCCGTCGTCACGGCCAGGTCAGTGAGCGGCATGACGGCGGATCTCCTCCCGCAGCGCGTCGGTGATCGTGACGGCGAGCGAGGCCACTTCGGGCATCTCGATGCGACGAGGCCCGGCGATGTCGACGGCGTACTCGCGGACGATCCGCCCAGGGCGCGAGGACATCAGCAGCACCCGTTGGCCGAGCCGGACCGCCTCCCGCACGTTGTGCGTGACGAAGACGACGGTCAGCCCGACCTCGGCCCACAGCTCGGTCAGCTCTTCGTGCAGCAGGTCACGGGTGATCGCGTCGAGGGCGGCGAAGGGCTCGTCCATCAGCAGGACCGAGCTGTCCTGGGCCAGCGCCCTGGCGATGGCGACCCGCTGGCGCATGCCGCCGGAGAGCTCGTGCACCCGCTTGTCGCGGGCGTTGCCGAGCCGGACCAGCTCCAGCAGCCGCCCCGACTCCTCGCGTCGCTGCGCCTTCTTCGCCCCGCGCAGGCGCAGCGCCAGCTCGACGTTCTGACCGGCGGTCAGCCAGGGGAGGAGAGCGGGCTCCTGGAAGACCAGCGCGGCGCGGCCACCCTGCACGTCCACGGTGCCCTCGGTCGGCTTCTCGAGCCCGGCAATCATGGACAGCAGGGTCGACTTGCCGCAGCCGGAGGCACCCAGCAGGCAGACGAACTCTCCCCGGGCCACCTCCAGGTCGATCCCGTCGAGCACCGGCGCCCCGTGCTCGCCGCTCCACCGCTTGGTGACGCCGGAGAGCGCCACGGCCGGGCCGTGGTACTCCGTGGACGCCGTTGCCGGGCGCCGGATGGCGTCGAGGACCGTCATGACTTCTTCTTTCCGAGGCCGGCGTCGTCGATGGTGGTGCCCAGCACCTGGCCCAGCAGGCGCAGGTCGTAGATGCCCTTGAGGTCGGAGCTCTGCAGGAGCCCGACCTGCTCGGCGTTGCGGGCCGAGGTCTGCAGGGACGCGGCGTCCGGGTCGTTGGTCACGGTGATGTCGGCGAAAGCCCGGTCGAGCACGGCTGGTGTCAGCCCCTTGCCGGCGAGTGCGGCGAGCTCGGCGTTGAGGGACGTCTTGGCCTCGGCCGGGTGCGCGGCGATCCAGGCGTTGGTGTCGACCTGGCCCTGCAGAAGCGCAGTCACCGTCTGCGGGTGCCGGTCGAGGAACTTGCGGGACACCAGGAGGTTGGTCGTGACGAACTTGCCACCCGGCCAAAGACTCTTCTCGTCGACGAGCACGCTGCCCTTGCCCTCCAGCACCAGCCGCGACGCCCAGGGCTCGGGTGCCCAGGCGCCGTCGATCTTGCCGTCCCGGAACAGCTGCAGGGACGTCGCGTTGTCCGTCGGGCTCACCGTGACGTCGCCGCTGCCGTTGACCTCGGTCTTGAGCTTGTGGTCGGCGAGGTAGTGGCGCAGC
Organism: Actinomycetota bacterium; assembly: GCA_030947185.1. Classification (GTDB taxonomy): domain Bacteria; phylum Actinomycetota; class Actinomycetes; order JALYXH01; family JALYXH01; genus JALYXH01. The sequence goes on along the minus strand of JALYXH010000186.1, from coordinate 17,861 downwards.
GCGACATCCTGGGTGCCGCCGAGCTGCGGGGTCGCCAGCGTCTTGCCCCTGAGCTGGCTCACGTCGGTGATGCCCGGCTTCACGACCAGCGCGGCCCCACCCTCGGTGGCGCCGGCGACGATCCTCACTGCGTCGCCCTTGCTCTTCGTGAAGGCGTTCACTGCCGGGCTGGGCCCGACGTACGCCGCGTCGATGCTGCCGGCGAACAGTGCCTCGACAGCGGCCGGACCGGCGTTGAAGACCTGTGTCTCCAGCGTGGTCGCACCCAGCCGCTTGGCGTAGTAGCCCTCCTTGACCCCGACGAGCGGGGTGGCGTGGGTGACGTTGGCGAAGAAGCCGAGCCGCAGGGTCTTGGCGGGCGCGGGGGTCGCGGCGGCCGAGGGGGACGCGCCGCACCCAGCAGCGGCGAGCAGTAACGGGACTAGGAGACCGACCGGCCGCAGCCGGTGGAGCCCAGTGGAGGGGGTCATCGGGGGTCACCGATCGAGGTCATGAAGCCGGCGCCGGCAGTGGCCCCGCTGTCCTCGTCGATCAGCAGGAACCCGCCGGTCGTACGGCTGTGCACGTAGTCGTCGGGAAACAGCGGCCCGGCAGTGGCCAGCGTCAGCCGGCCGATGTCGTTGAGCTCAAGCGTGCTGGCGTCCTCGCTGTGCTCCAGCGAGGAGGGGTCCAGCCGGGAGTGCAGGCCGGCGACCGTTGCGCGCACGGTGCGGGTGGTGTGCTTGACCGAGTAACGGGCGCCGGCACGAAGCGGCGTCTCGCTCATCCAGCACACGGTCGCGTCGAGCCGACGACGTTGCGCGGGCACGTCGGTCGGGCTGCAGAAGAGGTCTCCTCGGGAGACGTCGATCTCGTCGGTCAGCCGGACGGTGACCGACATCGGCGGTACGGCGACATCGACAGGTCCGTCGGCGGTGTCGATGCCCGCCACCGTCGTACGCCGGCCGGAGGGCAGCACCACGACCTCGTCACCCTGGCGCAGCACGCCGGCAGCGAGCTGGCCGGCGTACCCGCGGTAGTCGGGGTGATCGGCCGAGCGCGGGCGGACGACGTACTGCACCGGGAAGCGCACCGCGTCCAGGCCGGCGGTGACGTCGATCGGCACGGTCTCCAGCCATTCGAGCAGCGGTGGCCCGGCGTACCACGGGGTGCGGTCGGAGCGGTCGACGACGTTGTCGCCGACCAGCGCGGAGATGGGGATCGCGGCGACGTCGGGTACGCCGAGCCGGGTGGCGAAGTCGCGGAAGTCGGTGGCGGTCGCGTCGAAGACCGACTGGTCGTAGTCGACCAGGTCGAGCTTGTTGACCAGCAGCACCAGGTGCGGCACCCGCAGCAGCGCAGCGAGGACTGCGTGCCGGCGGCTCTGCTCGACCAGCCCCTTGCGGGCGTCGACGAGGATCAGCGCGACATCGGCGGTGGAGGCGCCGGTGACCATGTTGCGGGTGTACTGAACGTGCCCGGGCGTGTCGGCCAGGATGAACGTGCGGGCCGGCGTCGCGAAGTAGCGGTAGGCGACGTCGATGGTGATGCCCTGCTCGCGCTCGGCCCGCAGGCCGTCGGTGAACAGCGAGAGGTCGACGTGCTCGTCGCCCCGGTCGGCGCTGGTCTTCTCGACCGCGTCGAGCTGGTCGGCGAAGACCGCCTTGGCGTCGTAGAGCAGGCGGCCGATCAGTGTGGACTTGCCGTCGTCGACGGAGCCGGCGGTGGCGATGCGCAGCAGTGCCATTACAGGGACCGGCTCATCAGAAGTACCCCTGCTTCTTGCGGTCTTCCATAGCCGCCTCGCTGACCCGGTCGTCGGCGCGGGTAGCGCCGCGCTCGGTCAGCCTCGTGACGGCGGTCTCGGCCACCACGTCGGCGACGGTGGCTGCGGGGGACTCCACGCATGCCGTGCAGGACATGTCGCCGACCGTGCGGTAGCGGACCAGACGGTTCTCAACCGTCTCGCCGCCCGGCTGCGTCACCGGGGTGACCGCGAGCCACATGCCGTCACGGCGGAAGACGTCGCGCCGGTGGGCGAAGTAGATCGAGGGCACCTCGATCGACTCCCGGGCGATGTAGGACCAGACGTCGAGCTCGGTCCAGTTCGACAGCGGGAAGACCCGCACGTGCTCGCCCGGACGGTGCCGCGGGTTGTACAGGCTCCACAGCTCCGGGCGCTGGTTCTTCGGGTCCCACTGGCCGAACTCGTCGCGCACGCTGACGATCCGCTCCTTGGCGCGCGCCTTCTCCTCGTCGCGCCGGGCGCCGCCGAAGACCGCGTCGAAGCGGTGCTCGTTGATGGCGTCGAGCAGCGGAACCGTCTGCAGCAGGTTGCGGGAGGCCCGCGGGCCGGTCTGCTCACGCACCCGGCCGTCGTCGATCGCCGCCTGGACCGAGGCAACCACCAGGCGTACGCCGAGCTCGGCCACCTTGCGGTCGCGGTAGGCGAGCACCTCGGGGAAGTTGTGCCCGGTGTCGACGTGCATCAGCGGGAACGGGATCGGCGCCGGCCAGAACGCCTTGCGGGCCAGGTGGGCCAGCACGATCGAGTCCTTGCCGGCGGAGTAGAGGAGCACCGGCCGCTCGAGCTCGGCCACCACCTCGCGCACGATGTGGATCGCCTCGGCCTCGAGGACGTCGAGGTGAGAAAGGGCCGGCAGCTGGGCCGCGACGGTGTTCATGCCAGGCCACGACCGGCCAGCGCGCCCATCAGTGCCTCGACCGACTCGGCCGGGCTCTGCTCGTGGGTCTGCAGGGTGAGTTCGGGGGCTGCCGGTGGCTCGTACGGGTCGTCGACCCCGGTCAGGCCGGTCAGCTCGCCGGCCCGCTGCTTGGCATACAGGCCCTTGACGTCGCGCTCGGCGCAGACCTCGACAGGTGCTGCGACGTACACCTCGAGGAAGGGCGTTCCTGATCGCTCGTGCCGGGCCCGCACGGCGGCCCGTGCGTCGGCGTACGGCGCGATCGCGGCAGTGATCACCGTCACGCCGTTGCGGGCCAGCAGGTCGGCGACGAAGCCGATCCGGGCGATGTTGGTGTCGCGGTCGGCCTTGGAGAAGCCGAGGCCGGCGGTGAGGAACTCGCGCACCTCGTCGCCGTCGAGAACCTCGACCCGGCGCCCGTCGGCGCGCAGCCGCTCGGCCAGCGCTGCCGCCAGGGTGGACTTGCCGGCACTGGGCAGCCCGGTGAGCCACACCGTCGCGCCCCGCTCACGCGCGGGCTGACGGCCGGCCGTCGAGCCGGAGCGGAGCAGCGGGGTGGTCACGTGGTCCTTCCGAGGCGAACTGGCTGGCGGAGATGGACGCCGCCGGCCCGCGCGAGGACGTCGCGAGGGCCCGGAACAGCGTCCCGGTGGGTCAGTGCGTGGTGCCGCCGGCGCTAGGCGCCGGGGTCGTCACTGACCCGAGCCGGCCATTCGACAGACCGCGCTGGACACGCGCTGCAGGTCGACATGCAGACGCGCGGTGAGGTTCAGGGCGGCGGTCACGGGGGGTTGACGCTGCCACATAGCCCGACCGGTGTCGAATCCCGCGATCACAGGTGCAGCCCGCACTCGGATTTGGTGCTGCCGGCCCAACGGCCGCTGCGAGGGTCGTCGCCCGGCGCCACCCGCAGCGTGCAGGTGGCACACCCGATCGAGGGGTAGCCGTCATAGGTGAGCGGGTTGACGAGCACGTTGTTCTCGGCGATGTAGCGGTCGACGTCGGCCTCTGTCCAGGCAGCGAGCGGGTTGACCTTCACCTTGGCCCGCCGGGGGTCCCACTCGACGACCTTGATCTCGCGCCGGTTGCCGGTCTCGTCACGCCGGATCCCTGACGCCCAGGCGACATAGGGCGCCAGCCCTCGCTCGAGCGGCTCCACCTTGCGCATCGCGCAGCACAGGTCCGGGTCGCGCTGGTAGAGGCGGGCGCCGTACTCGGCGTCCTGCTCGGCGACGGTCCGGTGCGGCAGGATCGTCAGCAGCGTCACGTCGTACGTCGCCGCCACCGCGTCCCGGGTGCCGATCGTCTCGGCGAAGTGGTAGCCGGTGTCGAGGAAGACGACAGGGACGCCGGACCGGATCTTCGAGGCTATGTCGACGAGGACCGCGTCACCCATCGACGAGGTGATCGCCAGCCGCGGGTGCCACTGGTCGAGCGCCCACGTCAGGATCTCCTGCGGGGTCGCGCCCTCGAGCTCGTCACCGGCGCGCGCTGCGACGGCAGCGAGGTCGGTCGCCGGGGTGGCGTCGAGGGCGGTCACGAGGCGATCCTCTCCGGTGGTCGTGTCGAACTGCAACGAGGGTGTGGCGGCGGATAGTCCCGGCAGGTGCTGAGCTTTTCGCAGGCGACGGAGGCTGACGGGTGACAGTCCTGGCCCGCCGGCTGCGGTCACAGCTGCTGTCAGGACCGCCCGCGCGCGCCGCGGTCAGTGTGGCCGAGCGGCTGCTCGCCGTGCAGGCCCAGGACCCGCGCGGAGCCCGGTTGGCGGTCCGGGCCCGGCCCGCGGGCGGCCGCGCCGCTGACGTCGACCGGGCGCTGACCGAGGACCGGTCGCTCGTGGTCAGCTGGCTCAACCGAGGCACCCTCCACCTTGTATGCAGCGAGGACTATCCCTGGCTGCACCAGCTCACCACGCCGCAGCTCTTCGTCGGCAACGCCCGCCGGCTGGCACAGGAGGGTGTCCCGCCGGCGGCTGCCGACCGCGGAGTCGACGCAGTCGTGCAGGCACTGGCCACCGACGGCCCGCTCGTCCGGGCCCAGCTGCGCGAGCGGGTCGCGGCTGCAGGCGTTCCCACGCAGGGGCAGGCGCTCGTGCACGTGCTGATGCTGGCGAGCCTGCGCGGGCTGGTCGTCCGTGGTCCGGTGGTCGGCCGGGAGCAGGCCTTCGTCCTCGTCTCCGACTGGCTCCCCCCAGGTCGAGCGCTCGGGCGCGAGCAGGCCCTCACCGAGCTGGCCCGTCGCTACCTGACCGGCCACGGACCGGCTGGGGCCGCGGACCTGGCGCGCTGGGCCGGCGTACCCCTGCGGGATGCCCGCACCGGTTTCGGTGCGGTCGCAGCGGAGCTGAGCCGGAGCCCGGACGGCCTGTGGGACCTGGCCGACCGACCGGCGTCTCCGCCGGCCTGTCCCCCGCCGCGACTGCTCGGTGCTTTCGAGCCGGTCCTGCTCGGGTGGACCTCCCGGTCCGACATCACCGGGGACAACCAGGACCTGGTCACCGACAACGGGATCTTCCGCCCGTTCGCCATGGTCGAGGGCCGGGCGGTCGCGACATGGGCGATGCCCCGCGGCGAGGTCGTGCTGAGCCGGTTCCATCGGCTCGACGCCTCGACCGAGGATGCGCTGGCTGCCGAGGCGATGGCCGTGAAGCAGTTTCTGGCCGACTGAGCGGTTGCGGCGTCGCTCGTTATGCTTCTCGCCATGACCGCCGGCCCGCTCCTCGTCGCGCGGCGGCATGTCGACCTCCAGCGGGTCGCCAGCGCGGTCTGTCCCGCGCGCTGACCTGCTGCGTCAGCTGACCACTCCGCCGTACGTCGTACGGACCCGCATGTTCGGACTGTCCAGGAAGGCTCTTCGATGGCCACACCCGGCCTCGGTCAGTGGGCGCTCGGTCACCGTGAGCCGCTGAACGCCAACGAGCAGATGAAGAAGGACAGCGACGGTCTGGCCGTTCGCGACCGCATCCTCAACATCTACTCGCGCAGGGGGTTCGCCTCGATCGACGGAGCGGACCTGCGCGGGCGGTTCCGGTGGTGGGGGCTCTACACCCAGCGCAAGCCCGGCATCGGCGGCGGCGAGACGGGCGTGCTCGAGCCTGAGGAGCTCGAGGACGAGTTCTTCATGCTGCGGGTGCGGATCCCTGGGGGACAGCTGTCCGGGCCGCAGCTGCGGGCGGTGGCCGAGATCGCCCAGCAGTACGGGCGGGACGTCGCGGACGTCACCGACCGGCAGAACATCCAGCTGCACTGGATCCGGATCGAGGACGTGCCGGCGATCTGGTCGGCTCTCGAGGCTGTCGGACTGTCCACCACGGAGGCCTGCGGGGACACACCGCGCAACATGCTGGGCTGCCCGCTCGCCGGCATCGACGCCGACGAGGTGATCGACGCGACGCCATCCCTGCTCGAGGTCGAGCGGCGCTTCATCGGCGACCCGGCGTACTCGAACCTGCCGCGCAAGTTCAAGACGGCACTGGCCGGCTGCTCGGTGCAGTGCACCGGCCACGAGATCAACGACGTCTCCTTCGTCGGGGTGGTCGGTCCGGACGGCGGGCCCGGGTTCGACCTCTGGGTGGGTGGCGGCCTGTCGACCAACCCCAAGCTGGCCGTGCGACTGGGTGTCTTCGTGACCCCGGACCGGGTCGCCGAGGTCTGGGCCGGGGTGACCGGTCTGTTCCGTGACTACGGCTACCGGCGCTCGCGCACGCGGGCCCGGCTGAAGTTCCTGGTAGCCGACTGGGGGGCGGAGAAGGTGCGCGCGGTGCTCGAGGCCGAGTACCTGGCAGCGCCGCTGCCCGACGGGCCGCCACCCCCGCCGCCGGCCGGTCCGCGCGACCACGTCGGCGTACGCCGGCAGGTCGACGGCTTGTTCTACGTCGGCTTCGCCGCCCGCGCCGGCCGCACGTCGGGCACACAGCTGGCCCAGATCGCCAAGCTTGCCGACCGGTACGGGTCGGGCCGGGTGCGCACGACGACCGAGCAGAAGATGGTCATCCTCGACGTGCCGGAGGCGAGTGTCGAGGACCTGGTCGACGGGCTGGAGGCCGAGGACCTGCAGGTGCGGCCGAGTGTCTTCCGGCGCGGCACGATGGCCTGCACCGGGATCGAGTTCTGCAAGCTGGCGATCGTGGAGACCAAGGCGCGCGCCGACTGGCTCTACCGCGAGATGGAGACGCGGCTGCCCGACTTCGACCAGCCGATCGGCATCAACCTCAACGGCTGCCCGAACTCCTGCGCCCGCTTCCAGCTGGCCGACATCGGCCTGAAGGGCTCGCTGATGCTGGGGCCCGACGGGAAGATGACGGAGGGCTACCAGGTCCACCTCGGCGGGCACCTCGGTGTGACGTCCGGGTTCGGTCGCAAGCTGCGTGGGCTCAAGGTGACCGCGGACCAGCTGCCGGACTACGTCGAGCGGGTGCTGACCAACTACACCGGCGATCGCACCGAGGGCGAGGCCTTCGACCAGTGGGTCGGCCGGGCCACGGACGCCCAGCTGCAGTGAGGTCGAGCCGGTGAGCGAGCCGACCGCACATGCTGTGCCGTTCTACTGCCCGTACTGCGGCGACGAGGATCTGGAGCCTGCCGGCGACGCCGGCGGCTGGCTCTGCCACTCCTGCACGCGCCAGTTCTCGTTGCGCTTCCAAGGCCTCACCGCTCGCAGCTGAACATCCGGACTCCGTCCGCAGGCAGCCGAAGTGCGACATGCTCAGCCCGCGCACCCGCGCGCACCCGCGCGCACGGTCGATGACGGAGGCAACGTCGGTGGGGTTTGCTGAGGCAGTCAAGACGGTGGTCGGCAAGTACGCAGACTTCTCGGGCCGCGCCCGCCGGTCGGAGTACTGGTTCTGGACGCTCGCCCTGTTCATCGGTTACATCGTGCTGGTCATTCTGGCGGCAGTGGCCAAGCCGTTGGCGTTCCTGGCATTCATCTTCTACCTCGCGGTCCTCGTCCCCTCGCTCGCGGTCGGCGCGCGTCGACTGCATGACACCGGGAAGTCGGCCTGGTTGCTTCTCCTGGGGCTCATTCCTTTCGTAGGGGGGATCGTTCTGCTCGTCTTCTTCGTGCAGGACAGTGCACCGGGCGACAACGAGCACGGCCCGAACCCGAAGGGCCTCGGCAGCGCCGGTGGGCCACCGATCGGCTACGACTCGCCGCCTGCCGCCTAGTCGATGCCACTCGCGTCCGGTCCTCCCTCGCCGCCTGCCGACGGGTTCGTCGGAGACCCTGCAGTGAAAGCGGAGTGGGACAGGCGCTACTCCGACCGGGAGCGGCTGTGGAGCGGCCGGCCCAACGGCGCACTGGTGACCGAGGTGGCCGGACTCGCGCCCGGGCGGGTGCTCGACGTCGGCTGTGGCGAGGGTGCGGACGCCGTCTGGCTCGCCACCGTCGGCTGGGACGTGACCGCCCTGGAGGTCTCGGGTGTGGCGCTCGAGCGGGCGGCCGGGCACGCCCGGGACGCCGGTGTCACTGTTCGCTGGGTGCACGCCGAGCTGGCGGAAGCGGACCTTCCGCCGGCGTCGTTCGACCTCGTCTCCGCGCAGTACCCGGCCCTGCTCCGCACCTCCGACGCCGCGGCTGAGCGCGCGCTGCTCGCGGCCGTGGCGCCCGGCGGCGTACTGCTGCTCGTCCACCACGCTGGGATGGACAGCCAGCACGCGCACGACGGCGACTTCGACCCGGCCGACTACGTCTGGCCTGCAATGGTCGCTGCGGTGCTGGACGACACCTGGGTGGTCGAGCTGGACCAGCAGCGGCCCCGCCAGGTTCCCGACGGCGGGGCCGGCGCGCACCACAGGGATGACCTGGTACTACGCGTGCGCCGACTGCGCTAAGTCACCTGTCCCGGCTCTGGTTTGCGACCCCAGCTGCTGATCAGCGGTGAGGTGGCCAGGTCCATGGACCCGGTCGCTACGTTGGCCAGGTGATCGTCGATCTCCCGGTCGGTCGCGAGGCCGGCCGCGACCAGCTGCGCACGAATCTGCCGGATCGTCGCCTCCTCGAGCCGGTTGCAGGCCGGCGAGGTGATCGGAAAGTAGCCGTCGGCCGCCACCTGCACCAGCCCCGCGTCGCGCAGGCGGCGCGGCAGGGTGCGCCCGTAGCCGAGGTCGGCGCCGCGACCGGCCATGAGGGTGCGGAAGCCGGCCTTGAGACGGTTGGCCAGCCGCTGCTCGGGCCCGTGCTCATCCGGGCAGACCATCGGCTGGAGGCCGGGGTCGGCCTCCTCGAGCAGCAACCAGCCACCAGGCCGTAGCGCGGAGACGAGGCTGGTCAGGGCGGCGTCGCGTTCGGGCACGTGGACCAGCACGAGTCGGGCATGGATGAGGTCGAAGTCGGTCTCGGGTGGCGGCTCCACCCCGACGTCATGGCGCAACAGCGCGAATCCCGGCTCGGCGGGCAACCACGCGAGATCGAGATCTGTGGCGAGAACGTAGCCCTGACTTCCTACCTGTTCCACCATCCACTCCGGGATCGACGGTCCACCGGCGCCGACTTCCCAGCAGCGCCAGCCCTCGCCGATACCCAGCCGTCGCAGATGACGGAAGCTCACGGGGTTGAGCAAGGCAGCGAGGGCGTCGAGACGGACCCCGGCTTGTGGCTGCCGGTTGTCCAGCAGGTACCTGGTGGTCTCGTTCACCCCGACAGTCTCCGCCTCGACGATGGCCGCCACGCCGGCCGGCCCGTGCCGACCGGCCACCTTGATGAGGGAGGAAGATTGGCCGTGTCCCGGGCCGCGCCAGTCGCCAACAGTCGAGCGGCGGTGTCACCATCGTTGCTGTGACCGCTGCCCGATCTGATGCGCTCGTCGGTGGTTCGGCGTACCCCCCCATCGCGAGCTACGGGTTCCTCTCCGACTGCGAGGTCACCGCGCTTGTCGCCCCGAGCGGCAACGTCGAGTGGATGTGCCTGCCGCGGATGGACTCGCCCAGCATCTTCGGTGCGATCCTCGACCGCGACGCCGGCGGCTTCCGGCTGGCGCCCGCCGACACGATGGTGCCGGCCGCCCGCCGCTACCTGCCCGGCACGATGGTGCTCGAGACCAGCTGGGGGACTCCCACCGGCTGGATCATCGTCCGCGACGTCCTGCTCATCGGACCGTGGCATCACGACAAGGAGCTGTCCAAGACCCACCGCCGGGCACCGACCGACTACGACGCCGACCACGTGCTGCTGCGCACTGTCCGGTGCGTCAACGGCGAGGTCCAGGTGGTCCTCGACTGCGAGCCGATGTTCGACTACGGCCGCCGACCGGCCCGGTGGTCATACACCGACCGTGCTTACAACGAAGGTGTGGCGACGGCGGACGGCGTCGACATCGAGCTGCGGCTGACCACCGACCTGCGGATCGGCTTCGAGGGCTCCCGAGCGACAGCTCGCACTCTGATGAAGGAGGGCGAGACCAGGTACTGCGCGCTGAGCTGGACCGAGCACAAGCCGCCCTACACCTACGAGCAGGCCTACCAGCGGCTCACCTGGACGGCGCACCACTGGCAGCACTGGCTGGCTCGCGGCAAGTTCCCCGACCATCCCTGGCGCGGCTTCCTGGAGCGCAGCGCGCTGACGTTGAAGGGCCTGACCTTCGCCTCGACCGGCGCCCTCGTCGCTGCCGCTACGACGTCGCTACCCGAGACGCCCGGCGGCGAGCGCAACTGGGACTACCGCTACAGCTGGATCCGCGACTCGACCTTCGCCCTCTGGGGGCTCTACACCCTCGGCTTCGACTGGGAGGCCGACGACTTCTTCCTGTTCATCGCCGACGTCGCGGCGCAGGGCGGCGAGCTGCAGGTGATGTACGGCATCGGTGGGGAGGCCAACCTCGACGAGCAGGTGCTCGACCACCTGCACGGGTACGACGGAGCGCAGCCGGTCCGGATCGGCAACAGCGCCTACAACCAGCGCCAGCACGACGTCTGGGGCGCCGTCCTCGACTCCGTCTACATCCACACCAAGTCCCGCGACCGGCTCGACGACCACATCTGGCCGATGCTCAAGGAGCAGGTCGAGGCCGCCCTCCGGCACTGGGGCGAGCCCGACCGCGGTATCTGGGAGGTCCGCGGAGAGCCCAAGCACTTCACCTCGTCCAAGGTCATGTGCTGGGTCGCGGCCGACCGCGGCGCGCGGCTGGCCCGGCTGCGCGAGGAGACCGAGCTGGCCGACCGGTGGCAGACCGCGGCGGAGGAGATCCATGCCGACATCTGCGCACACGGCCTGGACAAGCGTGGCGTGTTCACCCAGCACTACGGGTCGACCGCCCTTGACGCCTCGGCCCTGCTCATCCCTTTGGTGCGCTTCCTGCCGGCTGATGACCCGCGCGTGCGGGCGACCGTGCTGGCCATCGCCGACGAGCTCACGGTCGACGACCTGGTGCTGCGCTACCAGGTGAAGGAGACCGACGACGGCCTGACCGGCGAGGAGGGCAGCTTCACCATCTGCTCGTTCTGGCTGGTGTCGGCGCTGGTCGAGATCGGCGAGCACGCCAGGGCGCGTCAGCTGTGCGAGAAGCTGCTCTCCTTCGCCAGCTCGCTGGACCTCTACGCCGAGGAGATCGACGCGCGCACCGGCCGGCACCTCGGCAACTTCCCGCAGGCGTTCACCCACCTGGCGCTCATCAACGCGGTGATCCACGTCATCCGCACCGAGCAGACGGCCGCTCCGGGTGACTTCGTCCGGCCGGTGCCTACCGGCTGAGGTCGCAACCGACGCCGCTCAGCGCATCCGCCGGTAGCGCGCGATGAGCGCGTTCGTCGAGCTGTCGTGCCCGAGCTCCGGCTCGGCCGTCGAGGCCAGCTCCGGCTCGATCCGCTTGGCCAGCACCTTGCCCAGTTCGACGCCCCACTGGTCGAAGCTGTTGATGTTCCAGATGGTGCCCTGGGTGAAGACCTTGTGCTCGTAGAGCGCCACCAGCGAGCCGAGCACCCGCGGGGTCAGCTTCTGCGCCAGCAGCGTGTTCGTCGGGTGGTTGCCGGCGAACGTCCGGTGCGGCACCAGCGCCGCGTCGACGCCTTCTGCGGCCACCTCCTCGGCCGTCTTGCCGAAGGCCAGCGCCTCGGTCTGGGCGAGGAAGTTCGCCATCAGCAGGTCGTGGTGGTCACCGACCGCGTGGTTCGGCGTACAGAAGCCGAGGAAGTCGGCCGGGATCAGCTTGGTCCCCTGGTGGATCAGCTGGTAGTAGGCGTGCTGCCCGTTGGTGCCCGGCTGCCCCCACACCACCGGCCCGGTCTGGTAGTCGACCGGTTGCCCCTCGACGTCGACCGACTTGCCGTTGCTCTCCATGTCGAGCTGCTGGAGGTACGCCGAGAAGCGCGCCAGGTACTGGCTGTAGGGCAGCACCGCATGGGTCTGCGCGCCGAGGAAGTCGTCGTACCAGACGCCGATCAGGCCGAGCAGCACGGGCATGTTGGCCTCGAACGGCGCGCTCCGGAAGTGCTCGTCCATCGCCCGGAAGCCGGCCAGCATCTCCAGGAAGCTGGCCGGCCCGATCGCCACCATCAGCGACAGCCCGATCGCCGAGTCGTAGGAGTACCGCCCGCACACCCAGTCCCAGAACTCGAACATGTTCTCGGTGTCGATGCCGAACTCCGCCACCTGCTCGGCATTGGTCGACACTGCCACGAAGTGCTTCGCGACGGCGTCGTCGTCGCCGAGGGAGGCGAGCAGCCACTCCCGGGCGGTTCGCGCGTTGGTCAGGGTCTCCTGCGTCGTGAAGGTCTTCGAGCAGACGACGAAGAGCGTCTCGGCCGGCTCGAGGTCGGCTGTCGCCTCCCAGATGTCGGTGCCGTCGACGTTGGATACGAAGCGCACCGTCAGCGCGCGGTCGCTGTAGTCGCGCAGCGCCTCGTAGGCCATCGCCGGCCCGAGGTCGGACCCGCCGATGCCGATGTTCACCACGTTGCGGATCCGCCGGCCGGTCTGACCTGTCCACTCACCCGAGCGAACCTTGTCGGCGAAGGCGCCCATCCTGCGCAGTACGGCGTGGACCTGCGGCACCACGTCGGTGCCGTCCACGACGATCGACTCGCCCTCCGGTGCCCGCAGCGCCACGTGCAGGACCGCTCGGTCCTCGGTGGTGTTGATCTTCTCGCCGGCGAACATGGCGTCGATGCGGCCGCGCAGACCGGACGCCTCGGCGAGCTCGACCAGCAGCCGCAGCGTCTCGTCGGTGAGCCGGTTCTTCGAGTAGTCCAGGTAGAGCTCGACGGCCTCCAGCGTCAGCCGCTCGCCGCGGCCGGCGTCCGAGGCGAACAGGTCGCGCAGGTGGGTCGAGCGGACCTCCTCGACGTGCGCGGCCAGTGCCTGCCACGCGGCCGACTCCGTGACCCTGGTGCCCGCCATCGGTCCTCCTCCGTACGCCGAGGGGGGAACCCTGCCACAGCCCTCCCCCATCTTTTGTAGATCTTGCGGGCGGGATGGTCGCCATGGACCGCCGCGCCCGCAAGATCCTCGGGGAGGGGGGGTGGGGGGCCGACGGCGGGGGGGCGGGGGGGCGGGGTACGGCGGCGCTCAGCTGGCGAAGCCCTCGGCCGGCCACGGCTGCCCGGCGTACCTCTGGATGCCCGGGCCGGGCGGCGGTGGGACCCACCCGAGAAGGCCGGCGCCGATGCTCAGAACGCGGGCCGGGTGTAGCCGGGCGAACGGGTCGGCGTCCGCGCGGCCACGACCGCCGAAGAAGACGGTGAGCGCCCCGGCGAAGCGCACGGCATCGCGGGTGAAGGTGCTGACGGCATCGGCAGGTGGCCCCGCCAAGTAGGCGCGGAGCGCGCCCGAAACCGCCGGGTCGTCGAACAGTGGCGCCTGCTGGGGCGGGACCAGCACCAGCGACACGGTGGCCGCGGAGCCGGTCGGGTCGACCAGTCGAGCGTCGATGCGCACCGCATGCCCGACCGGGCGGTCGCCGGCCGGCCAGGCCTGCAGGACGCCCGCACCGACGCCTGCCTCGGCGACCGGGGCCGTCGCCAGGGCCCCGGCCAACGGCGAGTCGCTCAGGGCGAGCCAGCACCAGCTCAGGACGGCACGTCCCAGTCCGGCCGGACCGCCTGGGTGATCTCCCGGAAGTCCGCGCGCAGCTGCTCGGCGGTCGGCCGGCCCCAGAACCAGTAGCCGGTGTAGACCCGGTGGATGGTGAGGTCGGGAAACAGCGTGAAGGCGTACGGCGCGTAGGGCTGGTGCTCGGTGTCGGTCGTCTCCTCCAGGTCGAGCTCGCGCAGGTACCGGCGCTCGACGTCGGACAGGAACGTCCAGCGGGCACCGAGCCCGGCCCGGAATGCCGACGCCTCCCGCGGTGGGTCGACACCGAGGGAGACGAAGCGGGTGTAGGCCACCTCGGCCTCGTCCTGCAGCCGGACCAGGCCGCGGAAGAAGGCCTGCTCCTTCGGACAGAACCAGCCGCGGTAGCAGTTGAGCAGCAGCGGGTCCCCTGCTGCCAGCTCGCTCAGCCGGCGACGGGTGCCGTTGTGGTCGGGCAGCTCCAGGTCGGGAAACCGGCTACCGGGCCGCAGGTCGGGCAACACCTCAGCCGGCCCGCTTCTCGGCTTCGGAGATCGCGTACGCCGCGTTGACCAGCCCGATGTGGCTGAACGCCTGCGGGAAGTTGCCGAGCAGCTCGCCGGTGTCGACGTCGACCTCTTCGGCGAGCAGTCCCACGTCGTTGACGTAGGAGCAGGCCCGCTCGAACGCGACCCTGGCCCGCTCGGTCTGTCCCGCCAGCGCCAGCGCCTGCGCCAGCCAGAAGGTGCACAGCAGGAACGTGCCCTCGTCGCCGGCCAGCCCGTCCACGCCGCCGGCCGCATGGTAGCGGTAGACCAGCCCATTGGCGTCGGTGAGTCGCTGCTCGGTCGCGTCGATGGTGGCCAGCATCCGCGGGTCGTCAGCGGGCAGGAACCCGACGATCGCCAGCATGAGGTTGGAGCCGTCGAGGTCCTCGGAGCCGAAGTACTGGGTGAAGGCGCCGGCGCTCTCGCTCCAGCCTTCGGCCAGCACGGCTGCCCGGATCTCGTCGCGGTTGCGGGTCCACTCCGCCACGCGGTCGGTCGCATGGAGTCGCTCGGCGAGTGCCACCGCACGGTCCAGCGCCACCCAGCACATGACCTTCGAGTAGAGGAAGTGCCGCGGCTCCCCGCGTACCTCCCAGATGCCCTGGTCCTTCTCCCGCCAGCGAATGGCGGCGATGTCGGCGAGGGATACCAGGAACGCGCGGGTGTTGTCGTCGACGTCGTCGAGCTGGTCGGCCAGGCGGTGGGCAGCGCCGAGCAGCTCGCCGTACACGTCGATCTGCGACTGGTTCCAGGCGCCGTTGCCCACCCGGACCGGGGCGCTGTCCCGCCAGCCGGACAGGTGCCCCAGCTCGCGCTCGGACAGGTCGTGTTCGCCGCCCACCCCGAACATGATCTGCAACGCCGAGTCGCGGCCGATCGAGCCGGCCGCTGCCGTCGTCATGTAGGCGAAGAAGTCGATCGCCTCGTCCGGGCAGGCGGCCACCCACAGCGCCTCCATCGTGAAGCTGGCGTCGCGCACCCAGGCGAAGCGGTAGTCCCAGTTGCGCTCGCCACCGACCGCCTCGGGCAGCGACGTGGTGACGGCGGCCACGATCGCCCCCGACGGCTGGTAGGTCAGCGCCTGCAGCACCCTGCCGCTGTGGTGGACCAGGTCCTGCCACGGACCGACGTAGTTCTGGTGCAGGTCCGACCACGACTGCCAGGCAGCGACCGTCGCGTCGAGCCGTTCGGACAGATCGTCCTGGGACCACACCCTGGCCGGGTCCTGCTCGAGGGTCGAGCGCTGCAGTCCGAAGACCACCGACTCGCCGGCGCTCAGGCGGAACGTGCCGCGCGCTGTTGAACCATCCAGCTCGAGCGGTTCGGGTGTCGACAGCACCAGCCAGTCCGCACCGCCGCGGGCGGTGACGCCTCCCTCCACGGCATCGAGGAGCGGGTGGATCAGGCCGTACTCCGGTCGCGGGGCGTACTCGAGGTCGACCTCCACCTCGCCGACCGGGCAGCTGACCCGGCGCAGGAGCAGGTGCGGCGCCCCCTGCCCGAGCCGGTGCCCGGTGTTGTCGGGCCCCATCGCGAGCGCGTCGACCAGGACAAGAGTTCCATCGGGGGTCTGGAACGTCGTTTCCAGCACCATCGTCCGGTCGACGTAGTGCCGGCTGGCCGTTCCCGCCTGCCCGGCCGGGCGGACAGACCAGTGGCCGGCGGCGTCGTCCAGCAGACGGCCGAAGACCGACGTCCCGTCGAAGCGCGGAAAGCACAGCCAGTCGACCGATCCGGCGCGCGTCACCAGAGCGGCGGAGTGGCAGTCGGAGAGCAGCGCATGGTCGGCGATCGGGACAGTGCTCACGGTCGGATCGCCATCTCCTGGCTCGTGCGGGTCGGGCGGCAGCCTGAGGAGGCGGCGCGCGGCGAAGGGTGCTGCCATGATGCGCCCCCATGGAACTGGTGCCGATCAAGCCTGTGCCGATTGACCGCCTGGAGTCGCTCATCGGGACGGAGCGTCAGGACGTGGCGCGCCGACTCGCCGAGGCGGCGACCAGAGAGCTCGGCGAGAGCACGGTCTGGAACGTCAACTCCACCGCCGCGGGGGGTGGCGTCGCCGAGATGCTCGCCGTCCTGGTGGCCTACGCCGAGGGCGCCGGCGTGAAGTGCAAGTGGCTGGTCACCGACGGGGACCCGGAGTTCTTCGCGATCACCAAGCGCATCCACAACCTCCTGCACGGCTCACAGGTCCGGGGCGAGCTGGGTCAGGCCGAGCACGACCACTACGACGAGGTCACGGCAGGCAACGCCGCGCAGCTGCGCGAGCACGTCAAGCCCGGCGACATCGTGATCCTGCACGACCCGCAGACCGCCGGCCTGTCCGAGACGGTCGCCGACATCGGGGCCCAGGCGATCTGGCGCTGCCACGTCGGACGTGACGAGTTCAACGACGAGATGACGCGGGCCTGGGACTTCCTGCGGCCCTACGTGGAGCGCGCGCAGGCCACCGTGTTCTCCCGCGCGGAGTACGCACCCGACTGGGTAGACCGCGAGCACATGGCGGTGATCCCGCCCTCGATCGACCCCTTCTCCCCCAAGAACCAGGACCTGGAGCTGGAGCAGGCGCGTGCCCTGCTGATCGCCGCCGGCGTGCTGTCCGGCCGGTCCGGCGGGGAGCCGGAGTTCGTCCGCGGTGACGGCTCCTCGGCCACCCTCGACTCCGCCGCCGAGCTGGTCGGCGACCCACCGGACGTCGACACGCCCCTCGTCGTCCAGGTCTCCCGCTGGGACCGGCTCAAGGACCACGAGGGGGTCCTGCGCGGCTTCGCCGAGCATGTGCTCGGTACGTCGGAAGGAGACAAGGCGCACCTGCTCCTGGTCGGGCCGAGCGTGGCCGGGGTGGCCGACGACCCGGAGGGCCAGGAGGTGCTCGACGAGTGCACCAAGGCCTGGCACGACCTGCCCGAGGACCAGCGGGCACGGATCAGCCTGGTCTCGCTGCCGATGGACGACGGAGAGGAGAACGCGGCGCTGGTCAACGCCGTCCAGCGGCAGGCCGCCGTCATGGTGCAGAAGAGCCTGGTCGAGGGTTTCGGGCTCACCGTCGCGGAGGCGATGTGGAAGTCGCGGCCCGTGGTCGCCAGCGCCGTCGGCGGCATCCTGGACCAGATCACAGACGGCGAGCAGGGGCTGCTGCTCGAGGACCCGAGCGACCTGGCGGCTTTCGGCGCCGCCGTACGCCGCCTTCTCGGCGACCTCGACGAGGCCGACCGGATGGGCTCGGCGGCGCGCGAGCGGGTCAACGAGCGGTTCCTTCCCGACCGTCAGCTCGCGCAGTGGTACGAGCTGCTCGGGTCCCTGCGCGACTGAGCGCGCCTCAGCCGGTGGCGGTGGGCGCGGGCGCGCTCGAGGCGGGCAGCACGAAGACCTGGGACGCGGTCCGCTTCCCGCCGGCGTCGGTGGTCGTGCTGACCACCACCGGCAGACCCTTCGTCAGATCCGCGAGCGTGCCGGGTGCCGTGCGGGTCAGCACGGCACTGGCCGGCAGCGTGATGGGCACGTCACCCCCGCGGGTGGCGATGGTGAGCGTGGAGCCGCTGACCGCGGCGATGGTGCCGTTGACCGCGCCCGGTCCGAACAGTCCGCCGACGCCACCGCGCCCGGCCCCGTTCTGGCCTGCGCCGTTCTGGCCGGCGCCGCCCTGGCC
>JALYXH010000178.1 GCA_030947185.1 Actinomycetota bacterium | reverse complement strand
AGCCGGCCGCATCCAGAGGGGCGCGCAGCGCCCGGCCCACCAGCGGTACGCGCCCACGTCGTTGCTCGCCCTTCCGGGGCTGTCCGCGAACCCGCCTCCCGCGCGTTCCACCGAACGCCCGGGCGCGGCCAACTGGGCCACCAGGTGGTGCAGCCAGAACCCCACCCGCACCCAGATCAGGACCCAGACCAGGACGCCGAGATCGAGCAGCAGCTGACGGGTGTGGCGGGCCGGTGACTCGGCGTAGAGCTTCATCCCGTCAGCGTGCCTACCGTGCAGGACCCGGACCACTTCCGGCACTAGCTATTGGTCAGCCGTCGGCGCGCCGCGGGAAGCAGAAGTCGCACCAGTTGTAGCCGGTGGGTCGGACGCTGACCAAGACGCGGTTGCGGGGGCTGATCAGGTGCACCCACGAGCACGGCCGGTCGAGTGAGTGCGTCTCGTGGGTGCGCCGGTTGGCCACCAGGGTCGGCATCGCGAAGCTCACGTCGACGCCGCAGCCCGCGCTCCCGGCCAGGGCCTCGAAGCCCCCGAGGAACCCACCGGCGTAGAACTCCTGGTCGAAGGTGAGGACCAGCTTCGGCGGCCGCAGACTCGGCGGCACCCGGTCGGGCAGGTCGGTCGCGAGCTCGGGGGGCAGGTACCTGGCGAAGAACATCGTGACGAGGTCGTCGGTGGCCGCACCCAGGTGGTGGCAGGGCCCGGGGCCGCCCGGGTTGCACGGCAGGTCAACCGGGCCGAGGTAGTCCCAGTGCTCGCCCTCGGCGAAGACCACCCGATGCCGCGGCGTGGGGAGCTGCTCCCAGATCGAGGCCGGCAGCGCGGTGAACAAGTCCAACGCCCCGCCCCAGACCAGCAGGGTGGGCGCGTCCACCTCCTCGATCGGGAACGGGCGGGCCGGCCAGTCCTCCCACACCCCGCTAAGTCCGGCGTACGCGCTGACCTTGGCGTGCGCGGCGAACCGGGCTCCCAGCAGGGCACCGAAGCTGTGACCCACGACTCCCGTGGCCGGCGGCGGCAGGACTACGTGGGCGCTCTCCCACCCCGTCCGGGCCCACGCCACGACCGCCGTGAGGGTGGCCAGGTCAGGATGGTTCTCGGCCGACGGGTGGGTGCCGCCCGCGATTCCGGCCAGCAGCGGCACGACCACGATGTAGCCGCTCCTGGCCAGCTGTGCGGGCAGCCGGTACCACCGCCGGTAGTGGTTGGGGTCGCCGTTGCAATTCCCATGGGCGAGGACCACCAGCGGGTAGCGGGCACAGCCCTCGAGCAGTGGCGCCGACTCCACCGCGCCGTCCAGGCTCGGGAAGAAGATGCGCAACGGGACCGGCGCACCCTCGGCCGGACCGAGGCTGCGGGCGCCGTAGAACACCGGGGTGAGCGCCTGCGGTTGCCAGCTGATCGGGCAGGTCGCGGGCGGTGGCAGCGGGCCGGTGCTCACCGGGGCAATGCTCCTCGCCGCCTGGACGGTGTCAAACGTCACCTGCCTCTCGGTCGGGCAACGCCTAGTCTGGCGGCATGCGCGGACACGACGGCCTGAGGGGTACGGCATGCGGGTAGGGATCCCCAAGGAAGTCAAGGACACCGAGTACCGCGTCGCGATCACCCCGGCCGGGGTGCACGAGCTGGTGACCAGCGGCCACGCCGTGGCTGTCGAAAAGGATGCCGGGGCCGGCTCGTCGATCCCGGACGGCGACTTCGTAGCGGCCGGCGCGACGATCATCGGCGCGGCCGACGATGTCTGGGCCGACGCCGAGCTGGTACTCAAGGTCAAGGAGCCGGTGGCCGAGGAGTACGACCGGCTGCGGTCGGGCCAGACCCTGTTCACCTACCTCCACCTGGCCGCCTCGCGCGCCTGCACGCAGGCTCTGGTCGACGCCGGGACTACGGCGGTCGCCTACGAGACCGTGCAGCTCCCCGACCGGTCACTGCCGTTGCTGGCCCCGATGTCCGAGGTGGCCGGCCGGATGGCGCCGCAGGTCGGCGCTCACACCCTCGAAAGGGGGTCGGGCGGACGCGGGGTGCTGATGGGGGGCGTCTCCGGGGTGTACGCCGCGAAGGTGGTCGTGCTCGGCGCCGGGGTCTCCGGGATGAACGCGGCAGCCATCGCCTTGGGCATGCAGGCGGAGGTGCTGCTGCTCGACAAGAACGTCGGCCGGTTGCGGGAGGCCGATCGCATCTACCAGGGCCACCTGCAGACGGTCACCTCCAACACCTACGAGATCAGGAAGGCCTGCCTCGACGCCGACCTGGTGATCGGCGCCGTCCTGGTGCCGGGCGCCAAGGCACCCACGCTCGTCACCGACGAGCTGGTAGCAGCGATGAAGCCCGGCGCGGTCCTGGTGGACATCTCGGTGGACCAGGGCGGCTGTTTCGAGTCCACCCGCCCGACCACGCACTCCGACCCGACGTTCGTGGTCAACGACTGCGTCTTCTACTGCGTGGCCAACATGCCGGGGGCGGTGCCCCACACGTCCACCTACGCCCTGACCAACGTCACCCTGCCCTACGTCGTGGAGATCGCGAACGCAGGCATCCGGGGTGCCGCCGAGGCCGACCCCGCGCTGGCGCTGGGGCTCAACGTGGTGGCCGGCCAGGTGACCTACCCGCCGGTCGCCGAGGCGCACGGCCTTGCCACGGCCGATTGGCGCGAGGTGCTGCACTGACGGTGGCCGAGGGCCCGATGGGCACAGTGAGTGGCGCGCCGTCCGCCGTCGCGCTCGCAGCGCCGGCCGGCGAACTCGCCGAGGTGCTTCGCGGCTATCTCGACCACCTGGCGATCGAGCGCGGTCTGGCGACCAACACGCTGCTGTCCTACCGCCGCGACCTCAGGCGCTATCTGGCCTTCCTCGCGACGGCCGGACACAGCGCCTTGGCGGAGGTGACAGAGGCCGACGTCGCCGGCTTCCTCACCGGCCTGCGTACGGGCGACGCGGATCACCCTCCGCTGGCCGCCGGCTCGGCAGCACGCGCGGTCATCGCCGTACGAGGGCTGCACCGGTTTGCCGTTCGGGAAGGCCTCGCGCCCACCGACCCGGCACAGGCCGTCCGCCCGCCCATTCCAGCCCGCCGGCTGCCGAAGGCGATCACCGTGGAGGAGGTGGAGATGCTGCTCGAGGCAGCCGGGTTCGACCAGACGGCGCTGGCCCTGCGCGACCGGGCCCTGTTGGAGCTGCTCTACGCCACCGGTGCCCGCATCTCCGAGGCGGTAGGTCTGGCCGTCGACGATCTCGATCTCGTCGCCGGCAGCGTGCGGCTGCTCGGCAAGGGTGGCAAGGAGCGGATGGTGCCGGTCGGTGGCTACGCCCGCGGCGCCGTTGACGCCTATCTCGTCCGCGGCCGCCCCGTCCTGTCGGCGGCCGGGCGGGGGAGCAGCGCTCTGTTCCTCAACGCGCGCGGGGGTGCGCTCTCGCGACAGAGCGCGTGGACGGTCCTGCGGGCCGCAGCGGAGAAGGCCGGCCTACGCGGCGCGCTGTCGCCGCACACCCTGCGGCACTCCTTCGCCACGCATCTGCTCGACGGCGGTGCCGACGTCCGGGTGGTCCAGGAGCTGCTGGGTCACGCGTCGGTGACGACGACGCAGATCTACACCCTGGTCACGGTCGACCGGTTGCGCGAGGTCTACGCCGCGGCGCACCCGCGCGCCCTGGGCTGAGACTGCCCGGGAGGCCGCTCGTCCCGCCCGGAGCTGTGCTGGGAGTTGCTGAGCCTCCGCCGGTCCCTCTAGAGTTCGGCGACTCGTCGGCAAGCGGTTTCGCCGACCTGCCGCTTTCTCTTCAGAAGGGCCAACTGCCTTATGGCTAAATCGACTCGCCAGCCACCGGAGGCGCGCCCGGGCGAGCCCGGCCCGACCGGCCGGCCTCGGCCGGTGCTGCCCGAGCCGGCACCGCTGGACAGGCACGGCCCGGCGCGCGTACTGGCCATGTGCAACCAGAAGGGTGGCGTGGGCAAGACCACCAGCACCATCAATCTGGGTGCGGCCCTGGCCGAGTACGGCCGACGGGTCCTGCTCGTCGACTTCGACCCGCAGGGGGCGTTGTCGGTCGGTCTGGGCGTGAACCCGATGCAACTCGACCGAACCGTCTACGACCTGTTGATGAGCTCGGCGGTCTCGGCCGACGACGTCATGCTGAAGACGAATGTCGCAGGGATGGACCTGCTCCCCAGCAACATCGACCTGTCCGCTGCCGAGGTGCAGCTGGTCGGGGAGGTTGCGCGCGAGCAGGCGTTGTCCCGGGCGCTGCGACCGGTCGTCGACGACTACGACGTCGTCCTGATCGACTGCCAGCCGTCCTTGGGGCTGCTCACCGTCAACGCCCTAACGGCGGCGCACGGGGTGATCATCCCGCTGGAATGCGAGTTCTTCGCGATGCGCGGGGTGGCCCTGCTGGTGGAGACCATCGACAAGATCACCGACCGGCTCAACCCCCG
>JALYXH010000155.1 GCA_030947185.1 Actinomycetota bacterium | reverse complement strand
CACTGCGCGAGTCGCTGGCCGGCGACCGGATCCACCGGGTGCTCGGAATCGTCAACGGCACCACCAACTTCGTGCTGACCCGGATGGACGAGACGGGCGCCGGCTTCGCCGAGGCCCTCGACGAGGCGACGGCCCTGGGGTACGCCGAGGCCGACCCGAGCGCCGACGTGGACGGGTTCGATGCGGCTGCCAAGGCGGCCATCCTGGCCGGGATCGCCTTCCACACCCGGGTGACGGCCGCCGACGTGCACCGCGAGGGCATCACCGAGGTCACGGCTGCCGACGTCGCCAGCGCCAAGGCGATGGGGTGCGTAGTGAAGCTGCTCGCCATCGCCGAGCGCGCTGAGGACGGGCGCGGCATCGGCGTACGGGTGCACCCGGCGATGCTGCCGCGCACCCACCCGCTGGCCGGTGTGCGCGAGGCCTACAACGCGGTCTTCGTCGAGGGTGAGGCGGCCGGCCAGCTGATGTTCTACGGCCGGGGCGCCGGCGGCGCGCCGACCGCGAGCGCCGTGCTGGGCGACCTGGTCGCGGTGGCCCGCAACCGGCTGAGCGGTGCGCGCGGCGCCGGTGAGTCGGCGTACGCCGAGCTGCCGGTGCGCCCGATCGGGGAGACGGTCACGCGGTACCACGTCAGCCTCGACGTCGCCGACAAGGCAGGCGTGCTGGCCACGGTGGCGCAGGCGTTCGCCGCGCACGACGTGTCGATCCAGACGGTGCGTCAGGAAGGACACGGCGACGACGCGATGCTCGTGCTGGTGACCCACTCGGCCACCGACGCCGCGCTGGCGGCGACGGTGAGCGACCTGCGCTCGATGGACAGCGTGCGGGCCGTGGCGAGCGTCATGCGGGTCGAGGGCGAGGCGATCGGATGAGCGCGCCGCCGGTTGCGACCACGGCTGCGCACGCGTGGCGGGGTGTGATCGAGGAGTACCGCGCCCGGCTGCCGGTCGGTCCGGACACCCCGGTCGTCACCCTCCGCGAGGGAGGTACGCCGCTGGTGCCGGCTCCGCGGCTGTCCGAGCGCACCGGCTGCGACGTCCACCTCAAGGTGGAGGGCGCCAACCCCACCGGGTCGTTCAAGGACCGCGGGATGACCGTTGCCATCAGCAAGGCGGTCGAGGAGGGGGCGCAGGCGGTGATCTGCGCGAGCACGGGCAACACCAGTGCGTCGGCAGCGGCGTACGCCGTGCGCGCGGGCATCACCTGCGCGGTACTCGTCCCCATCGGGAAGATCGCCGTCGGCAAGATGGCCCAGGCGCTCGTGCACGGAGCCCGGCTGCTCGAGGTGGTCGGCAACTTCGACGACTGCCTGCGGCTGGCCCGCGAGCTGGCCGAGGACTATCCGGTCTCCCTGGTCAACTCGGTGAACAACTTCCGGATCGAGGGCCAGAAGACAGCGGCCTTCGAGATCGTCGACGCCCTCGGCGATGCGCCGGACGTGCACTGCCTGCCGGTGGGCAACGCCGGCAACATCACCGCCTACTGGCGCGGCTACTGCGAGTACGCCGAGGACGAGCTGGCCAGCCGCCGCCCCCGGATGCGCGGCTTCCAGGCGGCCGGGGCGGCCCCGCTGGTGAGCGGCGTCCCGGTCGACAAGCCGCGGACGATCGCGTCGGCGATCCGGATCGGCAACCCGGCGTCCTGGGATCTTGCGATCGCGGCGCGCGACGGCTCGGAGGGTGCCATCGAGTCGGTGACCGACCGCCAGATCCTTGACGCCTACAAGGTGCTGGCCCGCGAGGAGGGCGTTTTCGTCGAGCCGGCGTCGGCGGCCAGCGTCGCCGGCCTGCTCCAGGCGCGCGCGGCAGGCACCATGGACAAGGGGGTGCGGGTCGTCTGCACAGTGACCGGGCACGGCCTGAAGGACCCCGACTGGGCGATCGCGGGGGCGCCGAAGCCGACGACGATCGCCGCGGAGACCGCGGCTGCCGCAGCGGCCCTCGGCCTGACCCGGTGAGGCGCGGCCCTGCGTTTCGGGCCGCGCCGGTCAGGGTCCGGGTGCCGGCCACCAGCGCCAACCTCGGACCGGGCTTCGACTCGGCGGGGCTGGCCCTCTCGCTCTACGACGAGGTGGTCGTCCGGGTCGCCGAGAGCGGTCTGGTGGTCGACGTGGCCGGGGAGGGCGCGGACACTCTCGCCCGGGACCGGCGGCACCTGGTCGTCAAGGCGCTACGCGCCGCTTTCGATGCGCTCGGCGGCCAGCCACGGGGGCTCGAGGTGGTGTGCGCCAACCGCATCCCGCAGTCCCGTGGTCTTGGTTCGTCGGCCGCTGCCATCGTCGCCGGCCTGGTCGCTGCCCGGTCCCTGGTGCTCGGGGGCGAGGAGACGCTCGACGTCGGTCAGACGCTGGCCCTCGCGGCGGCCATGGAGGGCCACCCTGACAATGTCGCCGCCTGCCTGCTCGGCGGGCTCACGCTGGCCTGGGCCGAGCCGGGCCAGCCGGTGCAGGCCGCGCGGTTTCCGACCTCGGCCGCCGTGGTGCCGGTAGCCTGTGTGCCGGCCACCCGGTCCTCGACCGCCAAGGTCCGCCGGTTGCTGCCCGAGGCGGTGCCCTTCGCGGACGCCGCCGCCAACGCCGGACGGGCTGCGCTGCTCGTGACCGCGCTGACCGAGCGGCCCGCGTTGTTGATGGCAGCGACGCGGGACCTGCTGCACGAGCAGTACCGCGCCCCGGCCATGCCGCGCACAGCCGGCCTTGTGGGCCGGCTCCGCGGTGCCGGCATCCCGGCGGTGGTCTCCGGCGCCGGTCCGAGCGTGCTCGCGCTGACCGACGGACGGGCCCGCCAGCAGATCGAGGCCTGCGCACCGCGTGGGTGGACCGTGTTGCCGCTCACCGTCGACCTCGAGGGCGCGGTGGTGCGCTCGCTCCCCGGCTGATAGCCGCTCGGGTGTTCCTCGGGTCGGGTACCAGGGTGCCGGAATCGCACGAGGCACGCCGTGGTTGTGGGCAATGGTGGCAGTCCGGCGTAAAATTGGTTACGCTTCGCTTGCACCAGCCGCTCCCTTCCGGGCTCGCGTGCTTGCATCGGAAAAACTGCTACTGCCTCCGGTCCGCCCGGATGCGCTGCAGATCCGCCCCCTTCACCGGCTCGCTCGAGTCAACCGCCGTGGACCACGGCGACTCGGCGGGCGCCGGAAGTATGCGAGCGAGCAAGGATCTGGAAGCGGAGCCGGGATGAGCGCCGCCACCGCGCAGCTCCCCGGCCCCGGCTGACACACAGGCACCCCGCCGTATGGCGGGTGCACCACCTCGGCTCTCGAGCCGACTGCTCCTCACCCGGCACGCGGCCAGTTCTGACCGCGGACCGTTTCAGGAAGGAACCACACGTGAGCGAGTCCAACGATCTTCTCCAGGCCGACCGCCCGGCCGGCGCCCCCAGTGGCGACGAGGGGCCAGGGTCCGGGGAGAGCTCCACCGCCGGAAACGGCACAGCCAAGGCCAAGCGCCGCCCCGGCACCGGGCTCACCTCGATGGTGCTGCCCGAGCTGCAGGGGGTGGCCGCCGGTCTCGGCATCGGCGGGACGGCCCGCATGCGCAAGGGCGAGCTGATCGCTGCCATCCAGGAGCGCCAGAACGGCGCCGGCGTGGTCGGCCGGCCACCCGGCTCGGACAGCAACGGCAGCGCCGCCGTGAGCCCGGAGCCGAACGGAAATGGCGCCCGGCCGCCCCGACGAGCGACTCGACCCCGCGCCGCGGTTGACCAGGGTGACGCCGTAGAGGCGACCTCGGACCGTGGCAGCGAGGCCGGCGGTGCTCCCGCGGCGGAGCGGTCGCAGCAGGCCGACCGGCAGGGCACCGCGCGGACGCGGGACTCGCAGTCTCAGCGCGACCCGCAGTCTCAGCGCGATGGCCAGTTCCAGCGCAACCCGGGCCAGGGTCAGGGCGGCCAGGGTCAGGGCGGCCAGGGCCAGCGCAACCAGGGCCAGGGTCAGGGCGGCCAGGGTCAGGGCGGCCAGGGTCAGGGCAACCGCGGTCAGGGTGGCGGCCTCGCGGACCGCGACGACGAGTTTGGCGGCACCCGGCGCCGGGGCCGGTTCCGTGAGCGGGGCCGCAACCGCAACCGGGCCGACCGCGGGGTGGCCGGCGAGCGGTTCGGCA
>JALYXH010000141.1 GCA_030947185.1 Actinomycetota bacterium | reverse complement strand
AGCGCGGAGAGGCCGAGCGCCACCGCCGCCGCGGCCAGCCCGGCGGCGAGCAGCCCGCGATGCCAGGCCACCGCGCGCCTCAGCTCCCGAAGCAAGGCGGCGGGGGCGATGGGCCTCACGGCAGCTCGACGCCGGTGGTCATCCCGTCGAGGGCGCGCGCGCAGGGGCAGTCGCGCCCCGACGGCAGTGCCTCGACGACGGTGTAGAGCAGGTCGCGCAGCCGGGACGTGTTGTGCGCGAACACCCGGAACACCTCGTCCTGGGTAACGGCCGGGCCGCCTTCGACCCCGGCGTCGTGGTCGGTGACCAGCGCGAGGGCGGTGTAGCACAGGGCCAGCTCGCGGGCCAGGACGGCCTCCGGGTGCCCGGTCATGTTGACGACGGTCCAGCCGGCGGCCGAGTAGGAGCGCGACTCCGAACGGGTGGAGAAGCGCGGCCCTTCGATGACCACCATCGTCCCGCCGTCGACCGGCTCGAGCCCGGCTGCTTCCGCACAAGTGACCACCGTCTGCCGGCCGACAGGGCAGTAGGGGTCGGCGAACGGGACGTGCACCGCGCGGCTGTCGTAGTAGGTCTGCACCCGGCCCGACGTGCGGTCGACCAGCTGGTCGGGGACGACGAGCGACCCGGGGCCGATCTCGGCCCGCAGGGAGCCGACGGCGCAGGGCGCGAGCACCTGGCGCACCCCGACCGCCCGCAGAGCCCAGAGGTTGGCGCGGAAGGGGATGCGGTGCGGCGGGAAGCGGTGGTCCCGACCGTGCCGGGGCAGAAAGGCCACCCGGCGGCCGCCGATGGTGCCGACCACGATCGGGTCGCTCGGCTCGCCGTAGGGAGTCGGGACCGAGATCTCGTCCGCCTCGTCGAGGAAGGCGTAGAGCCCGGAGCCGCCGATGACGCCGATGTCGGCGCGGACTGGGTCGCGGGTGCTGCTCGCCGTCACTGCCTTGCCTCCGCCGGGTCGCCGGGGCGCCAGGGTGGCGTCGCGAGAGCCGGCGCTGCCGACGATAGCGAGGCCGGACCGGCCGCCCGGGCCGGCTGGACGGGCTGGGGACGCCGGCTCAGGCGCTCTTGGCTGTGGACGACGTGCTGGCGGGGCGGTCCGACGACGGCTTGGCCGGCTTGTCCGTGCCGCTGGAGCCGGCACCGGAGGACTTCTCACCCGAACCGCCCGAGCCGCCGCCGTCGCCGCTCGAACCCGAAGCCGAACCCGAACCCGAACCCGAACCCGCGCCGGCCGCGGCGTCGGACTTCTTCGCACCTGCGCCACCGTTGGCTGCGCTGTCCGCCTTCGCCTTCTCGCTGCGCCGGCTGTCGGTCTGGTAGAAGCCCGATCCCTTGAACACGACCCCGACCGGGCTGAAGACCTTGCGGAGCCGGCCGCCGCACGCCGGGCACTCGGTCAGCGGCTCGTCGGAGAAGGACTGCACGACCTCCAGCGGCTCGCCGCACTCGGTGCAGGCGTACTGGTAGGTGGGCACGGGTCCTCCTCGACTACGTGGCAGCGCTGGTTGGCACTCGGCAGGTTCGACTGCTAATCCTGCGCCAACCCCCCGCCGGAGTCCAGCGACGGCGCCGAGGGCTGCGGTCGCACCGTGCGCGCCGGAGTCACGATGACGCCGACCGGCCGGTCGAGAACCTCGACCGGGACGGCGTCGAGCACCTCGTCGTCGTAGACCAGCGCAACAACCGGTACGCCGGGGTCGAGCCCGGCCAGGGCACGGTCGTAGGACCCGCCGCCGCGGCCGAGCCGGTTGCCGGCGGTGTCGCAGGCCAGTGCGGGGACCACTACCGCATCCATCCGGCGTACGGCGTCCGGGCCGAGGGGGCGTGCGGTCGGCTCCATCAGGTGGTGACGACCTGGGCGAAAGGGCGCCGACGCGGTATGGGGCGCCCAGTCCAGCGAGTCGTCGGCGAGCAGGACCGGCAGCAGCACCTCGACCCCTCGCGCGAACAGCCGGTCGAGCAGCGGTCCGGTGCCGGGCTCGGCGCCCGCGGCGACGTAGGCCGCCACCCGGCGAGCTCCGGCGAGCTCCGGAAGGGCCAGCACCCGTTCGGCGAGAGCCGCCGCGGCGGCACTCCGCTCGCGGGACGAGCGGGCCTGCCGATGAGCCAGCAAGGGGGTCCGCAGGCGGGCTTTCGGGTCGGTTTGAGATGAATTCGTCAGCAATAGATCACCCTCAACGGTGCGGCAGCCGCACCCGGCTGCCGATACTCCCGTGCGAGCATGACAGCCACGGCTGAGCATGGCCGACCGCAGACCAGACGTCCCCGAAGCGGGAACGCGGCACGGAGGTGACGAGGTGACGCTGCGGCTACGCCTGTCGCTGGCGTTCATCGCTGTCGTCCTGCTGCCGCTGCTCGTGGCGGGCACCTACGTCAGCATCGTGTTCCCGCGGGCGCTGGACAAGCAGGTGAGCAACCGGCTGGCTACCGCCCGCAACGGTCTCTCACTCGCCCTGGACGCCTACTGCGAGCGGGCCCGGTCGGCTGCGCAGGTGCTCGGCCAGGCATCGGCCGGCAGCGCCGGCCCGGACGCGGTCAAGGAGCTCGTCGCGAGGAAGCTGGCCGACTACGCCCAGGTCATCAGCCCCCCGGGTACGCCGCCCAGCCGGGCCGGTGTCCTGCCGGCCCAGATCGCCGGCACGCCCGAGTCGCCGCCCAACCTCGGTGACTGCGGAGCGCGGACCGGCGGGACCCCCTTCGCGGTAGCCGCGTCGGTGCGGCTGGAATCCCCGGACCATGCCTTCCTGGGTACGGCGACCGCGGCGGTCGTTCTGAGCCAGGACGCGGTCCAGGCCCTGAGCAAGGCGGTCGGCACCAACGTGACCGTCGTCGACGGCACCCGGCCGGTCGTCACCACGCTGTCCCCGCCGCACGCCGCCGACACCGCCCGGGTGGCCGGTGCCGCAGCCGGCTCGCCGCAGCGGGTGAACGGTCGTCTGGTGAGCGCCACGGCGCCGCAGGCCGGCCGGCCGACCCTCGCCGTGCAGAGTGAGCCGCTGCCCTCGACCCGTGGCGTCGTACCCCTGCTGTTCGTCTTCTTCCTCGGCGCGCTGGTGCTGGCAGCCGGCTGCAGTCGGCTGCTGGCGCGGCTGGCGACCCGTCCGCTGGCCGAGCTGAGCGACGCGGCAGCCCGGGTCGCGGGAGGCGACCTCGACACCCAGATCCCGGTCCGCTCACGCGACGAGGTAGGCCGGCTGGGGACTGCCTTCAACGGGATGACCGACGAGCTGCGCACCTACATCCGGGCGCTGGAGAGCAGTCGCGACGAGCTGCGGCTCAACCTCACCCGGCTCGGCGACACCCTCTCGAGCACGCACGACCTGGCCCGGATCCTGACTGTGATCCTCGAGACCGCGATGGCCAGCGTGCGGGCCGAGGCAGGTGCCGTCCTGCTGGTCGCCTCCGCCCGCGGCGAGGTCTACCTGAAGGTAGGTCGGGGCCTCGAGGGCCGTGGCGGTGCGACCGACCTCCGGCTGCCTCTCGGCGAGGGCATCTCCGGACTGGTGGCCGCCAGTGGCGACCCGATCCGCGGACGGGTGGGCTCGGCCGACGGCGAGCTGACCCCGAGCCCCGCCGAGCCGCGGGCGCACAGCCTCATCTCGATCCCGCTGAAGAGCTCCGGGCGGGTGGTGGGAGTGCTCAACCTCTACGACCGGATCGACGCCGACGAGTTCGACGACGGCGACCTGGCCACCATCCGCACCTTCGCGAGCCAGGCGACCGTGGCGGTCGACAACGTGCTGCTGCACCAGGAGGCGCAGCGGCTCTCGATCACCGACGGGCTGACCAGCCTGTGGAACTACCGCTACTTCACGATGAACTTCGGCAAGGAGATCGAGCGCGCCGCCCGGTTCGGCCGTCCGCTGGCGCTGCTCATGCTCGACATCGACCGGTTCAAGCTGGTCAACGACGAGCACGGCCACCAGCGCGGCGACTCGGTGCTGATCGAGCTCGCGATGCGGGTGAAGGCCGAGATCCGCGAGGTGGACACGCTGGCCCGCTACGGCGGCGAGGAGCTCGTGCTGGTGCTGCCCGAGACCGACCTCGAGGGGGCCGAGATGGCAGCGGAGCGGATCGTCGAGGTCATCCGCCACCGCCCGTTCGGGCACGTGGGCGAGCAGCTGCTGCCGGTCACCGTCTCGATCGGCGTCGCCGTGTTCCCGCAGCACGGAACCACGGCCAACACGCTGCTCCGCCGGGCTGACGAGGCGCTCTACGTCGCCAAGGACTCCGGCCGCGACTGCTGGCGGGTCGCCACCGGGGACCCGACGGTGCCGGCCACACCGGAGCCGGCCGCCGGGGCGGCGCCGCAGGTCAACGGGGGGGCTCACCCGGACACCCTCGCCGACCTCCCGCCGCTGCCGGAGCCCGCGCTTCCTCCACCGGGCAGCCGCCAGCCCGCGGTCGACGGGTGGCAGGTCGGCCCGGCGTCGCAGGGGCAGGCCCCTGAGGACTCGCCTGAGCAGTCCGGGACCGGCCCGCGGGCCGTCGGCGCCGCGGAGGCCGAGGCCGGCCGGCACTGACCGGTCAGCTGTCACTGCTGCCGGCGCTCCTGCCTGACGCAGCCGTTAGGGTCGGCTCATGGACGTCGCCGTACGCAAAGCCGTCATCCCGGCCGCAGGACTGGGCACCCGGTTCCTCCCGGCGACGAAGGCGACTCCCAAGGAGATGCTGCCCGTCGTCGACAAGCCGGCCATCCAGTACGTCGTGGAAGAGGCAGTCCGCGCCGGCTGCGAAGACATCCTGATGGTCACCGGCCGCAACAAGGGGTCCCTCGAGGACCACTTCGACCGGGTGCCCGAGCTCGAGGCGGCGCTGGAGGCCAAGGGCGACAAGGACAGGCTGGCCGCCGTACGGGCCACCGACAACCTGGGCACCCTGCACTTCATCCGGCAGCACGAGCCGCGGGGGCTGGGTCATGCCGTCCTGTGCGCTGCTCCGCACGTCGGCGAGGAGCCGTTCGCGGTCCTGCTCGGGGATGACCTCATCGACGAGCGCGAGGACCTGCTCGAACGCATGATCGCCACCCAGGCGAAGCACGGTGGCAGCGTGGTCGCGCTCCTGGAGGTCCCGCGGGCACAGATCAAGCTCTACGGCGCAGCAGTCGCCCGGGAGCCCGACGCCGACGGTGTGGTCAGGGTCGACGACCTGGTCGAGAAGCCGGACCCGGACGAGACGCCCAGCACGTTGGCGATCATCGGTCGCTACGTGCTCTCGCCCGCCGTGTTCGAGGAGCTACGACGGACGGAGCCCGGCGCGGGCGGGGAGATTCAGCTCACCGACGCGCTGAAGGCGCTGGCCCAGCGGCCGGACGGCGACGGCGAGCCGGTGCACGGGGTGGTCTTCAGCGGCCGGCGCTACGACACCGGCGACCGCGGTGACTACCTGCGCACGGTGGTGACCTTGGCGAGCGAGCGGGCCGACCTCGGGCCGGAGTTCCTGCGCTGGCTGCGCGGCTTCGTTGCCGACCATCCGGAGGACGGGTGAGCGAGGCGCTGAAGTCCGTCGATCGGCACCTGGCCGACATCCTCGAGGTGGTGGCGCCGTTGGCGCCGCTGGACCTCAGCCTGCTCGACGCGCACGGCTGCGTGCTGGCCGAGGACATAGTGGCCACCGGGCCGCTGCCGCCCTTCGACAACTCGGCGATGGACGGCTACGCGGTCCGCCGCGGCGACCTGCTGCGTGCCAGCGCTGCCGCCCCGGTCAGCCTGCCGGTGGTCGGTGACATCCCGGCCGGTACGGCGAGCCCGTTGTCGGTGCAGCCCGGCTTCTGCGTACGGATCATGACCGGGGCGCTGCTGCCGTCCGGCGCCGACGCCGTGGTGCCGCTGGAGTGGACTGACGGGGGCATCGCCAACGTGCGCATCGAGCGCACGCCAGAACCCGGCCAGCACATCCGGCGAGCCGGGGAGGACGTGCGAACGGGCGACCTGGTGGCTGCCGCCGGCACGCATCTGGGCGCTGCCCAGATCGGCCTGCTGGCCGCGGCCGGACGCCCAGCCGTCGCGGTCCGGCCGCGACCGCGGGTCGTCGTCGTCTCGACCGGCAGCGAGCTGGTCGAGGCCGGCTCACATGTCGGTCCGGGCAAGATCGTCGACTCGAACAGCTTCGCGCTGACCACGGCTGCGCGAGAGGCCGGAGCGATCGCCTACCGCGTCGGCATCGTGCCGGACGACCCGCAGCAGCTGCTGACCACCCTCGAGGACCACCTCATCCGGGCCGACCTGATCGTCACCAGCGGTGGGGTGAGCGTCGGGGCGTACGACGTGGTCAAGGAGGTGCTCGGCCGGCTCGGTACGGTCGCCTTCGACCGGGTCGCCATGTCGCCCGGCATGCCGCAGGGCTTCGGTGTGATCGGGCCCGACCGCACTCCCTTCTTCGGGTTGCCCGGCAACCCGGTCAGCGCGCTGGTCTCCTTCGAGGTCTTCGTCCGCCCCGCCCTGCGCCGGATGCTCGGCGCCGAGCCGCTGCAGCGGCCCACGGTCACGGCGCGAGCGGCCCGCCCGCTGCACGCACCGGCCGGCCGGCGTGGGTTCGTCCGCGTCCACCTCGAGGTGACCGACGGTGCCTACGTCGTGTCACCCGTTGGCGGCAGCGGCTCGCACCTGCTGGCCGGGATGGCGGCGGCCAACGCGCTGGCCGTCGTACCCGAGCACGTCACCGAGATTGCCGCCGGGGACCCGGTGACCGTGCTGCTGCTCGAGCGGCGCGGCCGGTGACCCGGTCGGAGCGACTCACCCACCTCGACGCGGCAGGTGCTGCCCGGATGGTCGACGTCGCCGACAAGGCCGTCACCGTACGGACGGCGACCGCCACCGGCCGGGTGCTGGTCTCCCCCGAGGTGGTCGGGCTGCTGCGCGGCGACGGCGTACCCAAAGGCGACGCCCTCGGCGTCGCCCGGGTCGCGGGCATCATGGCGGCCAAGCGGACGCCCGACCTGGTGCCGCTGTGCCACCCGATCGCTCTGCACGGCGTCACCGTCGACCTCACGGTCGGGGACGACGCGGTGGACATCACGGCCCTGGTGCGTACGGCGGACCGCACCGGCGTGGAGATGGAGGCGCTGACGGCGGTGAGCGTGGCCGCGCTGGCGCTCGTCGACATGGTGAAGGCCGTCGACCCGGGCGCCATCGTCACCGACGTACGGGTGGAGGAGAAGACCGGCGGCAGCTCCGGCACCTGGCGACGAGGAGTGCGATGAGCGGGCGTTCCCCCGACCTTCCCGAAGGCGCCCGAGCCCTGGTGGTGACGGTGTCGGACCGGTCCCACGGTGGGGCTCGCCACGACACCTCGGGGCCGCTGCTGGCCGACCTGCTGCGCGAGAGCGGGTTCGAGGTGGGCGCCGTCGAGGTGGTGCCCGACGAGGTGACCCAGATCAAGGACACCCTGCGGAAAGCCGTGGCCGACCGCTACGACGTCGTCCTGACCACCGGCGGCACCGGGCTCTCGCCGCGGGACGTCACGCCGGAGGCGACCAGGGCGATCATCGAGCGGGAGGCGCCGGGACTCGTCGAGGCGATCCGGGCCACCAACCGCGACTCGATGCCGACCACGATCCTGTCCCGGGCCGTTGCCGGGATCTCCGCGGCGACGCTGATCGTGAACCTGCCCGGCTCGACCGGTGGCGTGCGCGACGGCATGGTCGTGCTGACTCCGGTGCTGGGCCACGCGGTCGCGCAGCTGCGCGGCGGCGACCACTAGGGCAGCGGTGTCCTCACCCGGCTGGCCGGCCCAGCTGCGCGACGGGAACGTCGTGCTACGGCCACTACGACTGCGCGACGCCGCTGCATGGACTGAGGTGCGCCTGGCCAACGAACGCTGGCTCGCGCCTTGGGAGGCGACCAAGCCGGGCGTCGCGTGGCCGGAGCGGCACGGACCCGGCACCTTCGCGCCGATGCTGCGCGCTCTTCGCCGGCAGGCCCGCAACGGCACCGCCATGCCGTTCTTCATCACCGTCGACGGCGTGCTGTCCGGGCAGGTCACGCTCGGCCCGATCGTGCGGGGCGCGATGAACTCCGCGGCGGTCGGCTACTGGGTGGACGAGCGGGTGGCCGGTCGCGGCGTGATGCCGACGGCGCTGGCTCTGCTCGTCGACCACAGCTTCGGGATGGGCGGGCTGCACCGGGTGGCGGCCGACATCCGGCCGGAGAACACCGCGAGCAGGCGGGTGGTGGAGAAGCTCGGCTTCCGCGAGGAGGGGCTGCACCGGCGGCTGCTCCACATCGACGGCGCCTACCGGGACCACCTCACCTTCGCGGTGACCGCGGAGGACGTCCCCGAGGGGATGCTGCGGCGCTGGCGCTCGGTCCGCCGGGCCTGACGGCGGCCCGGATTGCGCCGACACACCGGGCCAGGTGAGTTACAGCCGTGTAAGTCGGGGTTAGCGTGGACCTCGTAAACGATCTACGCCAAACCGCCGACCGCCGGGAGAACCTGTGCTCAGTGGCGCGCCTCTCCTCCTGGTCATCGTCGTGGGATGGGCTGCGGTGCTGGTGCCGATGCTGCTCCGCCGGCACGACGTGAGTGTGGAGAGCCGCTCAGCGGATAGGTTCGCCTCCGCGATGCGCATCCTGTCCCGACGGTCCGTCCCGACCGCCGACCGCCGCTACGTCGTGGTGCCGCCGCCTCCGGGCCCCGCGCGCGGACGGTTGCCCGTCGAACCCCGAGACGCGCTCGGCGCGCCCTCACCGGCCGGCCGGCCGGGACGCATCGGAGCGCGCCCCGCCGCATCGCATCCTCGCCCGGGTCGGGCGCAGCTCGTCGTACGCCGCCGCCGGCTCCTGCTCGGGCTTGCCACCATCGCCGTCGGCGGTCTGGTCGGCGGCTTGGCAGTGGCACCGGCCTGGTGGTGGGTGAACGCAGCAGCAGATCTGCTCGTGGTCGGCTTCGTCATCCACCTGCGCCGTGAGGCAATCCGCGCCCGCGCCAGGG
>JALYXH010000156.1 GCA_030947185.1 Actinomycetota bacterium | reverse complement strand
CCCACGGCACCGCCCGCCGAGCCGCCGTCGAGTCCGCCGTCGAGTCCGCCGTCGGCCGCCCCGTCAGTGGCACCGCCGTCGGCGGCACCGCCTGTAGCGGCACCGCCCTCAGCACCGCCCTCAGCGGCACCGCCGGCCGGGCCGCCTCGGGAGGCGAGTCCGTTCCGCCCAGCTCCGGAGGTGCCGCCGTCGATGTCCAGCGTTGGCGACACCGACCGGAGTGAGCGGACAGGGCCGTTCCGCCCGACGCCACTCGTGGAGCGCGCCGAGCAGGGCCCGGAGCCGGGCGGCGCCTGAGTGTTCAACCGAGCGCAACCGCCACCCTCACGTCGCTAGGATCATGGCGCCGCACCGGCCGACCTACGAGGTGGATTGTTGTTAGTCATCAGCGGTGCCCTGGTTCTGGTCGCGCTCGTGCTGCTGATCATCGGCATCGTCAGCTCGGGCATCCTGCTGGTGTACATGTGCATTGGCGTTGCGATCGTTGCCTTCATCTGCCTGTTGGTGAGCGTGTTGCAGACCCG
Organism: Actinomycetota bacterium; assembly: GCA_030947185.1. Lineage (GTDB taxonomy): Bacteria > Actinomycetota > Actinomycetes > JALYXH01 > JALYXH01 > JALYXH01. The sequence continues at coordinate 10,083 of JALYXH010000156.1, read as the reverse complement.
CGGGTCTGCGCCTCGGTCATTGGCCTTTCTCGTCCGTCGACGTCAGGGCGAGGCCGGGAAGCAGGCCACGTCGAGTGACGACGACGACACGCCGGCGCCGGTCCCGAGTCCGGCAGCTCGAGCACGGCACTCGCGAGAGGAGCCGCCAGAGCCGCCGCAGGAAACGGAGCCGGCCGCCATCACCGACGCCGCAAGGGCCAGCGGCGGGGACGTGCTCGTCGTACCGGGTCGACCGCGCTATCACCTCAGCGGATGTCGTTACCTCGCCGGCAAGGGGGGCGAATCAAGGCCCGTCGAGGCGGCGCGCACCGAGGGCTACAGCCCATGTGGCGTGTGCAAGCCCGATGAGACTCTGGCCGAACGCTACCTGCGAGAGCACGACGCCGAGGGGGTCGTAGCGAGGGCCGGCGACCAGGGTGACGGTCAAGCGGGCAGGGCCGACTCGAAGCCGGCAGCTGCCGCTGTGCACGAGAGTGCGCAGCCGGTCGACGGCGCCCAGCCAGCTGCTGAAAACGCCAGCGAGGCACGCTCTACCGCTGCCGAGCCCGCGCGTTCGACAGTGTCCGCCCCAGCTAAGCCAGCGTCCTCCGAGCCGTCGATTACAAGGACGGCGGAGGCGCCGACGACCCGTTTACGCCGGGTAGACGCACCCATCGAAGACGCGGCCAAGACCGCGCCGGCCAAGACCGCGCCGGCCAGGAGTGCGCCGGCCAAGAGTGCGCCGGCCAAGAGTGCGCCGGCCAAGACCGCGCCGGCCAAGAGTGCGCCGGCCAAGAGTGCGCCGGCCAAGAGTGCGCCGGCTCGAGGCGGCGTCGTGACGCTCGCGCGTGGACACGTCCTCGTCATCCCTGACCGCTCGAAGTTCCATCGAGGCGACTGCCGGTTCGTAAAGGGAAACGCGGACGCGGTCGACGTCACCCGCACCGTGGCGCGCCGGCAGGGCTACGAGGAGTGCGGCGTCTGCAACCCGTGAGCTCGCATCGCCACGCACCTCGGTAGCGGGTCGCTCGGTTCGTGGATCGACCCCGGTCGGTCAGGCCGTGCGCTGGCGCTGCGTGCTGGAGCGGAACGGGTCGGCAGCGGGCGGGGTGGGCATCGTCAGCGTCGTACCGATGGCCTCGACGCCCGTCAGGGCGAGGACGCGGGCGAGCACGGAGTTCGGGGTGTCCCCGGACTCGACACCGGCAGCCGTGACCATCGAGCGGTAGACCGTCACGTAGTGCCGGACCGGTGTGTCGTAGGTCCAGTCCACCGAGCCCAGGTGCACGGCGCTGCCGTGCGAGCCGCCGGGGCCGTCGAACGGGCCGCTCCAGACCTGGATGCCGGCGGGTCCGGCGGAGAAGCAGCCGCCACCGCTGACGTCCCGCCGCATGGCGGCGTGCAGCAGCGCCCGGGTCTCCCGCTCCGGCAGCACCAGTGCGGGCCGGATCATGCTGGCCAGGGCCGGTACGGCGACCGCGTGTGCCGCCAGCCGAAGCCCGACCGACTCGCTCGCGGCGCGAAGAGCGAAGGTGACCGACATGTCTTCCTCCAACGGGTCGTCCTCCGGGCTGCGCGTCCGGGTCAGCGGCCGCTGCTCCGGTTGGAGCAACGGTTCGCATGCTTATGAACCATCGGCACGGCCCAGGGGGCTTCTTGACTCGGCCACTCGGGTGAAAGACGGCCGCACGGGGTAACGCAGACCGCTCGGCGTCGATCAGCCGCCGACCGGTCGAAGCCAGAAAGTCAGGCCCAGATCGGCATCGTGATGCGGTGCCAGGTCTGCCAACGGGGCGCCCTCTGTCAAGGACGGAGCGAGCACTTCATCAGCGATGTGCTCGGCGGCCTCGCGCACCGCAAGCGTGAGCTCCTCGTCCGAGCCGGACCACCAAGCCTCGATCCGGTCGGAGACCTCGAGGCCGCTGGACCGGCGGGCATCCTGGATCAGCCGAACCACCTCGCGGGCGATCCCGTCGCGCCGCAGCCGTGGTGTCAGTGTGAGGTCGAGCGCCAGCGTCTCGGCGCCGGCGGTGGCCACTGCCCATCCCGACCGGGGCGTCTCGGTGACGATCAGCTCGTCCGGTCCGAGCGGCACCTTCTCATCGGCCAGTTGCACGACAGCTCGGCCGCTGCGCAAGGCGTTGACCAGCTCGGTCGAGTCGGCTGCCGTCACCGCCTGGGCGACTTCTTTCGTCCGCGACCCGAAGCGCTTCCCCAACGTACGGAAGTTGGGTTTGACGCCGTAGTCCACCAGCTCGCCTTCCGCGGCGAGGCTGTCGAACGCGACCACGTTGAGCTCCTGGCCCACCAAGTCCTTCAGCTCGGGGTCGAGGTCGGCCCAGCCGGGGGCGCTCACCAGTGCGCGGCCCAGCGGTTGTCTCGTCCGTACGCCGGAGTCGGCGCGGGCCGCGCGTCCTAGCTCGACCAGCCTTCGGACGAGGGCCATCTGCGCCGAGAGCTCGTCGACGACCAGGTCCGGGTCTGCCGTTGGCCAGGACGCGAGATGCACCGAGTCAGGGGCACCGTCGACGACCTCCGCGACGATCACCTGCCACATCGCGTCCGTGAGGAAGGGCACGAATGGAGCGAGCAGGCGGGTGAGCACCTCCAGGCACTCGTGCAGCGTGGCGAACGCTGCTGCCCCGTCCGGCGTTGCGGGACCGGCCCAGAACCGCCGCCGGGAGCGTCGGACGTACCAGTTCGACAGGTCATCGACGTACTGAGCCAGCCGTCGACCGGCGCGCTGGGAGTCGAAGTCCTCCAGGGCGGCCGAGACCTCGGTCACCGTCGCGTTCAGCTCCGACAGGGCCCAGCGGTCGAGCAACGGCCGGTCGGCGGGCGGGGGCGGTTCGACCGATCCGGGTGTCCAGCCGCTTGCCGTCGGGTTGGTCGGGTCGCTGCCGGCCGCGTTGGCGTAGAGAACGAGGAAGGAGACGGTGTTCCAGTAGGTCAGCAGGATCTTGCGGACGACCTCGTCCAGCGCGTCGTCGCTGATCCGGCGGGCCGACCACGGCGAGCCCTGGCAGAGCATCAGCCAGCGCAGCGCGTCGGCGCCGTGCCGGTCGAACAGCTCGAACGGGTCCAGCACGTTGCCGAGGTGCTTGCTCATCTTGCGGCCGTCCTTGTCCAGGATGTGGCCGAGGCAGAGCACGGTCTCGTAGGACGAGCGGTCGAAGACGAGGGTTCCGACCGCCATCAGCGTGTAGAACCAGCCGCGTGTCTGGTCGATCGCCTCGCAGATGTACTGCGCGGGGTAACGAGCCCGGAACGTCTCGTCGTTTTGCCAGGGCGCGCCCCACTGCGCAAAGGGCATCGAGCCGGAGTCGTACCACGCGTCGATGACCTCGGGCACCCGGTTGGCCGTCGAACCGCACTCCGGGCAGTCGAAACGGATGTCGTCGACGAAGGGCCGGTGGGGGTCGAGAGCGCTCAGGTCGGCTTTGGCCAGCCCACCCAGTTCGGCCAGCGAGCCGATGCAGGTGAGGTGGCCGTCCTCGCAGCGCCAGATCGGCAGCGGTGTGCCCCAGTAGCGGTTGCGGGACAGTGACCAGTCGATGTTGTTTTGGAGCCAGTCGCCGTAACGTCCGGTCTTGATCCCGGGCGGGTGCCAGTCGGTGCGCTCGTTCTCGGCCAGCAGGCGGTCCTTCACCGCTGTGGTGCGGATGTACCAGGACGGCAAGGCGTAGTAGAGCAACGGCGTATCGCAGCGCCAGCAGTGTGGGTAGCTGTGCTCGTAGCTCTCCTGACGCCAGAGGAGGCCGCGGGCGCGGAGATCCGCGGCGATGCCGGAGTCGGCCGCCTTGAAGAACTCGCCCCCCACCAGCGGCAAGCCTTCCTCGAAGTGCCCTGTCGGGTCGATCGGGTTGACGACTGGCAGGCCGTACGCACGCGAGACGGCGAGGTCCTCGGCGCCGAAGGCGGGCGCCTGGTGGACCAGTCCGGTCCCGTCCTCGGTCGTGACGTAGTTGGCGAGCACGACGTAGTGCGCCCCCTCCATCGGCACAATGTCGAACGGAGGCGAGTACGTCGTCCGTTCCAGCTCCCGCCCGGCGACCCGCTCGATGACCTCCACCTCGGTACCGACGGCCGCGGCGAGCAGTGGCTCGGCCACGACGACGACGTCGCTGCCCCGCCGCGCCACCACGTAGGTCACGTCCGGATGGACGGCGACCGCTGTGTTGGAGACGAGGGTCCAAGGCGTCGTCGTCCAGACGAGCAGGTCGGCTCCGAGCTCCTGCAGCCGGCCCGATGTCGTTGGGAACCGGACGTAGACGCTGGGGTCGGTCACCGTCAGGTACCCCTGCGCCACCTCGTGGTCGGACAGGGCGGTTCCGCACCGCGGACAGTAGGGAGCGACCCGGTGGTCCTGGACCAGCAGGCCCTTGTCGAAGATCGTCTTGAGGGACCACCAGACGCTTTCGACGTACGCCGGATCCATGGTCCAGTAGGCCGCCTCCATGTCGACCCAGTAGCCCATGCGCTCGGTCAGCCGGGCGAACTGGCCGACGTGGCGTTGTACCGACTCCCGGCAGCGCTGGTTGAACTCGGCGATGCCGTACCGCTCGATGTCCTGCTTGCCGCTGAAGCCGAGTTCTTTCTCGACCTCGAGCTCGACCGGAAGTCCGTGGCAGTCCCAGCCGGCTCGACGCAGGACGGCGAAGCCCTGCATGGTCTTGTAGCGGGGAAAGAGGTCTTTGAAGACCCGAGCCTCGACGTGGTGCGTGCCGGGCTTGCCGTTCGCCGTCGGCGGACCTTCGTAGAAGACCCACTGCGGGCCGTCCGCGGTCGCGTTCAGCGACCGGTCGAAGACCTTCGTCTCGGCCCAGCGTTCGAGGACCGCACGCTCGATCGCAGGCAGGTCAACGGCGGCCGGCAGTGGCCGGAACTGCCTCGTCATCTACCGCTCTCCCTTCGTCGGACGGCTGCAGGCTCTTGTGAGCCCCGCGTGCGCGAAGGGACGAGGCGACCGGCCCCGCGGTACCACCCTTCTTGGTGCGAGCCGATTGAGGCTGCGCACCCTCTCCTGTCCGCGGTGTCGGGCGGACCCGGCCGGGTCTAGTTGGTCCCCGCAGGGACCGTTCTTCCGGCTGCTCAGGGGTGATGTTCACGTCGCGCTCGCGCCCGGGCTCTCACCGCCCCCGAGTCGCTTCTCGCTGCCTACGGCGCTACTCGTCCCCGTCTGCGCGTTGATCGTGCGCCGGTGACGCTATCCGATCGGGGTCCGGGTGGCGACGTCATCAGGGTTCCGGGCCCTGAGGCAACCATCTCGGCGCCGGCACGCGGTAGCGGGCGCCAGCCGGACTTGTCCACGTACAGGACGCGTCCTTGTGACGATCGAGGCGCCACCTGCCCTCATGCTTGAGTCGGTGGTGCCGGCGGCAGAGCAGCCCGAGATTGCTGGCTGAGGTGGCTCCACCTGTCCGATGAGGGACCGCGTGGTCGATGTCGCACCGCGATGCGGGTTGCGCACAGGTCGGGAAACGACATGTGGCATCGCGAGCGAGCACGTAGTCGACCAGCGACTGAGACGGCTTGTAGCTGCGTTGTCCACGATCGAGCAGCGCGCCGGTAACCGGGTCTGTGACCAGCCGGTGCCAAAGCCCCTCGGCAGCCAGGACTCGGGCCGCCGCTGCTGGGATCGGTCCGTATCCGGCGAGCTCACCCGCATGATCCGCGAGCCCCAGCAGCGTCGGAAGGTCGATCAAGACTCCGACGGCCGGTCGGTGACGATGATCGCGAGGCAGAGCCGGGTCGGCGAGGGCCTGGCTGCACAGCGCCACCAGGGCGTCGGCACGCCTCGCATCGACGCCCGGAGCATCTGTCGCCGCCCCGTCGAGTGACGATCGACGTGCAAGTGAGCTGAGCGCTGTCATGCAGATGGCGACGTCGGCAGCGGGGAGCGTCGCAGCCAAGGTGGCCATGCCATCGGGCTCGGGCCACGTCCGCACTCGACGCTCGACGACCGCCCGGGCATGCGCCAACTCGCGCGACACCGGATCCAGTGTCGCGACGGCCCGGCGTAACGACCGACGAAGCGCACCAGGCGTCTGCGCGTAGGAGTCGGCAAGCACGGACAGCTCGACAGCCGCCGCTGCATCAGACTCGACGGCGGATAGCTCGTCGGTGATGGCCACGGCGTGCCAGTACCCGATCCGTCCGGTCGCCAGCGCCTCGGATGTTAACGGGAGATCTTCCAAGATCCGCGCGACGGCGAGCCGCCCGGCAGCGGTACGCCCCGAGATATGCAGGGCCGCCGCTACTTCCTCCCGTCCCCAGTCATCACCACCGTCTTGACCGTCGGGTACGCCGGCAATCGCCGTCATCACCCGTTGCTGTTTCGCGGTCGCCCACGACAGCACGCGCTCCCAAGCCTGCAGCACGACGACCTGCTCCTGAGGCTCGAGCCGATCGACTTCCAGGCCTGCGAGCGCAGTGACAAGCACCGGGCCAGGAGCTGCACGGAGGGCCGCGTCCGTCGACATATCGAACATGTGTTCGAGTCTGGTCCGGTTCAAGGAAGCACGCCCCAGCCAGGCACATCCTGTGGATGGACTCGACCTTGAGCCCGGCCTGGGGATAAGCCTGATGAAAGCCAGGCGCGGCGCATTGCTGGCCGCCGTCAGCCCTCCTATCCTCACCTTCCGACCGGTGATCTTGCGCAGCTAAGCCGCTCGGCTTCACTCAACACTCGCGGGGCAGGGGGCGCGCTACATGGTCAGCGAGCGCGGGGGGCTCGGTAGACGATTGAGGCGTGCGCTCGGCCGCCGTGGTCGGGGTGACGATGCCGGCCAGGCCGCGGAGGTGCAGCCATGGCCCGAGCCGATCGGGCACTCTGAACTGTCCGATCAGCGATCCGGCGAATCGCAGCCGTCATCGGATGGGCGACCTCGGAGGGCGCCCAAGAATGCTTCGCCCAGCAAGGCAGGCCCAGCAAAGACCGCCCCTGCGAAGACCGCCAAGACCGCTCCCGCCAAGGTCGCCGCCTCAGAGACCCGGCAGACCGTGCCGGCCAAGACCGCTCCCGCGAGCGCCGCTCCGGCGAAGACCGGTTCCGCAAAGACCGCTTCCGCCAAGGTCGCTCCGGCGAAGGCCGCGAAAACCGCTCCCGCCAAATCCGCTCGAGCAAAGGCCGCATCGACCAAGGCCGCAACGGCCAAGACAGCTCGAGCCAAGACCGCTCCGGCCAAGACCGCACCTGCCAAGAGCGCACCTGCCAAGTCCGCACCCGCCAAGTCCGCACCCGCCAAGTCCGCACCCGCCAAGTCCGCACCCGCCAAGTCCGCTCCAGCAAGGGTCGGGAAGACCGCTCCATCGAAGACCGCGAAGACCGCGAAAATCGCTTCAGCCAAGGCTGGGACGACCGGCCTCGCCGCAGCCACCCCTGCCAAGGTCGGCTCGTCGAAGGCGGCGAAGACCACCCCCGCCAAGGTCGACTCGTCGAAGGCGACGAAGACCACCCCCGCCAAGGTCGGCTCGTCGCAGGCGGCGAAAACCGCGACGACGGCTCCGGCTGAAGGGAGCGCTGCCGGCGCCAGGTCGAGGCGACGGTCACCAGTCGTTGTGTCCAAGCCGGGAACGGGGACGGCAACCGGGGCATCACTAGTGACGACGAACCTGGCCAAAGCAGCAGTCAGGACGGCTGCGTCTGGCAGGGCGACTAGGCCTGTGCCGTCGGCCGCCACCAAGTCGGCCGCCACCAAGTCGGCCTCGGCCAAGCCTTCGTTCGCACGTACCAAGCCTGGTTCAGTCGCCAAGCCAGCTTCAGGCGCGAAACGAGTCGCTCCGGCCACGTCGGCGTCCGGTGCAGCGGCCTCCGCCCCGGCCTCAGGAAGTCGCGCCAAGGGCCCTGCGGTGCCGGCCAATGGATCAGCGACCACCGAGCGACCCGACGCTTCCGCACGACCGGCGGCACCGCAGCAGGCCGCCCCTGCTGAGACCAGCTCAGCCAAGACGACGAGTAAGACCTCAGCGCTGCCCGCGCGTCCTGCCACGCCCGCGACCCGTCGGCCGGCGTCGGCGCGGGACCGGGCATGGAGCGCGGCTGAGCTCACCGAGCTGCGCACTGAGCTGGACGAGCAGGCGAGGGAGCTGCGCGCCGAGATCGGCGACGCCGAGTCGGCCTGGTCCAGCCTCCAGCGGGACGGTGGCGGCGAGGGCGCTGGAGACGACCAGGCGGACGCCGGCACCAAGACTTTCGAACGCGAGCAGGAGATGTCGCTGGCAAACAACAGCCGCGACCTGCTGGCCCAGGTCGAGCGCGCTCTGGCCCGCCTCGACGACGGCACGTACGGCGAGTGCGAGAGCTGCGGCAACCCGATCGGCAAGGCGCGGCTCCAGGCCTTCCCTCGTGCGACGCTGTGTGTGACATGCAAGCAGCGCGAGGAACGCCGCTGACCGAGTCCGGCGCCGCCGACCCGGTCGACTCCCGTGTGCAGGACCCGCCGCCGCGGCGGGTCGTCTCGCTACTGCTGCTGGCAGCCGCGGTGCTGGCGGCCGACGTCGCCACCAAGGTTGCCGTGGTGGCCTCGCTCTCCGCCCGCCCCCCGGTGCGCCTTCTGGGCGGGGCGCTGCTCCTGCGCGAAGCGCGCAACTCCGGCGCCGCATTCAGCATTGCCCAAGGGGCGACCGTGGTCTTCACGCTGGTCGCTGCAGGCGTGGTGGTGGCGATCCTGCGTACGGCGCGCCGGTTGCGTTCGCTCCCATGGGCGGTCGCGCTCGGGCTGCTCCTCGGCGGTGCTGCCGGCAACCTCGTCGACCGCATCCTGCGCGCACCGGGTCCCTTCCGGGGACATGTCGTGGACTGGATCGACTTCCGGGTCTGGCCGGTGTTCAACCTCGCCGACTCCGCCATCGTGGTCGGCGGTCTGCTCGCCGTGCTGCTCTCGGCCCGCGGCCGCACCATCGACGGGGCTGACCCAAGGGCTGACCCCGAGAGCTGAGCCGACCCGAGAGCTGAGCCGACCCGGCATACTCGATGTCGATGACCGACCGACGGACCCTGCCCGTCCCCGACGGGCTCGACGGACTGCGCCTCGACGCCGCCATCGCCCGCTTGTTCGGCCTGTCCCGGACCGCTGCGGTGACCATCATCGAGGCCGGTGCGGCGAGCGTCGACGGTGCGGTCCGAGGCAAGTCAGACCGGGTCAGTGCCGGTTCGCTGCTCGACGTGACGCTGCCCGCCCCGCCGGCCGCACCTACCCTCGACCCGCGCCCTGTCGACGGGCTGACGGTCGTCTTCGTCGACGCCGACGTCGTCGTCGTCGACAAGCCGGCCGGGGTGGCCTCCCACCCGAGTCCCGGCTGGGAGGGGCCGACCGTCGTCGGCGGCCTGCGGGCGGCCGGGCACAGCATCGCCACGAGCGGGGCGGCCGAGCGGCAGGGTGTCGTGCACCGGCTCGATGTCGGTACCAGCGGCCTGATGGTGCTGGCCAAGAGCGAGCGGGCCTACGCCGTACTCAAGGACGCCTTTCGCGCCCGCACGGTCGACAAGGGCTACCACGCGCTCGTGCAGGGCCATCCGGACCCCTCGCGCGGCACCGTGGACGCCCCGATCGACCGGCACCCGAGTGCCACGTACAAGTTCGCGGTCGTCGCGGGCGGCAAGCCCAGCGTCACCCATTACGACACGATCGAGGCCTTCCGGGCTGCCAGCCTGCTGGACATCCGTCTGGAGACCGGTCGCACGCACCAGATCCGGGTCCACATGGCGGCCCTACGGCACCCGTGCGTCGGTGACCTGCAGTACGGCGCCGACCCCACCCTCGCCGGCCGCCTGCACCTCGGGCGGCAGTGGCTGCACGCCGTCCGGCTGGGCTTCGACCACCCAGGGCTCGGTGAGCAGGGCCGGCGGATGACGTTCGACAGCCCGTATCCGGACGACCTCGCCGCAGCCCTGAGCAGCCTCGGGACCGACTCGTGACCGGGCGGGGTGCCCTGCGTCGCCTCGACGACCGCTTCGCGGCGCGCGGGCCGCTCGCCCTGCTGCGCGACGTCCCTCAGCTGGGTCTGCTGGTCATCGCCGCGATCTTCCTCGCCGCTTCGGCCCTGGCCTTCTCCCGGCGTACGCCGACCCGCCTGCCCGCCCGCCCGGGCGCTGCAGCCGCC